>JAEYPL010000256.1 GCA_023410905.1 Pseudomonadota bacterium
GTGCGATGTAGAGATGGCCCTTCTGCACGAGTTCGGGCATCTGCCGATAGAAGAACGTCAGCAGCAGTGTGCGGATGTGGGCGCCGTCCACGTCGGCGTCCGTCATGATGATGATCTTGTGGTAGCGCAGCTTGTCGAGATTGAAGCCGCCGTCGTCGCCGCGCCCGATGCCGGTGCCGAGCGCCGTGATGAGCGTGCCGATCTCCTGGCTCGACAGCATCTTGTCCATGCGCGCGCGCTCGACGTTCAGGATTTTACCGCGGATGGGCAGCACGGCCTGGAACTCGCGGTTGCGGCCCTGCTTGGCCGAGCCGCCAGCCGAGTCGCCCTCGACGATGAACAGCTCGGTCGCGACGGGATCGCGACTCTGGCACTCGGCGAGCTTGCCGGGCAGCGAATTCAGGTTGAGCGCGCCCTTGCGCGTGATCTCGCGCGCCTTGCGGGCGGCCTCGCGCGCCTGCGCAGCTTGCACGATCTTGTAGATGATCGCCTTGCTCTCGCGCGGATGCTCCTCGAACCACGCCGCGAGTTGCTCACTGACGATGCTTTCGACGATCGGCTTGACCTCGGAGGAGACGAGCTTGTCCTTCGTCTGGCTGGAGAACTTCGGATCCGGCACCTTCACCGAGAGCACGCAGGTCAGACCTTCGCGCGAATCCTCGCCCGTGAGATCGACCTTCTCTTTCTTGGCGATGCCGCTCTCGTCCGCGTACTTGTTGATGATGCGCGTCATCGCGGCGCGGAAGCCGGCGAGATGTGTGCCGCCGTCGCGCTGCGGGATGTTGTTCGTGAAGCAGAGCACGTTCTCGTGGTAGCTGTCGTTCCACCAGAGGGCGACCTCGACGGTGATTCCGTCCTTCTCTGACTGGACCATGAGCGGCTCGCTCAGGCCTTCCAGAGATTTCTTCGAGCGGTCGAGGAATTTGACGAAGGCAGCCGTGCCGCCGTCATAGACGAGCGTCTGCTGCTTCACGTCCGCGTGGCGCGCATCGGTAAGCACGATCTTCGCGCCGGAGTTCAGGAACGCGAGCTCGCGCAGGCGGTGCTCGAGCGTGCTGTAGTCGAACTCGATCATCGTGAACGTGTTCGGGCTCGGCAGGAACGTGACCTCGGTGCCCTTCTGACCGGTCGTCTCGCCGACGACCTTGAGCGGCGCGACCGGCACGCCTTCGTTGAACTCGATGACGTGCTCTTTGTCGTGACGCCAGATGCGGGCCTTGAGCCAAGTCGACAGGGCATTCACCACCGAGACGCCGACGCCGTGCAGGCCGCCGGAGACCTTGTAGGAGTTCTGGTCGAACTTGCCGCCCGCGTGCAGCTCGGTGAAGACGATCTCGGCCGCCGAGCGCTTCGGGTCCTGGTCGTCGTCCTGCTTGATGCCGACCGGGATGCCGCGGCCGTTGTCGCGGACTGTCACCGAGCCGTCGGCATTGAGCGTGACGTGGCATTCCGTGCCGTAGCCGGCCAGGATCTCGTCGATCGCGTTGTCCACGACCTCGTAGACCATGTGGTGAAGGCCGGAACCGTCATCGGTGTCACCGATGTACATGCCGGGGCGCTTGCGCACGGCATCAAGGCCCTTGAGCATCTTGATGGCGTCCTCGCCATAGTCGTCAGCGCCGTTGCGCTCGGGGGCCGGCGTAGCAGTCATGTCAAAGGTGTCCTGGAGGCCTGAATTTATTGCAGATTCTTATAGCACAACAGCGCTTGGAACGGATGCGAAATCGTCGCGACTGCGACATGATTTCCAGCGATAAAAATATCGCAAAATCAAGTATTTATGTGGTCAACGATGCACGTATGCGGGCTTACCCCTATTGCGGGGTTCCGAGTTCGCCCAAAGTGAGCCTTTGCGCGCGTTCGCCAAGGGCCGAAAACGCGTCGATATCCGTGCCCGTCATCCAGGCCTGAGTGCCGATCGCGACGATCTCGTCGAAGAGGGCGGCGCGGCGTGATGCATCGAGATGGGCGGCGATTTCGTCGAGCAGCAGGATGGGGGCGGCGCCCTGCCGGCGCTCGGCCATCAGCTCGGCATGGGCGAGGATCAGGCCGACCAGCAGCGCCTTCTGCTCGCCCGTCGAGCACTGCCGCGCAGGCGCATCCTTGGGGCCATGGCCGACCACGAGATCGCTGCGGTGCGGGCCGTCGAGTGCGCGGCCGGCGCCGCGGTCGCGGTCGCGGACATTGGCGAGTGTGCGCGCATAGGCATCCTCGACCTCGACTGCCGGGCGCTCGGCCAGCGCCGCTTCGAGCGCGCCTTCGAGTTCGAGCTTCGCCCAGGGAAAGGCGGAGGCTGTCGCGCGGTCGCGCCGTGCCTCGATCATGGTGGCCAGAGCCGCGACCGTCTGCGCGCGTGCGGCCGCCATGGCGACCCCTGTCTCCGCCATGACGATTTCGAGGCCTTCGAGCCGCGCATTCTCGCGCACGCCCTCTTCGAGCAGTCGATTGCGCTGCGCCATGGCGCGCTCGAAGTGATTGACGCGCGTACGGTAGCCGGGATCGAAGCACAGGATCATGCGGTCGAGAAAGCGGCGGCGATCACCACCCGCGCCCGTGAAAAGGCCGTCCATCGCCGGCGTGAGCCAGACCATCTCCACGTAGTCGGCGAGAATGCCGGAGCCGCTCTGCTGTTCCCCATCGATCCGCACTGTGCGGCCCGTGCGATTGGAGGCTGTGCTGACGCCCGTCAGACCCGTGCCGATGTCTACTGGCCCGATCGGCGTGTGCACGCGCGCGGCAACGGCCCACGCGTCGGCGCCGCGCCGTGCGATCTCCGGATAGGGTGCGCGCCTGAGGCCTTGCCCCGGCGCCAGCAGCGAGATGGCCTCGATGAGGTTGGTCTTGCCGGCGCCGTTCGGTCCCGTCAGCACGACAGGGCGCGCGTCGAAGGTTTGCGAGAAGCGCGTGTGATTGCGGAAATCGGTAAGCGTCAGGCGCTCGACCCACACGCGCGCGCCTGCGCCTGGCGACTCCATGCCGGAAACTTCAGCCATGCCTTCGTGTGCCGTCACACCCGCATCGGCATCAGAACGTAGAGGGCGCTCTCATCGCCGACGTCCTTGAGGATGGTCGGTGAGCCCGGATCAGAGAGAAGAAACTTCAGCGAGTCGCTCTCGAGTTGGCCCGAAATATCGAGCAGATAGCGTGCGTTGAAGCCAATCTCCATGGCCGGCGCCGAGAATTGCGCGTCGACTTCCTCGGTCGCGCTGCCGCCGTCGGGATTGTTCACGGAGAGCACGAGCTTGCCCGGTGCGATGTTCAACTTCACGGCGCGCACGCGCTCGCTCGCGATGGTCGAGACGCGATCGACAGCACCCATGAACACCTGGCTCGAAACCTCGAGCACCTTGTCGTTCGACTGCGGGATGACGCGGCCGTAGTCGGGGAATGTGCCGTCCACGAGCTTCGAGGTCATGGTGATCGGGCCGATCTCGACACGCACCTTGGCCGGCGAGACCTCGACGCGGACGGGCGCGTCGCTCGCTTCGATCAAGCGATAGAGTTCGTGCACGGTCTTGCGTGGGATGATGATGCCCGACATCCCGTCGACGCCGCCGGGCTGGGCGAGGTCGAACTGCGCGAGCCGGTGCCCATCCGTCGCAACGGCGCGCAGGCATGGCTTGCCGTCGGCCTTTGCGGGGTGGAGGTAGATGCCGTTGAGGTAGTAGCGCGTCTCTTCCGTCGAGATGGCAAAGCGCGTCTTCTCGATGAGGCGCTTGAGGTCGCCCGAGGCGATCTCGAAGCTGTGCGACATCTGTCCGGCTGCGAGATCCGGGAAATCATCGGCCGGCAGCGCCTGCAAGGCAAAGCGCGCATGGCCAGCGATGATCGAGACGCGTTCGCGCTCCGGCTCGCGCTCGATGCGGATCTGGACGCCGTCTGGGAGCTTGCGCACGATATCGTGGAGCATGTGCGCGGGCACCGTCACGGCGCCGGGCGTCGTGACGTTGGCGGAAACGCTCTCGACGACCTCGCGCTCGAGGTCGGTCGCCTTGAGTTGGAGGCCCTCGGCGTTGGCGCGGAGCAGCACGTTGGACAGGATCGGGATCGTCGTGCGCTTTTCGACGACGCTCGCGACGTGCCCGAGTGCGCGCAGAAGGTCGCCACGTTCAATGACAAACCGCATTTTGAATCCCACCTGACAAACGTCGCATCGTACGCCCGTGGCCTGAGTACGGAGACAGTAAAACCCCCGACGCACATGTTTTGTATGCCGAGTCCGCCACGATTCGTTGTGGCTCAAACTTGGACTTCCCAGGCCCGTTTGGCAAGCAAAACGGCACGTTTATCACTGGGCGCTGAGGCAACCTGGACCTGTTCTCACGTGCCGCTGCGGGCCATGAACGCCGTGGACCAGAGACGGACCACCCCATCGGCCCCTGCCGAAGCCAGCGTTGTCCCGTCCGGGGCGAAGCTCAGCGCGCGTACTTCGCCCGTGTGCCCGGCAAAGGTGCGTGGCGGCCGGTGCCGGGTCACATCCCAGAGGCGCACGCGCCCGTCCCGGCCGGCCGTAGCGAGCCAGCGCCCGTCTCCTGAAAAGGCGAGGGCGGCCGCGGTTCCCGTATGGGCCTGGATCGAGCGCTCAACGCGGCGCGTCGTCATGGACCAGATGCGGACATTGCCGGCGAGATCGCCCGAGGCGAGGCGGCGCCCATCGGGCGCAAAGGCGAGGGAGGCAATGGGCTCGCGATGACCACGATAGATGCGCGTCTCCGCCAGCGTTTCGGCACTCCACGTGCGGACCGTGCGGTCGGCGCCGCCCGAGGCAATGAGGTTGCGCGGCGCGGAGAAAGTGACCGCCTGCACGGCGTTCTCGTGGCCATCGAACACATGGACCGGCAACACGGGCGTGCGGGCATCCAGCAGCGTGAGCTTGCCGTCGTTGCCGGCGGCGAGTACGCGCTCCGGCGAGCCCGCGAAGGCCACTGACGAGATGTCGGCCTCGTTGCGCTTGAAGGCTGCGACGCGCAGGCCGTACTCCAGATCCCACAGCGTGATGCGGCCGTCCTTGTGTCCGGTTATGGCGCGGGTCGGGCCGACGGTGAGTGACGTCGCGGCGCCGGCATCGAGGTCGATGCTGCGGAAAAGCGTGCGCGTGCTGGTGTGCCAGATTTTTAGGGTGGCATCCTCGCCCGCGGTGACGATGAAGCGCCCATCGGACGTGTGGCCGACGCTCGCGACGCCGCCCTTATGGCCATTGATTTCGCCGACCTGTGGCGAGGCGATCTGGCCGCTCGTGATCGTGCCTGCGCCCTGGCGCTCGGAGCGAGGCGGCGCATTCTGGTAGTTGACGGCAAGCCAAGCCACCCCGAAGCCGATCATGGCCTTGACGAGAAGCGGGCGCCACCAGCGGCTCTTCTTCTTTGTTTTCATGGCCTTTGGATTGCGGCGCGGCACAGGGACCGGCAGGTTGGCTTTTTTAGGCGGAGCTTCGACGACGGCGACAGCAGCAGGGGCGGCACTGGCTTTCGCTGCTTGCTTTACTTGCGGCGCCGCGATGGGTTCCCTTGCTGGCGCGTTCGCCTTGGCCTCCGCGCGTCGCGCGCGCCATTCGCTGAAGATCGCCGCAACTTTTCCTGAGGAAATCGGGCGATCCGGAGTCTCGACGGGCGGCGTAGCCAATGCAACATCGCCATCGGCCTTCGCCGCGGATTTCTTGGCCTCCTTCGCCTCCTTGATGATCTTCGGGACGGCGGCCGGTTCGCTTTCCTTAGGTTTGGGCGGCGCTTTCGCTTTGGGCTTGGGTGGTGCGCTGTCCGCCGTCCGGACCTTCGCCGGCTCGGGGGGTGTCAGCGCAATCTCTGCTGCCTCTTCCGGCTTACCGGGTGGCGCCATGAGCTGCTTGCGCCACACGTCGATCGAGCGTGGCCGTGAGGTGATATCTAGGGCCAGCGCCGCATCGATCGCCGCGAGGAAGCCCGGCCGATACGAGCTGATGGCGGCATCGCGCGCCGGCACCATTTCGTCGGCCACCATGCGGGAGGGCGCATCCGGAGGGCGCTTGCCCGTCACGGCCTGATAGAGCGTCGCACCGAGCGAATAGATGTCCGTCCACGGGCCCTGCTGGCGTGCGTTTGTCGCGTACTGCTCATAGGGGCTGTACCCCGGCTTCACGAGCGCCGACACGGTGCGTGAATGCTGGGCGATGTCGCTCCGCGCCGAGCCGAAGTCGATCATGACGGGCGAGCCGTCATTGCGGATGATGATGTTGTCCGGCGCGATGTCGCGATGGAGGAAGTCCGAGGCGTGGATCAGCGACAGCGCGTCCAGCAGCGGAGGCACGACGCGGTCGAGTTCATGCTGGCGCGGCGCGCGGCCGAGCGCCTTGAGCCAGGCCTTGAAGCTCTTGCCGTCCTCGTAGTGCAGCACGATGAAGCCGGAGTTGGCTTCGCGGAAAAAGCGGTACACGCGGACGATGTTCGGATGATCGAACCGGGCGAGCGTGCGTGCTTCGTCGAGGAACCGGTCGAGCCCCCACTGGTAGTCGCCCGTGCAATCCTGCGAGCGGGGCTGGGCGCCCTGCTTCAAGTCGCGAATGGCGAAATCGACCGGGAAATACTCTTTGATCGTCACCATGCGCGCGAGCGGGACTTCTTCGGCGAGATAAGTGATGCCGAAGCCCCCGGCGCCGAGGACGCGCTCGATGCGATAGTCCTCCGCGAGGCGCGTACCCTCTGGTAATGCGGCGAGATTTGTCATTCGTGCCGTCGCCGCACGCGGTGTCGATCGCTGCCGCCGAGATTGCGGCGCGCGGCCAATCTCGCACGTCCTCTGCCCGTCGTTGCCCTCACGGAACCCGGCCTCCGCGTCTGTCGGCAAGAAACAAGGTCAGGCGACCGAATCTCCCCTGGAAGTGCCCTTAAAGCAGCGTCGATTTGCGGGCAACAATGTGGCGGAAGCACGGGCGAAACATGCCTTCTGTGTCAAGTGCCTAGCGGGGGGATGAACAAGTAATTCAGCGTGGGTTCACATGAATTCGAATAATCTTCGTATCAGCGCTGGGAGAACGCAGAGCTACGAAGGAGTGAAGCATGAAACGAACTCTTCTGGCAGCAGTAGTTGGTGGATTTATTGCACTGGTGGGCGGCGCTGTTACAGCGCAGGCGGCTCCGATTACGGTGCCAAAGAGCACCGAGGCCGGAACTAGTCTTGTGCAGACTACCGGCTACGGCTACAGCCATCGCCGTCACTACCATCGCCATCACTGGCGTCACCGCCCGGTGGTCCGTTGGCACCACTATCGTGCCCCACGCCGCTATGTGAGGCCGCACTACCAATACGTTCGGCCGTACCATGGTGGCTGGTCGTACCGGTACCATCGGCGGCACTACCACTAAGGCTGCAGCCTAAACGGACGGCCGGTCGACAATCCGTCGGCCGGCCGTTTCCGTTTGCGAAGCACGCGCCGTAAGGCCGCGCCTCTCGGCAGCGCCGTGCACTGTACGCTTAGGGCCCATGCGGACCGTGTGATCGGCCGCCGTTACGTTTGCCGCTGCTTGCCGTGCTGCTAATGTGCCGCCGCATTCTCGATCGAAAGCGGAGACAGCACGGGCATGGCGACGATGACGCGGCGGGCTCAGGTGGGAAGCGATGTTCTTGAGCGCCTCAAGAGTGTCGTTGGCCCCGCCGGTACGATTGATGATCCTTCGGACATCGCGCCTTACTGCCGTGCGTGGCGCGGCATCTGGGAAGGCAACGCGCCCCTCGTCCTCCGCCCCGCGAATGTCGAGGAGGTTTCGGCGCTCGTCCGCATTTGCGCCGAGACCGGCACGGCCATCGTCCCGCAAGGCGGCATCACCGGTCTGACGGGTGCCAGCCAGCCGCACGATGATATGAGCGAAGTCATCATCTCGACGCAGCGCATGAAGCGTATTCGCGGCATCGACACGGCGAACGACACGATCACCGTCGACGCCGGCGTCATCCTCAAGGAAATCCAGCAGGCGGCGTCGGACGCCAACCGTCTTTTCCCGCTGAGTCTCGGCGCTGAAGGCTCGTGCCAGATCGGCGGCAACATCTCGACCAATGCAGGCGGCAATCAAGTCCTGCGCTACGGCAATACGCGCGCGCTCGTTCTCGGCCTCGAAGTCGTGCTGGCGAACGGCGAGATCTGGAATGGCCTGCGCGGTCTCCGCAAGGACAACACCGGCTACGACATGAAGCAGCTCTTCATCGGCGCCGAAGGCACGCTCGGGATCATCACAGGCGCGACGCTGCGACTGTTTCCGAAGCCGTCCGACGCGATCAGCGCCTACATCGGCGTGGAGAGTCCGGCAGCTGCCGTCGAACTGCTCTCGGTTCTGCGCGGTAAGCTCGGCGAATCCATCTCGGCCTTCGAACTTCTGCGCCGCCAGATTATCGACCTGCTTTTGACGGGCGTTCCGGGCCACAGCGACCCCATGCCGAGCACCCATCCATGGTACGTGCTCATGGAGGTTGCCGGCCAAGGCGAGCCGGGTACGCTCAACGGACCGCTCGCCGATGCGCTCGGTGCGGCCATGGAGAGCGGCCTCGTGCGCGATGCCATGATCACGACTTCCGGCGAGCAGGCGCGCAAGCTCTGGAAGATGCGCGAGGATCTTGCCGAGGCGCAGAAGTCGGCCGGCGGTTCGATCGCGCATGACATTTCGGTGCCGCTCTCGCGCATTCCCGAATTCATCGAGAAGGCCGATGCGGCGGTCGAGAAGGCCTATCCCGGCGTGCGTCATTGCTGCTTCGGGCATGTCGGCGACGGCAACCTGCACTACAATCCGATCCGTCCCGCGGACTGGACGTACGAGCGGTTCCACGCCGAGTACCCGAGCATGAACAAGATCGTGCACGACATCGTCGTGTCGCTTGGCGGATCGATCAGCGCCGAGCACGGCATCGGCCGCCTGCGCATGGAAGAGAACTACCGCTACAAGAGCCCTGTCGAGATAGGCATGATGACGGCGGTGAAGATGGCGCTCGATCCCAAGAACATCATGAATCCGGGCAAGGTGCTGCGCGGCTGAGCGTACGCAACGGCTCATCGCATTCAAGAAACGGAGGAAACGAAATGGCACGCATAGGCTTCATCGGCCTTGGCAACATGGGCCTGCCCATGGCCGGCAATCTCGTCAAGGCGGGCCATCAGGTGCTCGGCTTCGACCTCGTGACATCGAATGTCGAGAAGGCAGTCGCGTGCAAGGTCGAGAAGGCGAATGGTGCGCTCGACGTTGCGAAGGACGCGGACTGCGTCATCACCATGCTGCCGGCCGGCAAACATGTGCTGGATGTGTGGGGCAGCGGTCTTCTCTCGGCGGCAAAGCCCGGTACGATCTTCATCGATTGCTCGACGATCGATGTGGCGTCGGCGCGTGCGGCGCACGACATGGCAGCGAAGGCGGGAATGCTCTCGCTCGATGCGCCTGTCTCCGGTGGGGTCGGCGGTGCCGAAGGCGCGACGCTCACGCTGATGGTCGGTGGCACGAAGGACGCCTTCGCCAAGGGGCAGCCCATTCTTTCGGGCGTCGGCAAGAAGGTCGTGCATTGCGGCGATCCGGGCGCGGGTCAGTCGGCGAAGATCTGCAACAACATGATGCTGGCGATCACCATGATCGGCACCTGCGAGGCCTTCAATCTCGCGGAGAAGCTTGGTCTCTCGCACGAAGCGCTGTTCGATGTCGCATCGACCTCGTCGGGTCAGAGCTGGGCGGTGACCACGTACTGCCCCGTTCCTGGTCCTGTTCCGACGTCGCCTGCCAACAACCACTACAAGCCGGGCTTCGCGGCCGCGCTCATGCAGAAGGATCTCGGGCTTGCGCAGGAGGCCGCGCGAAGTGCCGGCGCCTCGACGCCGATGGGGGCCGCGGCGAGCCAGCTCTACAACTTGTTTGTTTCGCAGGGCCACGCTGGAGATGACTTCTCCGGCATCATCAACATGATCAAAGGGAAGGCCTGAGCCATGGCGAACATCGCATTCATCGGCCTTGGCAACATGGGTGGCCCGATGTCGGGCAACCTCGTGAAGGGTCAACACAAGGTGCGCGGCTTCGATCTCGTTGCCGATCTGCGTGCTGCGGCCGAGAAGGAAGGCGTGCAGATCGCAGCGTCCGCGCAGGATGCCGTGAAGGGCGCCGATGTCGTCATCACCATGCTGCCGCAGGGCAAGCATGTGCTGAGCGTCTGGCGCGATATCATCGAGGCGGTGCCGGCAGGCGCGCTCATGATCGACTGCTCGACGATCGACGTCGCGAGCGCGAAGGAAGCGCACGCCATTGCGGCCGCGCGCGGTCTCGATGTCGTCGACGCGCCCGTTTCAGGCGGTACGGTTGGCGCCAAGGCAGCGACGCTCACGCTGATGCTCGGCGGCACGGATCAGGCTGTTGCCCGCGCGCGCCCGATCCTCGAAAAGGTCGGCAGCAAGGTCGTGCACTGCGGCGGTGCGGGGCTCGGGCAAGCGGCCAAGATCTGCAACAACATGATGGCCGGCATCAACATGGTCGCCGCGTCGGAGGGCTTCGCGCTTGCCGAGCGCCTCGGCCTCTCCGCGCAATCGCTGTTCGATGTGGTCTCGACATCTTCGGGCCAGTCGACCGCCGCCGTTGGCTTCTGTCCGGTGCCTGGGCTCTCCGAGCGTGCGGCCTCGAACAACGACTACAAGCCGGGTTTCGCGCTGGCGCTCATGCTCAAGGACCTGCGGCTCGCGCAGTCGGCGGCGGCCTCCGTCGGCGCGACAAGCCCCTTAGGCGCACTCGCTGTGCAGCTCTATGCGCTGCATGACCTCGCAGGCGAGGGCGGCATGGATTTCTCGCACATCTACACAATGATCCGCGGCGCTCAGGAATAACGCGGACAACACGCCCGGAAGGAGAGGATCACTGCATGACGACCATCGACTATTACATGACGCTCAACAGCCCGTGGACGTACCTCGGCTCGGCTCTCTTCGCGGAGATCGCCGCGCGTCATGGGGCCACGGTCCGCATCAAGCCGACGAAGTACGGCGAGGTCTTCTCGAAGACGGGGGGACTTCCGTTGCCGAAGCGCTCGCCGGAGCGTCGCGCCTATCGCATGATGGAGCTCAAGCGCTGGCGCGACTATCGGAAGGTGCCGATCAATCTCGAGCCGAAGCATTTTCCGTCCGATGAGACACTCGGCAGCCGTCTGGTGATTGCCGCCGAGTTGCAAGGCAAGGACGCCTGTCGCCTCGCGCAGGAACTCGGCCGGTCGATCTGGGAACTCGAGGCCAACCTCGGCGACGAGGCGGTCGTCGCGGAAGCTGCCAGGCGCGCTGGGCTCGATGCGGCGGCGATCCGCAAGGCGGGGCCGTCGGATGCGGAACTCGATGAGATCCACAGCAGGAACACCGCCGAAGCGCTGCATCGCGGTGTCTTCGGTGCGCCGAGCTACGTGCTGCCGTCCGGCGAGTTCTTCTGGGGACAGGACCGGCTCGAGTTCCTCGATCGCGCGCTGGCAAAGCGCTAGCAGTTCGCGGCCCTGGCTGACGCAGCTTTTGCGGTGCTTGCACCTGCCTCGCCGCAGAGTGTGATCGCGAGAGCGCCGTCCAGTGCCATGACGGCCTGTGGAGCCGTGTTGGGAATGAGCAGCCGGTTCTCAGAGTTGAGACACAGCGCGAGGTTGGCCATGACCAGCAGCAGCGCGAGGCAGGCAGGCATCTCCAATGTCGACATGATGGCTCTCCCGGTGCGCGCCTCCTCCACAATCTATGATTGCATGAATTCAGATAAACATCTTGTGCGTGCTGGATATTGCTTAACCGCCTCTTCCTGAAATGCTTTGCATTTGAGGGATCCCGACGTTGGCGCGCGGGTTTTGCAAGAGGCGTGACCGGTGGCGCTTTGCGTGCGACAGGTGGTCATCGCGGCCATATTTTCAGGAGTGCCGATGCAGCTCATTGTCCGGGCGAACGATCCAGTCCTCATCAGCTTCGTCGAGGCTCTGTTTCGAGAGGCCGGCATCGCCGTGTACATCGCCGATACGCACATGAGCATCACGGAAGGCTCGATCGGCGTGTTCCCGCGCCGCGTACTCGTTCTCGCGGAAGACTGGCCACGCGCGGCTCAGATCCTCGAGGAAGCCGACCTCGGTCAATGGATCGTCCGCGAAGGTCCCCGACGAGGCGCGACATTCTCCGATAGCGAGTCATGAGCACGGACGACGCATTCACAACCGATGCCTTCCTCGGCGGCGCCCTCGAAATCCTGCAGCCTTCTCGGGGCTACCGCGCCGGTCTCGATGCAGTTCTGCTTGCGGCCGCCTGTGGTGCTGGGAACGGCGAGCAGGCGCGGGTGTTGGATGCGGGTGCCGGCGTCGGCGTTGCGGGGCTCTGCGTGGCGCGTCGTGTGCCCAATGCGCACGTAACGCTTGTCGAGCGCGAGCCCGCACTCGCGGCACTCGCCCGCCAGAATGCCACGCGCAATGGGCTTGACGCGCGCGTCCGCGTTGTCGAGCTCGACGTCGCGGAAGGTGGTGCAGGGATCAATCGCTCACGTGAGGCCGATATGGGCGTGAGCGCTGGCGCGTTCTCGCATGTCATCGCAAACCCGCCGTACTTCACCGAGGGACGCGGAACACGCTCGCCAGCTGATCTCAAGGCGGCATCACACGAGATGGCGGATGGCGCGCTCGACCAGTGGTGCCGCTTTCTCGCAACTGCTGCGGCGAGCAATGGGCTCGTGACGGTGATCCATCGTGCTAATGCATTGGGCGCGCTCCTTGATGGCCTCGGCCGCCGCTTCGGAGGGCTCCGTGTGCTGCCGCTCTACCCGCGTGCAGGCGCGGAAGCGCACCGCGTCATCGTCCAGGGACGCAAAGGCAGCCGCGCGCCGCTCAGCCTTTTTCAGGGAATTCTGCTGCACGGCGAAGGCAATGGTTTCGTCCCGGCCATCGATGCCGTGCTCCGGCAAGGTGCGGCGCTCAATTGGTAAGCAGCTGATACGTCGCCAAGCGCTTGGCCACGTCATCGAGAGCCGCTATGGTTGCGCGGACGGCGGCGCTTTCCTGTGCCCCGCGCCTCGGCGCCTCCAGCGCCAGCTCGTTCAATCCAAACCGGGAAGGATTAAGCATCATGGCCATCAAGGTCGGTGACAAGCTGCCGGACGCGACGTTCAATACCATGAGCGCGGAAGGCCCGAAGCCCATGACGACGGCCGATGTGTTCGGCGGCAAGAAGGTCGTACTGTTTGCGGTGCCGGGCGCTTTCACGCCGACGTGCCATAACACGCATCTTCCCGGCTTCATTCAGATGGCCGGCGACATCAAGTACAAGGGCATCGACGCGATCGCCTGCGTGTCGGTCAATGACGTGTTCGTGCTCAATGCCTGGGCGAAAGAGACGGGTGCTGCCGACAAGATCCTGTTCCTTGCCGATGGCTCGGCTGACTTCACGAAGAAGATCGGCCTGGAGTTCGATCTCACCGCGCGTGGCCTCGGTGTTCGCTCGCGGCGCTACTCTATGGTCGTCGAGGACGGCGTCGTGAAGTCGATCAACCTCGAAGAAGGCGCGGCAGTCGACAAGTCGAGCGCGGCGACGGTCTGTGGGATGCTCTGAGCCTCGAGCCGAGCAGCTTGAATCGAAACGGCCGGGTTCGCCCCGGCCGTTTTTTGTTGGCTTATGCTGATCGCCGCGCCGATCGCTAACCTGATTTTCGCTTCCAGCGCTCGGTGAGCGTGCCGATGACACCTTTCGGCATGTAGATGATGAAGAGCACGAGCAGCAGGCCGTAAATGAAGGTATCGAGTGCCAATGCGCTCTGGCCCAGCAGCTTGCTCAGTGTTTCGGAGCCGCGCAAGCCGACGCGCAGCGTCTCGGCGAGCACCTGCGTGAAGACGGCGCCGAACGTCGGCCCGAAAAGCGACCAGATGCCTCCTGCGATCACGGCAAAGACGATGTTGAGAGAAACGCCGAGGCCGGCGATCGTATCGGGGCCGATGTACATCTGGTACTGGCCGTAGATCGCTCCGCCGAATGCGCACATGGCCGAGGAGAGCGCTGTGATCTTGAGCTTCTCTCGCGTGACGTTGATGCCGACCGAGGCGGCGGCGTCCTCGTCCTGCGAGGCGGCATCGAGCGCATAGCGGTCCATGCTGCGGTCGACCTTCACCCAGATGATGAGGCCGACGAGCCAGATGCCGAGCACGATGTAGTACGCGAGAGTACGGTTCGGCTCGAACTGCATGGCATAGAGCGAGAGGCCATCGCCATAGCGCGCGGGCTGCGTTCCGAGTGATCCACCCGTCCAGTCGCGGAGGCCGACGATGCAGAGGCGCACGAACTCTGTGAACGCGAGCGTCAGCAGGGCGAAGTAGTGGCCGGTGATCCGCATCCGAAAGCAGGGATAGCCGATGAGTATGCCCGCGATCGTCGCCACGAGCATGGCGACGGGAATGCCGATCCACGGGGTGATGCCTGCGAAGTTCCAGAGCATCACGGTGACGTAGGCGCCGATACCCGTGAAGGCGCCGTGCCCGAGGGAAGTGAGCCCAAAACGACCCATCATCGACCAGCCGGTATAGATGAAGGCCCAGATCAGGATCTGGATGACGAGATGAAGGTAATAGCGATCCGTACCCGGGAAGATCTGCTTGATGATGAGCGGCAGTGCCAGCAGCACGGCGAGCCCGATCGCCCAGGCAATATGCTTTTGGGTGATCATGACTTGGCTCCGAAGAGGCCCTGCGGCCGGACGAAGATGACGAGCATGAAGAACAGGAAGGCGATCGCGTAGCCCCACTCGGTGGCGACGCACGAGCCGCCGATGGTGATGAACTGGGCGATGATGAAGGCCGCGACGAAGCCGCCGACCATGTTACCGAGGCCGCCGAGCACGCAGATCATGAAGACGAGCGGCCCGAACTGCAGGCCAATCTGCGGATAGATGTCATACTGCAGAACCATCAGGCACGCGGCGAGGCCGGCAAGGCCACCGCCGATCGCCGAAGTTGCGAGATAGACCTTCTTTTGATCGACGCCCATGAGCGGCATGATCTGGCGGTCCTGCGAGATCGCGCGGATCGCCGTGCCGATGTAGGTGCGCGTGAGGAACTGCCAGAGCAGGATCATGGCGCCGAGTGCGACGGCGAACGTGATGATGCGGCTCCAGGCGAAGCTCATGTCGCCGAAGTTTACCGAGCCCAGCCGAATGCCGAGGTTGCGGAACTCGATGCCGAACGCCATCGTCGCCGCGGCCTGGAGGAGAAACAGCACGCCGCCCGTCACGAGAAGCTGGTTGATCGGCGGCTGATCGAGCACCGGCCGGATGACGAGATAATGCAGAAGCGCGCCGCACACAGCGACGAGGGCGATACCCATCAGGAAGGCAAGCGGTAAGGGCAATCCCATCTCTTGAACGAAGAAGAAGATCGCGTACATGCCGACCATCACGAGCTCGGCGTAGCAGATCCACACGACGTCGATGACGCCGAAAATCAGATTGAGCCCGAGCGCCAGGAGAGCGAGCAATCCGGCCAGCAGCACACCATTGAGCAGCGCTTCGACAAAGAAGATGTCGAGCGAGCAATCGAGACTTGAGAAAAACCCGAACATTCGCTTCTCCCTCGCGGCCCGTATCCAGTACCGGCCGCCAACCCCGCCACGTGCCCTGCGCGGGCAATCAAATTCCCATGTACGCCTTGCGAATGTCGTCGCTCGCGGCGAGCTCGGCTGAGCTGCCGGACTGCACGATGCGGCCGACCTCGAGCAGGTAGGCGCGATCGGCGACCTTCAGAACCTGCGAGACGTTCTGCTCGACGATCAGGACCGTGTAGCCCTCGGAGCGGATGCGCCGGACGAGCTCGAACACCTGCTGGACGATGACCGGCGCGAGACCCATCGACGGCTCGTCGAGCAGCACGAGCTTCGGCTTGCTCATGAGGGCGCGGGCGATGGCGCACATCTGCTGCTCGCCGCCGGACATGGTCCCTGCGAGCTGGCTACGGCGCTCTTTCAGGCGCGGAAAAAGCCCGTAGACGTAGTCGAGACGCTCGGCGAAGTGCGCGCGCGCCGAGGGGATGAAGGCGCCGAGGCGCAGGTTGTCCTCGACCGAGAGGCGTGGAAACAGCCGGCGACTCTCGGGAACGTGCGCAATGCCGAGTTCGATAATTTTGTGCGCCGGTGTCGTCCGCAGGTCAGCGCCTTCCATCGTCATGGTGCCGGTCGAGGCGGGAAGCATCCCGGAAATCACGCGTAAAAGCGTGGTTTTACCTGCGCCGTTGGCGCCGATCACCGCGACCGCCTCACCGGCTTCGACTTTCATCGAAATTCCGAACAGGGCCTGGAACGCACCGTAGCCCGCCCCGACATCCTTCAGTTCCAGCATCTGGGCGTCCGCTTTCAGTGTTCGGTTTCGCCGAGGTAGACCTCGACCACGCGCTTGTCCGTCTGGGCCTCGGCGGGCTTACCGTCGAAGATCTTCTCGCCATGATCGAGCACGACGACACGGTCGACCACGCGCATCAGCACGCCCATGATGTGCTCGACCCACACGATGGTGATGCCCTTCTCCTTGCGGATGCGCTCCAGCATGTCCGCGGCCTGATCCATCTCCCCGTGATCGAGGCCGTTGAGGCTTTCGTCGGCGAGCAGGAGGCGTGGGCCGGTTGCGAGCGCGCGGGCGAGTTCGAGTTTCTTCAGAGACGCCGCCCCAAGGCCATCCGTTGATGTAACGGCGTCGGTCGGCAGGCCGACCATTGCGAGCGACTCCTCGGCCTTGGCCCAGCATTGCGCGCGTGACAGGTGCGCGTTGGAGCCGAAGTGCGCGGAGAGCGCGACGTTCTCGAGAAGCGAAAGATTGCGAAAGGGCCGGGGGATCTGGAACGTGCGGGCGATGCCCTTGTGACAGACCTGGTTTGCCTTCAGGCCGCCGATCTCGCCGCCCTCGAACTTCACGCTGCCTGTGGTCGGCGTATACATGCCGGCGATGCAGTTGAAGGTCGTGCTCTTGCCCGATCCATTCGGCCCGATGAGGCCGAGGATTTCTCCTTCCGCGACATCGAACGATACGTTGCTTACGGCGGTGAAGCCGCCGAACTGCTTGGTTAGACCATCTACTTTGAGCATCGCCATCCGCGGGGGCCGCTGAAACTGCCGAGTTTGAAGGCGTGAACAATAAGAGGCCTCATCGCTGCCGCTCGTTGGGCTGGCGACAGCGATGAGGCGCTAATGCGTCGGATCAACGCGCGTAGGCGTGACCCTTGGGGAAAGGCAGCACGGGATCGACCGTACGCAGGTTCGACGGCCATGCGATCTTCGTCACGCCGTCGATGTACTGCATGACGACCGGGCTCGAACGCTCGTTCTGACCCGACATCTGGTGGCCGGGCGGGAAGAACTTCACGCCGTAACCCTGGATCGTGCCGCCATCCGGAATGTCGGTTTCGAGCGCTGCCTTGCGGAGTGCCTCGGGATCGAAGCCGCCATGCTTCTTGATCGCGCGCGGCAGCACGTCCGTCAGGAAGATCCACTGCTGATTGAAGCCCATGGAGGCGTGCGGCGGAACCTCGCTGACCTTGGTCTCGGCCTTGTAGCGCTTGACCATTTCAGCCGTGACATCGCCCATGCCGGGCGCGAGCGACTTCGGGTCGAGGAGCTGCGCGGCGACCGGGTCGACGTTGTAGAAGTAGTTCACGTCGCCCTTGAAGGTCTCGATCAGCTTGTCGATCTGGCCGTAGCCCGCGCCGTGACCGATCAGGGCATCGAACTTCAGGCCGGCTTCCTTCGACTGGCGCAGGAAGAGCGTGATGTCCGGGTTATAGCCCGTGTGAAGAATGACGTCCGGGCGTGCGCGGCGAAGCTTCGTAACCAGCGCCGAAAGGTCGGTCGACGTCGCGGCGTAGCCTTCCTTGTGGGCGATCTGGATGCCAAGCTCCTTGCACCTGGACTCGTTGCCAGACGCAACGCCGGTGCCGTACGGACCATCCTCGTAGAGGATCGCGACTTTGATGTCCTTGGGATCCTTTTTCAGCTTTGTCTTGGCATTTTCCGCGATGAAGTCGCAAGACGCTGCTCCGAACTGGTCCGAATGGACCTGCGAGCGGAAGACGTACTGTAGCTTCTTGTCCTTGAGCACCGCTGACGCGACGCAGACGTTGGCCCACATGAACTTCTTCGCAGCGTCGACCTTGGCAGCCATGGGCACGCAGTGCGCGGACGAGAAGACGCCCATCAGCACGTCGACCTTGACTTCGTTCAGCAGCCGCTCGGATTCGTTGATCGCGACGTCGGTCTTCGACTGGGCATCGGCATACGTCGCGACGATCTTGTGTCCCTCGACGCCGCCGCGCTCGTTGATCATGTCGACCGCGATCTTGGTCGCGATCGCAGCCGGCAGCGAGCCGCCACCGGCGAACGGGCCGGTGTAATCGTAAATGATGCCAAGCTTGACTTCCTTCTGGGCAGCGGCGGGCAGGCTCGCGCCCACGACAAGCCCAATCGCTGCTGCGGCGCCCGCAGCAGACTTCAAGAATTTCATGGTGGTCTCTACTCCCTAGGTGAGTTTGCTCGGTTGAATCCGATGTTCCTCGTTGGCCCGTACACTGGAGAAGGACGCCCCCTACTGTCAATCGCTTTCACGGGCGGGTTTACCTGTTGCGGTCCGCTTGGTTTCGGGCCCTGGGTGCACGGATTTCGGGCGCATTGTGCCGACGAAAGTCGCGGCGCAATCGGGTGGTACGGGCGGTCCTGCTCGGATATACCTTGCGCGGGAGATGAAGCGGTCCCGGCGGGACGTGGCGGACGCACGAGAAGGATTTGGATGCAGGACAAGCTGTCGAGGTCAGCGCCCGAGGGGGGGGCTTCCGGCCAGGAGCCGGTGCGACCTTTGGCTGCGGAGGCGGCTGAAGTTCACCGTTGGCGCGTCGGCGCGCGACTGCGGAACTACTTCCTGACCGGCCTTGTCGTCGTCGGCCCGGTCACTATCACGATCTACATCGCCTGGTACGTCATAAATATCGTCGACCGCTGGGTGAAGCCGTACATACCGCACTTCTACAACCCCGACACCTATCTTCCCTTCGCCGTGCCCGGGATCGGGCTCGTGTTTGCGATCCTCATGCTGACGATGATCGGGGCGTTGGCGGCAAACCTGCTCGGCCGCTCGCTGATCAGCGCCGGCGAGATGATGCTCGACCGCACGCCCATCGTGCGCAACGTCTATCGGGCCCTCAAGCAGATCTTCGAGAGTGTCGTCAGCGTATCGGCCCCCGAACAGGCCTTCCAGAAGGTTGGCCTGATGGAGTTCCCGTCACCGGGCATATGGTCGATCGTGTTCGTGACGGGTGAAGCTGCCCGACAAATTTCAACGCTGAAGCCGCAGGACGACCTGATCAGCGTGTTCATGCCGACGGGAATGCTGCCGCCCACGGGGTTCGTCTGCTTTGTGCCGCGCGCGACGGTTACTCTCATCGGGATGAGCGTCGAGGACGCCGCGAAGATCATCATCTCCGCTGGCATGGTCAATCCGGAGACTCAGGCGCGTTTGCGCGAGTTGCGCGAAAAGGCCGGCGCCGCGGATGACGCCAATCCGCCGCGCGCGTAGGTGGCTACGCTGCGTCGGCGCTGATGCCGAGGTAGGCATCGAAGACCGACCAGAAATGCTGTCGGATCGTGTCGTTCTCCTGCAGGATCTCATGCTCCGACTGAGGGATGGGGACGTGTGCGCCGATCTTGAGGCGGCTCGCGAAAGTCTCGATTGCGCGCGATGAGACGATCCGATCATTGGCGGCACTGAAGAGCAGCAGGGGCACCTGAACGCGCCGTGCGAATGCCGGATCCATCACATGCGCGCATGAGCGGTACGCCGCCCGCGTCCAGCCGTCCGTCGGGTAACCGAGCGCGAGTTCGGGCGCGGCTTCGATGATCTGACGATTGCGCATGTAGCGCTCGCGATCCGAGGTCAGCGTGTTGCCTTCGAACGGCATCATCTCGGCAGGTTGATTGGAGCCCGTCGGCACGTAGCGCGTCGATTGCCCGAGGAGGCAGGCGGTTTCGACAAAGATGCGCGCCAGATTTCCGGGAACCCGCGCCTTGTCCGCGATGATTTCGAACATCGGCGCACTCAGCACGATGCGATCGAACCACGAGTCCGGTGCGATCGAATGCCGGGCCAGGATGTTGCCGCCCATGGAGTGGGCGAGGGCGTAGTAGGGCGCCGGGCATTCGGGCAGCACCACCTGCTGCATGAAGACCGCGAGATCCTGATCGTACTCCTTGAAGTCGCGGATATGGCCTTTGCGGCGGTCGGCCAGCGGTCGATGCGAACCACCCTGCCCGCGCCAGTCATGAATAGCGACGGCGAAACCGCGCCGCCGCAGATCCGCGATGACCTCGAAGTACTTCTCGATGTATTCGCCCCGGCCAGAGAATACGCAGACGGTGCCGCGCGCGGGACCACGCGTGGCGTTCCAGCGGGCAAAGCGCAGGGGCGCGCCGTCATATCCGGCAAAGTCACCGCTGACGGCACCGCTCGGGACCGGGTTCTTCGCAAGCGAGACCAGGGTCATGGATCACCGGCTGAGAGTGAGTATGGAAGTGAACGAACCACGAATCAGAACTTCGCGAGCTTAACAACCGCCGCGTGCCACGGCAGATGCTTTTGCTGGCTTTCCAGCGCGCAAAACAACAACGGCAGAGGTGGGCCCCTGCCGTTCCAATGATCTCGTGCTCGAAACCGCCAATATCAGCGGTAATAGGGGCCGTAGCCGTAATGCCTGCGCGGTCCGTAAGCGTAGGGGCCGCCCGGCACCGGTGCCAGAGGTTGTGCGGAGACGATCTCACCCGAGCAACGGTCGATCTTCAGGCGATGCAGCAGGCCGTTGGGACGCCGAGCCTCGACAACGGCGACGCGGCGGCGGACATCGATCTCCTGAAAGTCGCTCCATCCCTCGCGGTACAGCCGATCGCGGATGACATGGCGCGGCGTGCACTCATAGGCAAAGCGATCCACGTGTCCGTAGACGCGCGGGGGGGGCGCCAAACGCTTGTCGTCGTAATCGTCGTCGACTTCGGCGTAGCGCTCCTCGATCTCTTCCTTCTCGACATAGCGCCGCGAGATGCGCCCTGGCGGCGGGCCGTAAAGGTCTTGATAGCGCGGATCTTCGTATGCCGACCTGTAGCGGTCCGACGGACCGTATCCAAGATCGGCAGCCAATGCGGGGGCGCTCCCCGCCAGACTCAATAAGGCGACGGCGCCGGTCGCCACGGCGATCAGTCTCATGGCCTAGAACCTCCTGAAGCTGCTGGTGTCGCTTCTGCTGACTTGCCGAAGCTCGCGCTTCTGGCGCCCCACTCGCGCCATGAGCTGCGATCTCCGGCCTGCCCACGCCTCCCTCCGATGGCAAGGTGACGGCGCCACCATGAATGCAGGCTGCCTTCTGCATTCATGCGGCGTTCATCCGCAACGTCGGGTGGGCTTGATTAGTTGCTGCGATTGCGGAACCTTGATGGCCAAATCATCTGGTTCACTCAGGAGGATACGTGTTTCAGGACGGGCTGCTTAAGGGAAAGCGAATTCTTGTCACGGGTGGTGGCACCGGGCTCGGTGCGGCCATGGGGCGGCGGTTTCTGGAGCTTGGTGCCGATCTCGTCATTTGCGGTCGCAGGGCGGAGGTCCTGGACGAGACCGCTGCGCGCTTCCGGGGCGAGACGGGGGGCACGGTTACTGCCGTCACGTGCGATGTGCGGGATGCCGCTGCGGTCGAGGCGATGATGGATCAGATCTGGAGCGCCGCTCCTCTCGATGCCCTCGTCAACAATGCCGCCGGCAACTTCATTGCCGAGACGCACAAGCTTTCGCCGCGTGCGATCGATGCGGTGTTGAATACGGTGCTGCATGGCTCGGCCTACTGCACGGTCGCGGCTGGCCGCCGGTGGATCGATGCCGGTCGTCGCAATTGCTCGGTGCTCTCGATCCTCACGCTTTCCGCGCTCAAGGGCTCGGCTTTTCGCGTGCCTTCGGCCATGGCCAAGGCCGGCGTGCTCGCGATGATACGAAGTCTTGCAGTCGAATGGGGTCCCAAGGGCATCCGCACGGCTGCCATCGCCCCGGGCCCGTTCCCGACCGCCGGTGCCTCGCGGCGGCTGACGCCCGGCGACAGCGACAATGTCGTGGAGCGCGAAATACCCCTGCGGCGCAATGGTGAGCACATCGAGCTGGCCAATCTCGCAGCCTTCCTGCTCTCCGACATGGCGGGCTACATCAACGGCGAATGCATCGCCATCGATGGCGGCAAGCAATTTATGAGCGATGCGGGCAGCCGCACCGTCGAGCTGATGAACTGGACTGATGAGGACTGGGCGCGGATGCGTGCGCAGGCCACAGGCAAGAAGTGATGCCGACCCGCGCCGTCTAATGCCCACGAAAGATACAAACCGCAGGAACTCGGTCAGAGTTCATTAAGCTTAATAATTCACAGTGTCCCCAGTCCGAGTTACGGGGGCGCTGCGTTTGCGGTGTGTATAGCGTGAGATTCGATTGGCGTCGGTGGTCGGCAATTACTTTCAGCAGTTCTCATGCGGGGCAGGCGGTTCGCCCGCGCGCCGAGGCAGGAGCTGCGTCTCACTATGAGACAGCTTTCTCACCTGCTGCCTGTGGCCTCCTCGTCGCCCTCATCTTCGCCAGCCACTACACACTGACCGGCGATTTCTGGACCGCGGCATTCCTTGCCGCGGCCATTGCGGCCGCCATGGCTGCCATAGCGCTCATCAAGACGCATCGGGTTACCTGCGAGGAACTCGCGCGCTCCCGTGCCCTCCACGAGCTGGTCGCCAAGAACGCTTCGGATCTCGTGACGCGCCATGATCGCCAGGGGGTGATCAACTACGCTTCGCCCGCGGCAGAGGCTCTGCTTGGCGTATCGCCATCTCATCTTGTGCGGCGCGGGTTCACCGCTGCGATGAGTGTCGGCAATGCCGTGCGTTGCCAGGAGGCGATCGCGCAATGTCTCGAGTTCGGCACGCCGACCTCGATCGAAGTGGAGATTGCCGTCGGCGCCGCTCCGCGCTGGATCGAATTCCACTGCAAGCCGCTTTCAGACGGCGAGAGTGTCGTTGGCGTGATGCGCGATGTCACGGCACGCCGCTGGCACGGCATTGCCATGCGCCAAGCGCGTGAAGAGGCCGAGAGTGCGAGCCGCGCGAAGTCCGCTTTCATCGCGACCATCAGCCATGAGTTGCGAACGCCGCTCAACGCCATCATCGGGTTTTCGGAGATGCTCCAGCGCGAGCTCGACAAGCAGGAAGGCGCCGAAAAACAAGCCGACTACAGCCGAATTATCCGTGAGAGCGGCGAGCATCTCATGAGCCTCGTCAAGGATCTGCTGGACATCTCGAAGATCGAGGCCGGACGACTCTCGATCTGCGCCGAGCCTTTTCTCGCTCCCGATGTGATCATGAGCAGTATCGACACGCTGCGCCCCGCCATTGCGGCAAAGTCCATCGTCCTCGTGGTCGACGTTGCCGACGATCTCGGCGAGATCAACGCCGATGCGCGCGCGTGCAAGCAGATGCTGATGAACCTGCTGTCGAACGCCTGCAAGTTTACGCCGGAAGGCGGCAGGATCGAACTCACGGCGACGGTCGAGGGCGAGAACATGCTTCTCGCGGTGCGCGACAACGGCATCGGCATTTCGTCGGCTCACGTCGCGCGGCTTGGAGAGCCCTTCTATCAGGTCGACTCGTCGCTCACTCGGCAACTCGAAGGCGCTGGACTCGGTCTCGCGATCGTTCGCGGCCTCGCGGAGCTGCACGGCGGCCGACTGCAGATCGAAAGTGTGCCGGGCGAAGGCTCATGCTTCACGCTTGTACTTCCGATCGATGCAGAGGCGGGTAGCGAGATTTCATCTCCTGATGAGGCACCATCCAAAGAAGTCGGCATCGCGGAGGATGCTGCCAGCGAGATGACGCCGGCGCACCCCATCGCACTTGTCGCCTGAAGCTCATTCTATCGAAGTGGAGTTGCGTACCATGACCAGCCCTCGTGATGCACGGATCGCCGGCGCATTGATCGTCGTGCTTGCCGGTGGTGTCGTATGGAACGTCGCCTATCTGCAGGACGCACCGCGTGATCGCCGCAGGACGGCCATTCCGGTCGGCGTGCACGTGCCGCTGCCAAAAGAGAAGTCGGCGGCGGAGACGCGGCGTTCTTCCGGTCCGATGACGCTGTCGCTCGCCGATCTTATCGAGCAGAGCGAGAGCGGCGGTCAGCACGCACTCACGCCCGGTGCTCCATCTGGTACGCCTGAGCGCTCGGCGAGCGCGGAGCCGGCACAAGTGCCGCCGCTTCCCGTGGCCGCTCCCGCTGCGCTCGTGCGTGAGGTGCAGAGTGCGCTCGCGGCGCGCGGTTACCAGCCCGGCGTTGCCGATGGCGATGCCGGCCCGATGACGCGTGCGGCCATTCTCGCCTTCGAGCATGATCATGGGCTGCCAGCGACCGCTGAGGCGAGCGATGCGCTGCTCGCCGCACTCCGCGCGCCCGGACGGCGTGTTACGGGCGGCGCGCGCTGGCAAAATCCGACCGAGGCCGCAATGAGCCTCGTCAGATCGATCCAGCAGCACCTGATCGCCACGGGCCACCTACGGGGACAGCCGACCGGCGTCCCGGATGCGGCAACGATCGCAGCGATCCGCACATTCGAGACGGCCCATCAGCTAGCGCCGACAGGTCGTATCTCGGCGCCGCTCGTGGCGCGCATCCAGCAGAGCCGCGCCAGGGTTGCGGCAGGGCAGTGAGCAGCTTTACTCCGCCGCTTCCATGATCGGCGAATCCGGGAGCGTATCGAGCATCCCGAGCGCGTGCAGGTAGACGTCGAGGATCGCTTCTTCCTCGTCGCGATCATCCTTGGGCTGCTTCCTGATGCGCAGCACCTGCTTCATGATCTTCGGATCGAAGCCCATGGCCTTCGCTTCGGCGAACTTGTCGCGAATGTCACTGGCCAGCGCCTTCTTCTCTTCCTCGAGGCGCTCGAGCTGCTCGATGAGCTGGCGCAACTGCGCCTGCGCGGATGCTTGAAGCGACGTCATATTCTTACCCCACCATTGGACCCGATCCGCACATACGCTGCTGCAATGCCCTCGCAGCGACTCAGTGCGTCTCATCAACGGTAGGAGCCTAGCGCGACGGCAGCAAGGCGCCCTCGGGGCCGCTGTGTGTCCTGGGGAGAACGCGGGAAAACTTGGAGGGGCGCCTTTACAACGCGGCGCCCCTTTTGGGTGGGTTACGCTGCTTTCGACGACTTGAGCGTGCGAATCGCCTCGTCCCACGCATCGAGTGTCTTGGCGATGTCGGCATCCGTGTGGGCGAGCGAGAGGTAGTACTTGCTCTCGCCCTTGAGGATGCCGGACGCCAGCAGCGATCGATTGACGCTGGCCATCATCTTGGCGTCGCTTTTGAGCGTGCCGCGATAGTCGCGAATGTCACCTTCGGCGAAAATCACGTCGAACAACGGCGGCTCGCCGACCACCTGCGCGGGCAGCTTCGCCGCCTTGATGCGCTCCGAGATGCCATTCATGAGCGCGCGGCCGGTCGCGAAGAGCTTGTCGTAGGCGCCGGGCTCCTTGAGGATCTGCATCGTCGCGATACCGGCGGCCGATGCTACCGGATTGCCCGACAGCGTGCCGATCTGCACGGTGAAGTCCTCTTCGCCGACAGCGGTCTTGTCGAAGTGGCGCATGATCTCCGTCTTGCCAGCGATCGCCGCGAGCGGGAAGCCGCCGCCGATCACCTTGCCGAACGTCGCGAGATCCGGCGTCACGCCGTAGTAGGCCTGCGCACCGCCATACGCAAAGCGGAAGCCTGTCACGACCTCGTCGAAGATCAAGACGATGCCATTCTCCTCGGTGATCTTGCGCAGCCCCTCGAGGAAGTCCGGCTTCGGCGGAATGAGGCGCTGGAACGGCTCGACGATGATCGCGGCGATTTCCTTGCCGTGTTGCGAGACGAGGCTCTCGACCGCCGCGAGATCGTTGAACGGCGCAACGATCATCTCCTCGCGGATGGATTTCGGAATACCCGCCGAATCCGGCACGGCTGCGGGGAAGTTCGACAGGCGCTTCGGCGCGAGGCTCATGAGCCCGTAGTCGCTCATGCCGTGATAGCCGCCCTCGAACTTCAGGATCTTGTCGCGGCGCTTGTAGGCGCGCGCAACGCGCATAGCGTAGAGATCGGCCTCCGAGCCCGTCGAAACGAAACGAACCTGCTCCGCGCAGGGTACGGCCGCGACGATTTCCTCGGCGAGCTTGATGCCCTGCGGATTGTTGACGAAGAACGTCGTCCCGAGCGGCACCTGCTCGAGCACGGCCGCCTCGACTTTCGGATGGCAGTGCCCGACCAGCATGGGGCCGGAGCCGAGCAGATAGTCGATGTACTCGTTGCCGGAGAGATCCCAGACGTGCCCGCCCTTGCCGCGCGCGATGACGATGTCGAGGGCCGTATTACCGAATGTGCCGGCCGGCAGGACCTTCCGCGCCCGATCGGCAAGCTCCAACTCGTCGGCACTGCGTTGCATTTCGCTCATCTCGGGGCTCCGCATGTTCATGTCTGGACAGGTGACAGCATCTTTATGGCAAGCTTAGACTGGGCGCACACGCAATTGAAGCTGCCGATTGCGCATGGGGGCCGTGCCGTCGCCCATGCGCCGGGCTGCGCCACCGTTCAACAAGAGGAAACACCTATGCCCGTGATCCCCGCCGATCGCCTGACTGCGATCGCCAGCACGCTGCTGCAGTGCGCCGGTGCGTCGAAGGAAGAGGGAGATACGGTCGCGAAGGGCTGCGTCGCCGCGAATCTCGCCGGCCACGACAGTCACGGCGTTATCGCCATCCCGACCTACATCGATCGCATGGGCAAGGGGCATATCGTTCCGGGCGCTCCCTTCGAGATCAAGCAGGAAACGGCGACCACGACCGTCATCGACGGCAACTGGGGGTTCGGCTTCGTCGTCGCCGAGCGCGCCGCGAAGATCACCATGGAGAAGGCGAGCAAGTCGAACGTCGCGGCAGCGACGATCCTGCGTCAGAGCCACGTCGGCCGTCTCGGCGCCTATCCGCTCATGGCGGCGCGTGAGGGATACATCGCAATTATGACAGCTGATAGCGGCCGCAGCCCCAAGGCAGTGGCGCCATTCGGCGGCAAGGAGGCGCGCCTCGGCACAAACCCGATCTCGATTGCTATCCCATCGGATCTGGAAGGGCCGTTCGTGCTCGACATGGCGACGTCGGGCGTGGCTGTCGGCAAGATCAAGCTCGCGCAGGCCAAGGGCACGAAAATTCCTGAAGGCTGGATCGTCAACAAGGAGGGCAAGCCGACCACCGATCCCTTCGACTACGACAAGGGCGGCGTGCTGCTGCCGCTCGGCGGCGCAGAGGGCTTCAAGGGTTCGGGACTTTCGGCGGTCGTCGAAATCCTCTCGGCGGTGCTGCCGGGTCTCGGCTTCGGAGTCGATCCTACGGGGCGACACAATGACGGCTGCTTCCTCGCCATGTTCAAGGTCGAAGCGTTCCGTCCGCTCGCGCAGTTCAAGGCCGAGGTCGCGGACTTCGCGCGCTACCTGAAAGCGACGCCACCGGCGGAGGGCTACAGCGAAGTCATGTATCCCGGCGAAGTCGAGTTCCGCCGTGAGCAGGAGCGCCTGAAGAATGGCGTCGAAGTCGATGCCAAGACGTGGAAGACCTTCGGCGACCTTGCAGCGAAGTATGGGAAGGAAGGGTTGTTGGGGTAGGCGTCGCGTCCGCGGCGACCCTCAAACTCGAGTGCGCCGGCGCTCACTTGCAAACTTCAATTCGGAAAGCAGGTTGGCAGGGCATTAGCGCAGCGCTGGATGACAATCCCTTTCGCATCTGGCATTCGCTTTCGGTCTCGCGACGGCATGACTTCTTGCGCTCAACCTTGGTCGTAAAGGTCGGCGGGTTGACCGGAGCAGGCGCGGCGGCGGGGGGCGGATTGGCCACTGGTGCGGAGGCTGGCGCCATCTGTCGGCGACACACCACCAGCTTCTGCGTCGTGACTGCATCAAGTGCCGCCTTTGTCGGCTCGTCCGTGTGAAGCGCGAGCTTGGTGTGCTCGAGGAAGCGCTGCAGTGCCGCCTGGCTGCTTTCCGACCAGCTCCCATCGCTGACCTTGGGATCACAACCGACGCGCTTGAGTTCACGATTGAGGCTCCGTGCGAGCGACGTCCTCTGCGCCGGCGTCAGCTCCGTCGGGTCCAGCGTGATCTCGGGCTTCGGTGCTGGCGGTGCGGCAGGTGCCACGGGTATTGGTCTGGCGGGCGCGAAATAGAAGCGGTCCCTGAGAGCCGAATGCTCCCATGGAATCTGGCGATCGTGGGTCACCTTCATCACGTCGCGACGCACGTCGAGCAGCATGTCGGTGAGCGCGATACCGTCGCGCTTCAACTGCCTCACCAGTGCCTCGGCATAGGGCGAGTTGCGCCCCGTTCCGTCCTGTGCGACGGCGCCCGGCTGTGTGGAGTAGCTGATGAGCGTGCCGATGCCCGACTCCGTCGGTGACAAGCCGCGCCCAACGGTTGTCGAGCGCGTGCCCATGGCGCGGGCTAGATTGCGGGCGAGAGGATTGTCGCGGCAGGCATCGAGAAACAGAATGTTGGTGCGCCGCTTGTTCTCCATCAGGCGCTGCACGACGTCGATGCGGATCAGCTCGAATTCGGGGCTGTATTCATTCTCGAGCTTGCTGTCGACCGGGACCATGTAGTTGGCGCCGGCGACCTGAATGCCATGGCCAGCGTAGTACAAGACGGCGACGCTGGCATTCTCGAGGGCCACGGCGAAGCTGCCGATGGAGCGGCGTAGACCCGAATGGTCGAGGTCATAGCCGGAGATGACAGTGAAGCCGAGTTTGCCAAGGGCGTCGGCGACGTCCTGGGCGTCATTGCGGGGATTGCGGAGTTCCGCCGCGTGCTTATAGGCGGCGTTGCCTATGACGAGGGCGACGCGTTTGCCGTCGGCTTTCGCAGCTGACGGCACTATCGTAAACACCAGGCCGAAAATCCAGGCGAGGAACCAAGTTGGCAATGGATGGCTCCAACCAATATGTTCCGCAATAAACTGAATCGCATTGAACTTAAACGCTATCGCCGAGCTGCAAACCTATCAAGCTGGATTATGGGGTGAACACACTTTGCTGGTTCAGTGCGGCTTGATAGCCGCGTTTCTGATGCCAGCATAATTCCGGAACTATCGCCCTCCTCGATCGTTTTAATCCCATCACGAACTTTCGAGGAGCAGTACCGATGAGAGCCTCAGTTCTTGCGGCTTTTGCCGCAGCCATGATGTCGTCGACGGCCATTGCGCAGACGACCACGGCCCCGCCTACCACGACGCCTCCGGCGACAACGCAGCCCGCGACACCGCCTGCGCGCGCTCCGGATGCCCAGATGAAGTCGCAGGCCCCGACCGAAGAGGTGAAGGGTGCGTGGAACGCTCGCGATTTCATGCGCAGCCGCGTTTACAACATGAACGGCGAGCGGATCGGTGACGTGAACGACATGCTCGTCGACGATAACGGTCAGGTGACCGCGATCATCCTCGGCGTCGGCGGCTTCCTCGGCATTGGCGAGAAGGAAGTCTCAATGACGACTGACCAGGTGAAGCGCATGGTGCACAGCGATGGTCAGACGTACTTCACCGTCAACGCCACCAAGGATCAGCTTATGGCGGCGCCCGACTACGTGAGGCCGGCTAAGGCCGCGCGTCAGGCACCGACGCCCACAGGCACCGGTGGCGGGACGACCCGCTAAGTGGACTGAAGGGGCGCCACGCGGCGCCCCTTCTGCTTAAGGCACGCGATGCGGGGCATTGCCCCTATTGCGTTGAGACCGGCAACTCGAACATAAAAGGAGGGCCACATGGCCTCGGCAACACAGCATCCCAATCATCAGCTCATCTCGAGCGAGGACGTCGAAGGCACCAACGTCTACGGCGCCGGTGAATCGAAGGTCGGCGAGATCGATCATCTCATGATCGACAAGCTCTCGGGCAAGGTAACGTATGCCGTCATGAGCTTCGGTGGCTTCCTCGGCCTTGGCCACAGCCACTATCCCGTGCCCTGGGCCGCGCTGAAGTACGATCCCGCCATCGGCGGCTATCGCACAGGCATCACCGAGCAGCAGCTCCGCGACGCGCCCGAATTCAGTGACGACATCTGGGGCGATCGCAACTGGGAGACGCGGACGCACGAGCACTACGGCGTGCCCATGTATCCCTGATCTCGCCACGTAGCATTTCTGAGAATAGAGCGCGCCTGCCGATCCGTCGGCGGGCGCGTTCGCATTTGTGAAGCGGCATTTGCGGAGATAGTCTCGGGGCAACGAGAAGAATAAGTTCGCAGGGAGCCCGCAGGAATGGCCATCATCGATGCCCAGATTCATCTCTGGGCCAAAGGCATACCGACCCATTTGCATCTCGAGCGGCCCTATCTTGCCGATGAGGCTATCCGTGGCATGGACGAAGCTGGCATCGATGGCGCCATCCTTCACCCGCCGATGTGGGATCCGGACTCGAGCGAGCTCGCTGTCGATGCCGTGAAGCGCTATCCAGGACGCTTTGCCATTCTCGGCAATTTTCCGCTGAACAAACCGGAGAGCCGCGCGCTCGTGCCGACGTGGAAGCAACGACCCGGCATGCTCGGCCTACGTTTCTACTTCAGCTCACCCGAGCGGCTCAACTGGCCGCTCGACGGCACGATCGACTGGCTCTGGCCTGCAGCGGAGAAGGCCGGGCTGCCTGTTGCTGTGCTCGCCGACTACTGGCTGCCGCGCGTCGGCGAAATCGCGGCTCAACATCCTGTCTTGAAGCTCATCGTCGACCACATGGGTGCCGAGCGAATCTACAAGGGCGGCGATGCCGCGTTTGCCAGCATGAAGGAGCTGACCGCGCTCGCGAAGCATCCGAACATCGCCGTCAAGCTGACGGGCGGGCCTTTCTATGCCGACGATGCCTATCCATTCCTCAGCCTGCACAAACACTATCGCGCGCTTTACGACGCGTTCGGCCCGCGCCGGCTGTTCTGGGGCACGGATATCACCAAGATGCCCTGCTCATGGCAGCAGTGCGTTTCGCACTTTCAGCAGATCGAATGGATACCCGAGGCGGACAAAAAGCTCATGATGGGCGATGCCGTTTGCGACTGGATCGGCTGGGATCGTCAGGCCTGAGCGACGTGCGCGAGCGTGACGGCAACCGTCGCCACGATGTCGGCGACGCTGGCGCCGCGAGAGAGATCGGAGACGGGCTTCGCAAAGCCCTGCAGGAAAGGTCCGATGGCCTGCGCGCCGGCCAGTTCCTGGGTCAGCTTGTAGCCGATGTTGCCGGAATCGAGATCCGGGAAGACGAGCACGTTCGCGCGTCCGGCGACGGCGCTTTCGTCCTTGACCTTCTTAGCAGCAACGGCGGCGGAAAGTGCCGCGTCGGCCTGCAACTCGCCATCGATCATGAGCGCCGGTGCGCGCGATCTGACAAGCGCGAGTGCAGCGCGGACTTTGTCCACGCGCGGATGTGTAGCGCTGCCATGCGTGGAGAAGGACAGCATCGCGACACGCGCGGGCACGCCGAGCAGAACTTCCGCGCTTGCCGCCGAGGCGATGGCGATATCGGCCAGCTCTTCCGGGTTGGGATCGGCGTTCACGGCGCAGTCGGCGAAAATGAGCGCGCGCTCGGCGACGCTTGCGCGGGCAGGTATCATCATGAGGAAGTAGCTCGACGGCGTGGCAATGCCGGGCGAGGCGCCGATGGTCATTAGCCCGGCTTCGATGACGCGCCGTGTCGGATTGGCGACTCCGGCAACAAGCGCCTCGGCTCGCCCCACGGCAACGAGAGCGCCGCCGAAATAGAGCGGCTTCTTCACGAGGCGTGCCGCCGTCCGCTCGTTCATGCGCTCGCGGGTAGCCGCCACATGGGCGGCGAGCTCAGGACCGGCGGCGTCGTGCTCGGGATCAAGTATGGCGATCTCATCCGCAGGCGCGCCCAGGGCCTCGAGCCCTGCCCGCGCGGAGTTGGCATCCCCGGCCAGCACGATCGGGCGGGCAATGCTGTTGCGCGCGATCTCGGCGGCGGCGCGCAGAATGCGCTCATCCTCGCCCTCGGGCAGGACCACGCGCAATCCACGTCCCTTTACGGCCGCCATGCACGAGGCAATGATATCCATACGCGTCTCCCCGGACCGCCCTGCGAAACGGGGCTCGAATCTCGAATGCTCTTGTAGGTGATGGCAGGAATGGTGCAAGTACCGGTCCGGGATTTGATACGAAACGGCTCGGGAGACAAACCATGACCGAACCAACGAACGAGCCCCGCATCTACCGGGGCCTCAAGGACGTCTACTTCGAGCGGTCGGGCACGACGTTCATCGACGGTAAGGCCGGAGAGCTGCGCTATCGCGGCTACTCGATCCACGATCTCGCGGCGCATTCCTGCTTCGAGGAGGCGGCTTATCTGCTCATGCACGGCGAGCTGCCGACTGCCGCCGAGCTCGCGACCTTCGACGCGGAGCTCAAGACCGCGCGCTCCCTGCCGACCGAGATCCTCGACGTGATCCGGCTCGTGCAGCGCGCTCATCCCATGGACGTGCTGCGGACCGCGGTCTCGGCGCTTGCGGCCTTCGATCCCGAGACGGCGGATACCTCGCGTGCCGCTACGATCCGCAAGGGCGTGCGGCTTTCTTCGCAAGTGCCCATGATCGTGGCGGCGCATGAGCGCATCCGCAATGGCCTCGCGCCCCTGGCGCCCGATCCTGCGCTCGGCCATGCGGCGAACTTCCTCTGGCTGCTGAAAGGCGAGAAGCCCTCGGGCGATGCGGCGAAGTTGCTCGATACGGACCTCGTCCTTCACGCCGAGCACGGCTCGAACGCATCCTCGTTCACCGCGCGCGTGGTGATCGGCACCGACGCCAACATTCATGCGGCGATCACGGCGGCGATTGCGGCGCTCTCGGGCCCCGCGCATGGTGGTGCCGCCGAGGACGTCATGCGCATGGCGGAGGAGATCGGTGACCCGGCCAACACGGCGGCTTACGTGAAAGCCAAGCGCGCCGCGAAGGAGCCGATCACCGGTTTCGGCCATCGCGTCTACCGCGCGGAAGATCCCCGCGCGCGTCACATGCGCGAAGGCGTGAAGCGTCTGTCGAAGGAGATGGGCGAACCGAAGTGGTACGAGATTCTCGAGTCGCTCGTCGCCGAGATGAAGCCGTATGCGCGGCACGGCGTGAACGTGAACGTCGACTTCTATTCGGGCGTCATTTACTACCTGCACAAAATCCCAAAGGATCTGTTCGTGCCGATCTTCGCCGTCGGCCGCGTGCCGGGCTGGACCGTGCAGGTCCTCGAGCAGCTCGACAACAACATTCTCATACGTCCGCTAACGCTTTACACGGGGCCGGAGGCGCGGCCCTACGTGCCGATCAACGCACGCGGATAAAGCAGACGCTCCAACGAAAAAGGCCAGCCCTGCGGCTGGCCTTTCTCTATGAGCTCACGCGAAGCTGTTACCAGTAGCGGCAATCGTAATAGCGATTGCGCCAGTAACGGCTGCCGGTGCGCTGCCACTTGCGATAGTAATATCGGCAGCTGCTGCCGTAGTAGTAGCCGCCGCCGTAGAAGAACGGGATGCCGGCTCCTATGATGACGCTGCGGCGCCAGCCGCGATGGCGGTGCCGTCGCCCGCCGTAATAGGCGTAGTGACGGCCGTAGCTGCGCCCGCCGCCGTAATAGCGACGGCTGCTGAACCGGCGTCCACTAGAGAAACCGCCGCGATAGACACTGCGGCCGCCCCTGAAGCTGTGACCGCGGAAACTGCGACCCCCACGGTAACCGCCGCCACCGCGCCGCCTTACCTGCTCCACCGCACTCTCAGGCGTAGCGATCTTCGGTGCGATCGACGGTGCCGCATTGGTTGTGGTCGCCTGCCCGGGCATGAGCATGAGCCCCGCAGCGGCCACTGCCGACAGTGCGAGAGTTCTGAACATCCGAATGTCCTCCGAACTTGTCCAAGATTGACCCGGCGTAAGGCAGAAACTCGTCGTTTGTGTGGTTAGTTGCAAGTGCAGGTCCAATATTCGCGATGAACACTTATTCATGCCGCGAGAATATCGGCCTGTTTGCAGAAGGTCTGATGCATTTTCTGTCGGCGTTGTTGCCTTAATGCGTCAGCCGCGTTCCGAAATACACGTCCGCAAGGCTCCGGTCGCGGCGCATGTCACTTGTCGCTGCGTCCGCAACGAGGCGTCCTTCGGCGAGCAGAAGGGATCGCGGACAGAGGGCCTCGACGGCAGCGACCTGGTGCTCGATCAGCAGGATTGCCGTATCGGGGCCGAAGGCACGACTGATGAGCGCCACCACGCCGTCAGACTCAGCCTGCGACAGGCCGCCCGTCGGCTCGTCGGCAAGCAGGAGCCTCGGTCGTTGCGCGATGGCGCGTGCAATCTCGAGGCGGCGCTGATCGTAGAAGCCGAGGTCGCCCGCGAGGTCATTACGCCGTGCACTGAGGCCGGCGATATCGAGAGCGGAGAGCGCGGCCTCGCTCGCATCGTGGGAGGTTGCCGCGCCCGCAACCGGCAGAACATTGTCGAGCACGCTCAGGCGATGAAATAGGCGCACGCTCTGGAACGTGCGCGCGACGCCGGCGGCGGCAATCTGATGTGGCGCCAGACCTGAGATCGTCCGTCCGTCGAGACGGATCGTGCCGCCGCCAATCGCGACGAGTCCGGAAATGGCATTGAAGAGCGTCGTCTTGCCCGAGCCGTTCGGTCCGAGCACGCCGACGCGCGCGCCCGCCGGGATGCTGATCGTAAGGCCGGCCAGGGCCTCGACGCCGTCGAAGCGGACCTTGAGGTCGTCAATCTCCAGCATGACGGCGCCTCCGCAAGGCTCGCCGGATGCGGTTGACGGCGACCTCGTCCAGGAGGCCGCGCGGACGCACGATCAGCAGCACCGCAACGAGACCGCCGAATACGATCATGCGGTAGCCGTGGAAGATCCGTGTCGACTCGAGCAGCCCGATATCGATGAGCACGCCGAGCAGCGGACCAAAGGCCGTTCCGAGCCCGCCGATCAGGCCGTAGGCGAGTGCGTGAACCCCGAGCATGATATCGAAGCTCTTCGGCTCGACGTACGTCATGAGGTGCGCATAAAGGCCGCCGCCGAGCCCGGCGACGGCTCCTGCCGCGAGTGCTGCGATCATGCGCACGCGCATGACGTTGATGCCATGAACTTCCGCCAGCAGCGGATCTTCGCCGATCTGGCGCAACATACGGCCGGCGCGTGTGCGCTCGATGATGAACAGGATGGCGAGCACCGCCGCGAGCAGCGCGTAGACAGTCAGGCACGTTTCGAGCGGCGAAATATCGTTGGCGAAGAAATAGCGGATGTCGCGGAAGCCATCGACGCCATCCGGTCCACTCTCGATGCCGCCAATATCGCGGCGATACACGAAGAGTTCGGCCGCGATCCGCATGATCTCGGCAAAGGCGAGCGTCGCCATGGCAAAATAGATGCCGCTCAGTCGGAGTGTCGCTAGGCCGACGAGGCCCGCCGCGGCGCCTGCGGTCACGGCGCCAAGGGCAAGCGCTCCTGCGAACGGCCACTGCCACATGACTGTCGCGATGCCGGCGGTATAGGCGCCGATGCCGAAGTAGGCCTGCTGCCCGAACGAGATCTGGCCTGAAAGCAGCAGGATGTAGGCCGACAGTGCGACGAAGGAAACCATCCCGATATTGCTGAGGATCGTGATGAGATAACCGTCCATCGCGCGACCTCCGCCGATCAGACGCGACGGCCGACCGCCATCGTGCGGTCGAGCGCCTTCGTCCCCATCAAGCCGCCAGGCCAGAAGGCGAGGATCACGAAGAGCAGGCCCCAGGCAATCATGTCGCGCACCTGTGGGCCGAGGAACCATTGCGCGTGCGCTTCGATCACGCCGAGTAGCAGCCCGCCGGCAATGGCGCCCTTCACCGATCCGAGGCCGCCGAGCATCATCGCGACGAGGCCTTTGGTGGTTGCCCACATGCCGATCATGGCGGTCACCTGTGCATCTGTCGCGGCAATGAGAAAGCCGGCGAGGCCGCCGATGGCCGAGGCGAGCACGAACGTCAGCATCATAACGCGTTGGACATGAATGCCGACGATTGCAGCGGCGCGCGGCTGGTCGATCACCGCGCGGATAGCGAGGCCAAGTTTCGTGCGCGCGAGTATGTAGGTGACGCCACCGGCGATCAGCAGCGTCGCGGCGAGCATGACGAGATGGTCTGCACGAAGCAGCAGCGGACCGATCTGCAGCGGAGGCGCTGTCAGCAGCGGCGGGAAGGGGTTCATGTGGCGTGGCAGCAAGTGCATGGCTGCTTCTTCGAGCTGCATCCAGAGCGCGAAGCTCGCAACCATTGAGGCCGTGCGCGCCGCTTCGCCGAACGGGCGGAAACATAGTCGCTCGACATAAAGGCCGACGATGCCTGCGCCCGTAACCACGATCACGAGCACGACAAGGATCGGCGCGCCAAAAGATATGAACGCGGCGGTGCCGAGATACACGCCGGTCATGATTGTCGGCCCATAGGCGAGATTGAGCCGCCGCATGACGCCGAAGATCAAGGTAAAGCCGATCGCGAGCAGAGCGTAGGAGGAGCCGATCATCAGCCCATCGAGCGTGTTCTGGGCGAGATCGACCGCCGCCATGTCACCTCTTCTCGCGGCTGGTGCCGAGATAGGCGCGCTGGATGACCTCGTCCTCGGCAAGCTTACCGGGCTCGCCGGAGAACGTCACGCGCCCCTGCTCCATGAGGTAGAAGTGATGCGCGACCTTCAGTGCCATATGCACATTCTGCTCGACGAGGAAAATCGTCACGCCATCCTTGTTGAGCTCACCGACAATGCGGAAGATCTCCTCCACGATCAGCGGCGCGAGGCCGAGCGACGGCTCGTCCATGAGCAGGATGCGCGGCCGGCTCATCAGCGCACGCGCGACGGCGAGCATCTGCTGCTCGCCGCCCGACAGCGTGCCGGCGAGCTGCGTGCGCCGCTCCTTGAGACGCGGAAATCGTGTGTACATGCGCTCGATGTCGACCGCGACCTCGGCACTGTCGCGACGCTGATAGGCGCCGGCATCGAGATTTTCGGCGACCGACATCTGCGGAAATACGAGGCGGTTCTCGGGCACGAGCGCAAGACCGCGCGCAACGATGGTCGCGGGAGATTGGCCAGTGATGTCATCGCCTGCGAGTTTGATCGTGCCGCGGCGTGGCTTCAGCACGCCGGCAACCGAGTACATGAGCGTCGTCTTGCCCGCGCCGTTGGGGCCGAGCAGGCAGGTGATGCGCCCTTCCGCGGCATTGAGAGTGACGCCTTTCAGCGCCTCGATCTTGCCATAGGCGGTGACGATGTCCTGAACGTCGAGCATAAGGCACTGCCTCTTTTAAATTTTACTCGGCCGTGCCGAGGTAGGCCTCTCGCACTGCCGGATGCGCCTGTACCTCGGACGGCGTGCCTTCCGCAATCTTCTGGCCGAAATTGAGCACCGCGATCCGATCGGCGATCGCCATGATCAGCTCCATGTGATGTTCGATCAGCAGAACGGTGATGCCGCTGTCGCGGATCTGGCGGATGCGGTCATCGAGCGCGCCGATCTCTTCGGGGTTCATGCCCGCGGCGGGCTCGTCGAGAAGCAGGAGCTTGGGCTCGGCAGCAAGCGCGCGCGCCAGCTCGAGGCGGCGCTGCTCGCCGAACGCAAGATTGGCGGCAAGCTCATCGGCTTTGTCGGCGAGGCCCGAGAACTCCAACGCGCGCGTGATACGCTGACGCGCGCCGCGATCGCCGCCCATCCAGCGCACGAGGAAGTTCGTACGCTCGCGCTGAGCCCGCGCATTCTCCGCCACCCACAGATTCTGCCAGACTGTGAGCTGACCGAATAGACGGATGTTCTGGAATGTGCGGGCAACGCCTGAGCTGAGCCGCGCGTGCGTTGGTAAGCCCGTGATTTCCTCGCCCGCGAGCGTGATGCTGCCGTGCGTGACATCGAGCAGGCCCGTGATCAGATTGACGGTCGTGCTCTTGCCCGAGCCATTGGGACCTATGAGGCCGAAGATCTGTCCGGGCTCGATCCTGAGATTGAGGTCGTCGACAGCACGTACGCCGCCGAAGTGCTTGGAGAGGTTGGCCAGTTCAAGCATGGCTCACCCCTCTTTCCGGCTGAAGAGGCGGCGTAGCGTGGCCATCGTCCGTGCGTCGAGCAACCCGCTCGGCCGGATGTTCATCACGAGCACGATGAGCGCGCCGAACAGGAGATTGCGCCAGTCGCCGAGGAAGCGCAGCCCCTCGACAAGGAAGCCCTGGATGAAGATGACAGCGGCAACCGTGCCGAACACGCTCGAGAGGCCACCGAGGATCGGATAGGCAATGGCGAACGTCGCGAGCAGGATAGTGAAGTTCGACTGCTCGATGTGCGTAGTGTAGTGCGCATAGAGGCCGCCCGCGATGCCGGCAATGGCGCCGCCCGCGGTCATGGCCGATACTTTGACGGCGGTGAGGTTGATGCCGCAGCTCTGTGCCGCGATCTCATCCTCGCCAACGGCGCGCAGCACGGCACCGGCGCGCGAACGGTCCATCCACCAGAGCGCCGCCATGACCAGTGCCACTACCGTCCAAATGAAGATGGCGACATGCAGCGTCGTCCAGCCATTCTCTGGGAAGTAGCGGATCTGGCGGAAGCCTTCGCCACCTAGCGGGCCGACCTGAAGGTTGCCGCGCGAGATCTGGTAGTCGAAGTTGAAGAAGAAGAGACGGACGATCTCGGTGAAGGCGATCGTCGCAACGACCAACATCAACCCGTGCACGCGTAGTGCGGGAAAGCCGACGAGGCAGGCGGTGATACCTGCCACGAGCGCGGCGACCAGAAGCGCCACGACCAGCGGGAAGCCCGCGAGTACCGTGAGCATGGCGGCAACGTAGGCGCCGATCGCCATGAAGCCGGCCTGCGCCAGCGACACCTGCCCCGTCTGCAACACGACATAGGCGGAGAGGCCGAGCAGGGTGTGCACGCCCATGATCTGCAGGAGGCCGAGATAGAAATCCATTGTCCGCCTCGCCTCAATCGCGCTTCACGGTGGTTGAGAAAATGCCTCCCGGTCTGAAGACGAGGAAAACGAAGAGCAGCAGCATCACGTAGATGTCGCGCTCCGTGACGCCGCGGAAGTACTGGAAGACGTTCTCCGCCATGCCGACCATCAGGCCGGCGATGATGGCGCCTGGAATGCTGCCGAGGCCGCCGATGACGGTCACGATCAGGCCCTTGATGGTGAGCGGGACGACCAGAAGCGGGGAGAGCAGCCCGACGGCCGACCCGATGAGCGCGCCAGCGAAGCCGCCAAGCATCCCCGTGACGACGAACGTCAGCGCATTGACGTGATTGATGCGAATGCCAACCAGCTGGGCTGCGATCGGTTGCTGCGAGACGGCGCGCGTCGCTGTTCCGAGCTTCGTCCGGTAAAGCAGGTAGAGCAGGACGATCATCGCCAGAATTGCGCAGATGAAGACGAAGACCAGATCGCCCCGGATCATGAACTCGCCGATATCGACGATGCCGCCAACGACAACGGGATAATTTTGCGGCATCCCGTCCGTGGTGTGGACGATGATTTCCTCGGCGAGGAGGAACATGCCGACCGTCGACATGAGCGTCGCAAGCGGGTTCGAAAGCGGGATGAACCGGAAGCACAGCCAATAGATGAAGAGGCCGAAGAGGCCGCCCATCACCGCTGCGATCAACAACGAGGCCCAGGCGGGACCGCCGATGAGCGTGATCAGACGCAGCGCGGCGTAGGCGCCGCCCACCGAGGCTGCCGCGTAGGCCATGTTGACCTTGTGCATCACGCCGAAGACGAGCGTGAAGCCGATACCGATCAGCGCGTAGGTTGCGCCAAAGAGAAGCCCGTCGAGGATCGACTGGGCGAGATCAACAAGCAGCATGGCGACGATGGCTCGCGGAAAAGGGAAGCCGGCACCCCCTTGCGAGGTGCCGGCGGATTAATTGTCGAGCGACAGCGTCAGTTCAGCGGATTGTGGAGCACTTCCCACTTACCGGCCTTCGCGTGGACGAAGAGGAAGGGCTTGATCGCTTCACGATCCGGCGTCCGCTTCGTGATGCCGAGCAGGCCCGTCGTCTCCTGAAGCTTGGCGAGACCGGCGCGGATCTTGTTGCGGTCTTCCTGGAGCGTGTCCGGCTTCGCCATGACGCCTTCGCTCTCGATGACCTGCTTCAGGATCATGACGTTCTCGTAGGCCGCGGCCGAATGGAGGTCGAGGCTGCCGTTGAACTTCGCAGCGTTGTCGGCTGCGGCTTGCGCTTCCGGCGTCACCGGCGCGAAGCTCGTTGGGATGATGATCGTCTCGGCTTCCTTCGCGCAGCCCTGAAGTGTCTCGAGGCTGGACGATGACGTCAGGCCGACGAGAAGCTTGGGCTTTACGCCCTGGCGCGCCATCTCCTTCAGCATGCCGCACGTGGTGAACGGATGCGCCGAGATTACCATGATGTCCGCGGCGGCCCGGCGTGCTTCACGCGCCTGATTGGTGAAGTTCGTGTCGTTGAGCAGCCACTTCGCTTCGCCCTTGACCTCGAAGCCTTCCTTGGCGGCCACTTCCTTCATGACCGCGTACCAGGTCGCGCGGGAATGAGCGAAATCTTCCTCGACGCCACCGAAGATCGACTTCATGTCAGGCTTGGTTTTCTTGATCCACTGGAAGAGTGCGCGGTACATGGCGCCCTCGTCCGGCGTGTTCCGGAATGCCCACTCCGAGATCTTGGCGAGGCCGCCCTTGATCGCAACATCGGTGAAAATCGGGAACTGCAGACCGCTATCACCCGCGTCGCCGACCTTCTTCTGAAGGATGCCGAAGAGCGGTTCGGCCACGTTCGAGCAGCTCGGGCCGATGCCGACCAGCGTGGACGTGGCGGCCATGCGGCGCGCGACCGAAATGCCTTCTTCGGCGTTGCAGCGGTCATCCATGTAGTCGATGACGATCTTGCCCTTGGTGCCGTCACCAAGCTTGACGCCGCCGGACTTGTTTACGACGTCGGCGGCCGCCTCGAGCGACGCTTTGCCATTGACGCCGAAGACGCGCACGACGCCGGAAAGCGCGCCGAAACCCGTCAGGCGAACTTCGCGCTCCTGCGCCGTCACCGGAGCGGCAGTGGCCGCCGCCATGGCCGCCACGATAGCAGACGACGTGAGCAGACGTGAAATGATCATACTTGTAACCTCCCTGCAGAACGTTTCCTCGGTGGGCTTGTTTGATTTGTGCAGTGCAGCGGTCTGGTGGGACCAACTGCTCACGCGCCCGTTACCAGACATTGATCCTGTTGACCGATGCGAAGTCAAGACGGCTGAGGAGTTTGCCCGGGCGATTTCGCATCTTGAGTCTGTGCCGTTGGGGGGCGATCGTCGCCTCCCACCGTCCAGCCGAATTGAAGTTTGAGAGACCGGCTGCTACTGCACCGGAGCCCAATTCCGAGCGCATCCATCCGGAGACATCGATCCATGACCGCCCGCCGCAAGAAACCCGAAGAGCTGCGTTCCTTCCGTTGGTTCGGCCCCGATGATCTCCGCGCTTTCGGCCATCGTTCGCGCGCCATGCAGATGGGCTATGGTCATGAGGACTGGGCCGGCAAGCCGATCATCGCGATCATCAATACGTGGTCGGATCTCAATCAGTGCCATGCTCACTTCAAACAGCGCGTCGAGGATGTGAAGCGTGGCGTGCTGCAGGCGGGCGGCTTTCCGATGGAGCTGCCCGCGATCTCGCTCTCCGAGCCGATCGTGAAACCGACCACCATGCTCTACCGCAACTTTCTCGCCATGGAGACGGAGGAGCTGATCCGCTCGCATCCGGTCGATGGCGTCGTGCTCATGGGCGGTTGTGACAAGACCACGCCGGGCCTGCTCATGGGGGCAACGAGTGCCGGTTTGCCTGCGATTTTCGTGCCCGCCGGCCCCATGCTGCGCGGAAACTGGCACGGCAAGATTCTGGGTTCGGGCTCCGATAGCTGGAAGTATTGGGACGAGCGGCGCGCGGGAGAGATTACCGAGAAGGACTGGCTGGAGATCGAAGCCGGCATTGCGCGCAGCCACGGCACCTGCATGACCATGGGCACGGCGAGCACCATGACCGCTATCGCCGAGGCGATCGGCATGACGCTGCCCGGTGCTTCATCCATTCCCGCGCCGGATGCCAACCACATGCGTATGGCGGCCTCATCCGGCCGGCGCATCGTCGACATGGTCTGGGAGGATATGACGCCGGACCGCATCCAGACGCGTGACGCCTACGAGAACGCCGTCACGGTCGCGATGGCCATGGGCTGCTCGACGAATGCCGTGATCCATGTGATCGCCATGGCGCGGCGCGCGAAGGCCGATGTCGGGCTCGAAGATTTCGATCGCCTGAGCCGCACGGTGCCCGTGATTGCCAATGTGCGGCCGAGCGGGAAGACCTACCTCATGGAGGACTTCTTCTATGCCGGCGGCATCCTCGGACTCATGGGGCGCCTGAAGGGCCATCTGCATCTGAATGCGATGACGGTCGGCGGAACGACGGTCGGCGAGAACATCGGCGACGCCAAGGTTTACAACGACGATGTCATCCGCCCGCTCGACAACCCGATCTATGCCGAGGGCGCGCTCGCGCTGCTCAAAGGCAACCTTGCGCCCGACGGCTGCGTGATCAAGCCATCCGCCTGCGAGCCGCGCCTGCTGAAGCACACGGGGCCCGCGATCGTCTTCGACGACTATCCCTCCATGAAGAAGGCTGTCGATCGTGAGGATCTGGACGTGACGGCCGATCATGTGATGGTGCTGCGCAATGCCGGCCCTCATGGCGGTCCGGGTATGCCCGAGTGGGGCATGCTGCCGATCCCGACCAAGCTCGTGAAGCAGGGCGTGCGCGACATGATCCGCATTTCCGACGCGCGCATGTCAGGCACGAGCTATGGCGCCTGCGTGCTGCACGTGTCGCCGGAGTCCTTCATCGGTGGACCGCTCGCGCTCGTGCGAACAGGCGACATGATCGAGCTCGACGTGGCCGCGCGCACGATCAACATGAAAGTCTCGGACGAGGAACTGGCGCGCCGTCGGGCGGAGCTGCCCGAGCGTAAGCCTCGCTACGAGCGCGGCTTCGGCTGGATGTTCACGAAGCACGTCCGTCAGGCGCACGAAGGCTGCGATTTCGACTTCCTCGAGACGGATCATGGCGCGCCCGTCCCGGAGCCGGAGATCTACTGAGGCTCAGCGATACAACTCGAATACCAAACGGCGCCCTCGGGCGCCGTTTTGCTTCATGTTATCCCACGTGCCCCAGCACCGCCTTCGCCACGGCGTCGGGCTGATCCAGCTCCGCGAGGTGGCCGGCGCCGGGAATCGTGGTGATCTTCGCGCCGCCGGGAATGGCCTTCGCGATCGTGTCGGCATATGAGCGCGGCATGACGCGATCCGCTTCGCCCCAGATGAGCAAAGTCGGCGCGGTGATCAGCGGCAGGCGCCGTTCGAGCTTGGTATTGCCGAGCGGCCAGAAGATGCGGGCGGCCGACTCCGCCGCGCGCGTCTGCTCGATGGGCCACTCCACCGAATTGGCGCCGACAGGCATGGCTTTCATCTCTTTGTAGATCTCGCCATTGGCGCACAGCAGGCCGGGCACGTCGTCTGCACGCTGCGCCCACACATCCGTTGCCGGATCCTTTTCGTCGAACAACCCGAACGGCGCGATCATCGCAATGCGCCGCACGCTCTGCGGCCACAGCGCGGCGATCTCCGCGACGAACGAAGCGCCGACCGAACTGCCCGCGAGGTCTGCACCATCGAGTCCGGCCTTCTCCAGCAGCGTGCGCGTCGCGACCAGCCAGTCGAGGTGCGTGTCGAGGATGTTGTGTCCCGTCGCGCCGGGAAAGCCCGGCATGGACGGCACCACGACCGTGCGGCTCTCGGCCAATTTATCGAGAAACGGCATCCAGCGCGGCAAGCCGCCGAAGCCTGCAAGAAAGCCGATCTTCGGTCCGCTGCCCTTGGTCCAAACGCGGCAGGGATGACCGTTGACGTCGACGGTAGTCGTGGTGGGCTCGCTCAATGGACGCTCTCCCGTGGTGCGTTTCTTATGGATTGTTGGCTGGCTATTCCGCTGCGGCCGTCGCCGATCCGGCAAATGCCGGCAACGACGCGCGCTCGGCCACTTTGAGCGGCTTCGGCCACCACTTGTTTTCCCACTCGGCGAAGAGCGGCTTCAATCGCGGCATGACCTTCTCCGCGAAGAGGCGCGTATTGTACTTGGTGAGGTCCTTCGACATGTTGCCGAACTGCATGAGCAGCATGAGCTGGCCGATGTTGAGTGTCTTGGCGAGCTCCATGAGCTGGTCGGTCACGTCGTCCGGCGAACCGACGATGACATAGCCGTTGTCGACGATACCCTTCATGTCGCGCGCCAGCATCTGCATCTTCATCGCGGATGGCGCTTGCGTCGACACTCCGCCTTTGGACGCTTCCGCCGCCATCTTCACCTGGCTTTCGAGGCCGGCGCGCTGCGTGGCCTCTGTCGTGTAGCCTGGTGGTGAAGCAAAGCGCGGATCGACGTGCAGGCAGCGCCCATAGAAGTATTCGGCGGGCTCCGAGTAGAGATCCATGGCCTGCTGGCGGCTTTCGGCAACACCAACGACCTGGGCGAACCCCGCGCGATACGGATTGCGATCCTTGCCGAGCCGATCCATCTCGGCCCAGAAGCCCTTCATGACATTCTGGGCCATCTTGTAGCCGTAGTATGAGAGGTAGCAGAACACGTAGTCGCGTTCGGCGGCCCACCGCCATGTCTCGACGGAACCGGCGCCTGGAATCCAGATCGGCGGATGCGGCTCCTGGATCGGCCGCGGCCAGATGTTGACGTAGCGCTGCTGGTTGAAGCGGCCGTTGAAGGCGAACGTGTCCTTCTCCTGCCATGCGCGCATCACGAGATCATGGGCCTCGTTGTAGCGCTCGCGGAGCTGGCTCGGATTGGCGCCGTAGGCATACGTGGTGTCCATCGGCGTGCCGACCGGGAAACCGGCGATGAGACGCCCGCCGGAAATGCAGTCGATCATCGCGAACTCTTCCGCGACGCGCGTCGGCGGATTGTAGAGTGCGAGGCTGTTGCCCATCACGCAGATCGCGGTGTCCGTGGTGCGCCGCGCGAGTGCCGTCGCGATCAGGTTCGGGGAGGGCATGAGGCCGTAGCCGTTCGAATGATGCTCGTTGCAGCAGATGGCGTCATAGCCGCACTCGGCCGCGTACTCGAGCTCGTCGAGGAAGTCGTTGTACATGAGGTGGGCGCGCTTGGGGTCGAACAGCGAGGAATGGATGTCGACCCAGACGGACGGATGCTTCTCCTTGAAGTCGTCCGGCAGCTCCGTGTAGGGCATCAAGTGGAACCAGAGCATCTTCATTTGGCGCGTTCTCCCGGCTTGGCGGCGCGTGACCGCCTTCGCGTTTATTCTCGTTGCTTGCAGAAAGTTTGTGGGAAGTCTGCGCACGGCGCAAGTCCTGCCGGCGATATTGGTGGCCATAGCTGCATTGCGCTCGGACAATTCCGGCATCTGGGCAAAAAGGCGCAGCAATGACGGTTGCTTTGTGTGTCGGGTTATGCAGACTTTGATCGACGCAACGAATATTGCCGCCCGCGGTGTTCTGCTTTTGATGCGGGGCCGGCTGTCATCCGAACGCGCCACCTAGCCATCGGCGATCGAGGCTCCGGCATCTTGCGGGGCCGGTGTCCTGCTGGCTGCGTGCGGGCGGTATCATCGTTGCTAGTGCATTTCTGCATCGCTTCGTGGGTGCAGGGGGGCGACTGTACATGGCACTATCGGCCACACTTGCGGGGATAGCCGTCCTGCTTGCGACGGCTGCTTTGGCTATTGCACTTCACCGCCGCCCATTCGCGACGGCGCTAATCTATGGCATCTGCCTTGGCGTCAGCCTCGTGCTGCTCGCGCTGGCGGTTTCGGGCCTTCTCGAGCGCGCGCCGGCGCAACATCTGACGCTGCCGATCGGCCTCCCCTGGCTTGGCGCGCGATTTCGCATCGACGCGCTCAGCGCCTTCTTCCAGATCGTCATCAATCTCGGTGCTGCGGCGGCGAGCCTTTATGCGCTCGGCTATGGTCGCCATGAGCAATCACCGGGGCGCGTGCTGCCGTTTTATCCCGTGTTTCTCGCTGGCATGAATCTCGTGCTTGTGGCCGACGACGCCTTCACGTTTCTCGTTGCGTGGGAGTTCATGTCGCTGTCGTCGTGGGCGCTCGTGCTGGCGCATCATCATGATCGCGAGAACGCCAATGCGGGTTACGTCTACATCCTCATGGCGAGCTTCGGGACTTTTGCGCTGCTGCTGGCCTTCGGCCTGCTCGCGGGGGCGAGCGGCCAATACGCCTTCGGCGATATTCGCGGTATGGCGCACGCCGACTGGCTCGAAGGTCTCGTGCTCGTACTGGCCCTGATCGGCGCCGGTTCGAAAGCGGGCCTCGTGCCGCTGCATGTATGGCTGCCGCTCGCGCATCCGGCCGCGCCGAGCCACGTCTCCGCCCTCATGAGCGGGGTGATGACCAAGGTCGCCATCTACGGCTTCATCCGCATCGTCTTCGATCTGCTGGGCTCGCCGAGCTGGTGGTGGAGCCTTGCCGTGCTCGGCCTCGCAAGCGTGACGGCTGTGCTCGGCGTCCTATATGCGCTCATGCAACGCGATCTCAAGCGCCTGCTCGCGTACAGCACCGTCGAGAACGTGGGTATCGTCTTCATCGGCCTTGGGCTCGCGCTGGCCTTCATGGCCAACAACATGGTCGCGCCTGCCGCGCTGGCGTTCACAGCGGCGCTCTTCCATGCCTTCAATCACGCGCTGTTCAAGAGCCTGCTGTTCTTCGGGGCGGGTGCGGTGCTGACGGCGACCGGCGCGCGCGATATCGAAAAGCTTGGCGGGCTCATTCTGCGCATGCCGCAGACGGCCTTCGTGTTCCTTGGCGGTGTCTTGGCGATCTCGGCACTGCCGCCGCTCAACGGCTTCGTGTCCGAATGGCTCATGTTTCAGGCCATTCTGCTGAGCCCGGACCTGCCGCAATGGGGCCTGAAGTTCGCCGTACCCGCCGTTGGGGCGATGCTCGCACTGGCCGCGGCATTGTCGGCAGCGTGCTTCGTGCGAGCGTTCGGCATTGCCTTTCTCGGCCGGCCCCGTTCGCCCGAGGCCGCCAATGCGCACGAGACCGACATGGCATCACGCGCGAGCATGTTCGTGCTGCTTGCGCTGTGTCTTGCTGCCGGTCTTTTGCCGGGCCTGCTGATCGACGCGATCGGTCCGGTCGTCGCTGGCGAAATTGGCCGGAGCATGCCCTCACAGGCATCCATCTCCGGCTGGTCGATCGTGCCTGTCGCAGAGAGCCGCAGCTCCTACAACGGCCTGCTCGTTTTCATCTTCATTGTGGTGTCGACGCTCGCCACCATTCAGTTCATCCATCGCTTCGCCAGCAATGCGCTTCGGCGCGCGCCGCCCTGGGACTGCGGTTTCCCGAACAGCGATCCCGCGACCCAGTACACGGCTGACAGCTTCGCGCAGCCGGTGCGCCGCGTGTTCGGTGAGACTGTCTTCCTGTCGCGCGACAATGTCGAAATGCCACCGCCCGGCGATCCGCGACCGGCTCGGCTCACGGTTACCATTCGCGATCCGATCTGGGAGGCGGCCTATGCGCCGCTCAGTAATCTCGTCTCGCGCGCGGCCGAGCAGCTCAATCATCTACAGTTCCTGAGCATCCGGCGCTATCTCAGCCTCGTGTTCGGCGCGCTCATCATTCTGCTGCTGGGGGTCGCCATTTGGACCTGATCCTCGAATTCGCCATCCAGGGCGTGCAGATGATGCTGGTGCTTGCGCTGGCGCCGCTGCTGCTGGGCTTCACGCGCAAGGTCAAGGCGCGGCTGCTCCGCCGGCAGGGGCCGCCATTGCTGCAGCCCTATCGCGATCTCATCCGCCTGGCGCGCAAGGAAGTGGTGATGGCAGAGAATGCCTCATGGCTTTTCCGCTCGGGGCCTTATCTGATCTTTGCAGCGACCTGGGTCGCGGCGGCGCTCGTGCCGACTTTTGCGACCGGCCTGCACTTCAGTTGGACGGCGGACCTGATCGCGATCACGGCCCTGCTCGGGACCGCGCGCGTATTCCTCGCGCTTGTCGGCATGGACGTCGGCACGAGCTTCGGCGGCATCGGCTCCAGCCGCGAGATGATGTTTGCCTCGCTCGCCGAGCCGGCGATGATCATGATCGTTTTCGTCGTCGCGCTGGTGGCCGGTTCGACCCAGCTCTCGCACATCGCCATTTTCATGCAGGAGCACGCGAGCCTTCGGGTATCGCTCGGTCTCGCGCTCGTCGCACTCGTCATCGTGGCGCTATCCGAGAATGCCCGCATCCCCGTCGACAATCCGGCGACCCATCTCGAGCTCACGATGGTGCACGAGGCCATGGTGCTCGAATACTCGGGTCGCCATCTGGCCGTGATCGAATTCGCAGCTGCCCTCAAGCTGCTGCTGTACGTCTCGCTCATCGGCTGCATCTTCTTCCCCTGGGGCATTGCTGGCGCTGCGTCCGGGCCCGTGGGCTACGCCATCGGTGCCGCCACTTATCTCGTGAAGCTCGCCGTTGGTGCCTTCCTGACGGTCGTATTCGAGACCTCGATCGCGAAGATGCGCGTGTTCCGGGTGCCGGAATTCCTCGGCGCCGCACTCATGCTCGGTCTTCTCGGCACGCTTCTGCTCTTCGTCTCGAGGACATTCTGATGGAACGCTTCCTTCTCGATGTCGCTCATATGCTGGCCGGCGGCTTGGTGCTCGTGAGCTTCATGCTGCTCTATCAGACGCGCATGTCGAGCCTGCTCGTCGTGTTTGCGTTGCACGCCGTCGTGCTGACGCTGTCCGTCGCGTGGCAGGCGCATGTGCAGGGATCGCCGCATCTGTACATCACGGCGGCCATCGCGCTCGTCCTGAAGGCATTCATCATCCCATACGCACTGAGCCGGGTGGTCCGCAGCCTCGGCATTCATCGCTCGATCGAGACTGTCGGCGGCATTGGCCTGACCATGCTCGCCGGTATGGGGCTCGTGGCGCTGTCGATGGTCGTCATGCTGAAGGCAACTGCGGCGGCGGATCCTCTCGCCCGCGAGGATCTCGCATTCGCGCTTTCCGTTGTTCTGCTCGGCCTGCTCATGATGGTGACGCGACGCAATGCCGTCAGCCAGATCGTCGGCTTCATGTCCATCGAGAACGGGCTGATCCTCGCCGCCGCCGGCGCGAAGGGCATGCCGCTCGTCGTGGAAATCAGCGTCGCGTTCTCCGTGCTCGTGGCCTTCATCGTGATCGGCGTATTCCTCTTCCGCATCCGCGAGCGGTTCGACTCGGTCGACGTGCAGGTCCTCGATGACTACCGAGGCCAGCAACGATGATGGATCTGCTCGCCATTTTCCATCGGATCAGCCCGGCTACGGCCGTTCTGGCAATCCCGGCAGTCTCCGCGTGCTTGCTGGTCCTGCTGCCGAGCTATCGCGCCGCGTCTCGCATCAATGTGCTTGCGGCTGGCCTGACACTGCTGTCGGCTATCGCGCTGCTGTTCGTTCGCCCGGAACCGGGCCGATACCTCTTCGTCGACGACCTCAATGTAGTGTTCATCGTGCTCGGCACGTTCGTCGGCCTCACGACGAGCGTGTTCAGCGCGAGCTACATCAGGCACGAGCTGGAGACCGGCCGGCTGACGCCCGCGAACCAGCGCTTTTATCACGCCATGTATCAGGCGCTGATGTTCTCGATGAACCTCGCACTGCTGGCCAACAACATCGGTCTCATGTGGGTCGCGATCGAGCTTGCGACCATGACCACAGTGCTGATGGTCGGCATGTACCGGACGCATGCGGCGCTCGAGGCAGCGTGGAAATACTTCATTCTCGGCAGTGTCGGCATTGCGCTGGCACTTTTCGGCACGATCCTCGTCTACATGGCGGCCCAGCCCGTTGTCGGCGAGGGCTATGACTCCATGGTGTGGACGATACTCGTCGCGAAGGCGCACGAGCTGAGCCCGGATCTCCTGAATGTCGCCTTCGTCTTCCTCATGCTCGGCTATGGCACGAAGGTCGGCCTCGCGCCGCTCCATGCTTGGCTGCCGGATGCGCACGCCGAGGGGCCGACGCCGATTTCGGCGGTGCTCTCAGGCCTCCTGCTCAACGTGGCGCTTTATGCCGTGCTGCGCTTCAAGATGCTGATCAGCGCCAACCCGAATGCGATTGCGCCGGGGCCTTTGATGGTTCTGCTTGGTCTCGTCTCGCTGATCTTCGCGGCGTTCATGCTGTACCGGCGCCGAGACATCAAACGCATGTTCGCGTACTCCTCCATCGAGCACATGGGCATCATTACGTTCGCGTTCGGCATGGGTGGGCCACTCGCGAATTTTGCCGGCCTCCTGCACATGACCATGCACTGCCTGACCAAATCGGCGATCTTCTTCGCCGTTGGGCACATCGCGCAGGTCAAGGGTACGCAGCGCCTTTCCGAGATTCGCGGCCTGACGGAGAGCCACCCCATGCTCGGCTGGGGGCTCGTGATCGGTGTCGTGGCCATTGCCGGCTTGCCGCCGCTCGGCATCTTCATGAGCGAGTTTCTCGTCGTCAGCTCGACATTCGCACGCGAGCCGCTGCTGGCAATACCGCTCGTCTTCGGCCTCATCGTCGGCTTCGGAGCGCTCATGTTGCGATTGACCGAAGTCGCATTCGGCGAGCCGGATGGCGGCACGGCGCCCGTCGAGGCATCGTACGCGCCGCTCTATTCGCATCTGGCGCTCGTGGCTGGTGCAGGCATCTATCTGCCCGGACCGCTAGTGGCGTGGTTCCAGAACGTGGCGCGGATGCTCGGCTGAGGAGGCGGACATGAGTTTCAGGGCGACGCTTCTCCAGCTTGGCATCGAGGTCGGGAACCATCGGCCATGGCCGCGCATGTCGGTCGACGGTGAAGTCTGGCGGCGCGTGGCGCTGGAGGTTGCGCAGGGGCACGTGACGCTGCTCGCGCTCTGGAGCGACGGCCGCGATGTGCATATGGCCGTGCTCGATGAAGCTGCCGGTGAGATAAGCATGGCGAGTTATGCCGCGCGCGATGGGCGCTTTCCTTCCGTGGGCACGACACATCCGCCCGCCGTGCGCTTCGAGCGTGCTATCGTCGATCTCTATGGTCTCGTTGCCGAGGATGCGAGCGATACGCGTCCATGGCCCGATCATGGCCGATGGGGCGTACGCCATCCGCTTGGACGCGCTGAGCCGGACGCGGCGGAAGGGCTTCCTTATTCGTTTCTTCCTGCCGAAGGGCCGCCGCTGCACCAGATTCCCGTCGGTCCTGTGCACGCGGGTATCATCGAGCCCGGTCACTTCCGCTTTCACGCCAACGGGGAGACGGTCGTGCGCCTCGAGGAGCGGCTCGGCTATGTGCACAAGGGTATCGAGGGCCTCATGCGGGGCGCGCCGCTGCCGCGTGCGGCCAGGCTCGCTGGGCGCGTGTCGGGCGACAGCACGGTGGCCATCGCGCTTGCGTTCGCGCGCGCCGTCGAGGCGGCCGCCGGTGCCGACGTGCCGCCGCGCGCAGTCGTTCTCCGCGCCGTCATGGCCGAGCTGGAGCGCGTAGCCAATCACCTCGGCGACTTCGGCGCGATCTGCAACGACGCCGCCTTCTCGCTGATCCTGGCGCATTGTGGTGCGCTCCGCGAGCAGGTGCTCAGATGCTCGCATGCGGGCTTCGGCCATCGGTTGATGATGGATCGCGTCGTGCCGGGCGGCGTCGCGCACGATCTCGACGAGAAAGATGCCGTCAATATTCGCGAGCTCATTGCGCATATCCGGCAGCATCTGCCGCATCTCGTGCGCGTCTACGACAATTCGGCCTCGCTGCAGGATCGCACGGTCACGACAGGCATCCTGAAGAGCGAGTTGGCGCGGCAGTATGGAGCTGGAGGCTACGTCGGGCGCGCCTCGGGGCGCGCCTTCGATACGCGCCGCACCGTGCCCTATGCGCCGTACGACGCCTTGCGTTTCGAGGTGCTGGTGCGCACGGAAGGCGATGTCGATGCGCGCGTCTGGATCCGCATTGAGGAGATCACGCAGAGCCTGTCGATCATAGAGCAGTGTCTGGAGAAGTTGCCGGACGGGCCGATCGCCGTCACGCTGGATGCAGCGCTGGCCGCTAGTGTCGGGCAGGAGGCAACGGCGCTCGTCGAGGGATTCCGCGGTGACGTGCTGGCCTGGGTGCGGCTCGGCGCTGACGCGACGATCGCCGACGCTTATATCCGCGATCCATCCTGGCTGCAGTGGCCGCTGCTCGAAGCGGCCATAGAAGGCAACATCGTCGCGGACTTCCCGCTCTGCAACAAATCGTTCAACTGCTCCTACTCGGGGCACGATCTCTGAGGCCGCCTCATGCGCCGACTGCTCATCGAGGGACTGCTGAAGGCGCCGCTCACCGAGGCGCGGCCCGCCGAAGATGACGCCGTTCTCGCGGAACTCGCGGATCGGCTCCAGACCTCCGCGCGCCGTGCTCTCGGTCACAGCCTGTCGATCCGGCAGGTCGATGCGGGATCATGCAACGGATGTGAGCTCGAGATTAATGCGCTCAACAATGTCTATTACGACCTGGAGCGCTTCGGTCTTCGCTTCGTTGCGTCGCCGCGCCACGCCGACGTCCTGCTTGTCACGGGACCCGTGACCAAGAATATGCGCGAAGCGCTGGAGCGAACGTACAATGCGACGCCCAATCCCAAGTGGGTCGTTGCGGTCGGCGACTGTGCGTGCGGGAGCGGTTTGTTCGATGGCTACGCGACGGTCGGAAGCGTCGACAAGGTGGTGCCCGTCGACCTGCACATTCGCGGATGCCCGCCGACGCCGACAGCCATGCTTCAGGGTCTCGTGGCGCTCATGGAGCGAGCTGCTGCACAAGGCTGAGCCTTGCGCCGTCTACTCCGCTGCCACCGGCCGGATGCTTGTCCCGGAAATCGTCCATAGGGTGCGCCCCTGGGGCCAGCGTGGGGCTCGCGGTTTCCTCGCTTCGGCGGCTTCATTTGCCGCTCGCATCTGTTAACTCAGTCAAATGTCCGGACAGAGTGAGTCAAACGCCTGGCCGAGACAAGTCCTGGGCACGGAAGTCGGCCGTTAAGGCCCGGGTTGCGTGCTGTGCAGCGCACAATCGACGCCTGTCCCGCAGCTCATGCAACTGTCACCTGCCAAGTGGGGTCTTCAGCTTGACAGGCGCCGGAAAATCGCCCTTCTCTAGGGCCGTTTCTGCGTCGAGTTGTCGCCTGCGGCCGGGGTGACACGATTTGCTCGGGCAGGTTCTCGAGATTTCCAATGTTCGGCCTATTCCAGGAGACGCAACATACGCCGTCCAATGCGCGCAGGCCCGGAGCGCGAGCCTTCCGGCCCCAGAACAAATGATGGCATCCGCACACGAACAGTTCGCCTGATCAATGCGGATGGAGACAATGTGGGCGTCGTCGAGACGCTTGAGGCTCTTCGGCAGGCCCAGGAGGCCGGGCTCGACCTTGTTGAGGTATCGCCCGACGCTGACCCGCCGGTGGCCAAGATCCTGGACTTCGGAAAGTACAAGTTCCAGGAGCAGAAGAAGCAGGCCGAGGCCCGCAAGAAGCAGAAAATCGTCGAAATCAAAGAGATCAAGATGCGTCCAAGCATCGATGATCACGACTACGACGTGAAAATGCGCGCCATCAAGCGCTTCTTCGAGGATGGCGACAAGGTCAAGGTGACCCTGCGGTTCCGCGGTCGCGAGATGGCCCATCAGCAGCTCGGCATGGCCGTGCTTCAGCGGGTCAAAGCCGAGGTGCAGGAGATCAGCAAGGTCGAGTCCGAGCCGCGTCTCGAAGGTCGCCAGATGGTCATGGTGCTGGCGCCAAAATAACCGTGTGCCGCCGGCGTTACGCTCCGGCGGCTGTCGAGGTGCAGGCCGGGCGGCACCAGGATGGGGCCGCCGCCTGCCCGTGCGGTTGAATTTCCGTTGAAATCGTTCCATGAAGTGGCGCCGCGGGCTGCCCCTGCGGTCGCGCCTCATTGCGAGAACCGTTCATGAAATTCACGTTCAACTGGCTCCGGGACCACCTGGACACGAGCACGCCGCTCGACGAGATCGTCGACCGGCTGTCGGTCATCGGCCTCGAGGTCGAGGGCGTCGAGGAGCCGGCGAAGGCGCTCAATCCGTTCGTCATCGCGCGCGTGGTCGATGCCAAGCAGCATCCCAATGCGGACAAGCTGCGCGTCTGCCAGGTCGATACGGGTAGCGGAGTGGTCGAGGTCGTCTGCGGCGCGCCGAATGCCCGTACCGGCATGATCGGCGTGTTCGCCCCGATCGGCAGCTACATCCCGGGCACGGGTATCACGCTCGACAAGCGTCCCGTCCGCGGCGTCGTCTCGAACGGCATGCTCGTCTCGGAGCGCGAACTGGAACTCTCCGAGGATCACGAGGGCATCATCGATCTCGGCGAGGCTCACGCGAAGGACGTCGGCAAGCGCTACGTGGATGTCATGGGGCTCGATGACCCGGTCGTCGAGGTCAAGCTGACGCCGAACCGCCCTGACTGCACGGGCGTGCGCGGTATCGCGCGCGACATCGCGGCGTGCGGTCTCGGCAAGCTCAAGCCCGAAATGCCGACGCCCGGCGTCGAGGGCAAGTACGAGTGCCCGATCGACATCCTGCTCGAGTTCCCGCCCGAGCTTGCGCACGCCTGTCCGATTTTCGCCGGTCGCTACATTCGCGGCATCAAGAACGGCGCGTCGCCTGCGTGGGTGCAGCAGCGGCTCAAGGCCATTGGGCTCCGGCCGATCAACGCCGTCGTCGACGTGACGAACTACGTCAGCATCGATCGCGGCCGCCCCTTGCACGTCTACGATGCCGATCAGGTTATCGGCGCCATCCGCGCCCGCAATGGCCGCAACGGTGAGCGTTTCCTCGGCCTCGATGGCAAGGAGCACTTCGTCCAGGACGGCATGTGCGTCATTGCCGATACGCAGCGCGTTCTCGGGTTCGGCGGCATCATGGGCGGCGAGGAATCGGGCTCCACGCACGAGACGACGAACGTGCTCATCGAGTGCGCCTACTTCGATCCGCTGCTCACGGCCGCGACGGGCCGCAAGGCGGGCCTACAGACAGATGCGCGCTACCGTTTCGAGCGCGGCGTCGATCCGGCCTTCATCAAGGGCGGCCTCGATCTCGGCACGCGCCTCATGCTGGATTTCGCGGGCGGTGAGCCCTCACGCGCCAAGATCGCCGGCAAGGAGCCGATCAAGAAAACCGTCATTTCGTTCGCGTTCTCGCGTGTGAAGAAGCTCGCCGGTCTGGACATCAAGACGGCGGACGCACGCAAGACGCTCAATGCGCTCGGCTTCGAAATCGATGGCCCGGGCGACGCGGTGAAGGTTACGGCGCCGACCTGGCGGCCGGATGTGCATGGTGCTGCCGACGTCGTCGAAGAGATCGCGCGCATCGCCGGTCTCGACAAGGTGCCTGCGGTTGCCATGCCGCGCCAGCACGGCGTGACGCGGTCGGTGCTCACGGAGGTGCAGCGCCGCGCCCGTCGAGCGCGTCGCGTGCTCGCCACGCGGGGGATGGTCGAGGCGATCACGTGGTCGTTCACGCCGCGCGCCTGGGCCGAGCATTTCGGTGGTGGCAGCGATGCACTCGAACTTGCCAATCCCATTTCCACCGAGATGAGCTCCATGCGGCCGAGTCTGCTGCCGGGGCTGCTCGCAGCGGCGCAGCGCAATCGCAATCGCGGCTTTGCCGATGTCGCGCTCTTCGAGGTTGGGCAGGCCTACAAGGGTGACCAGCCCGAGGATCAGCTTCTGCTCGCATCCGGCGTGCGTCTCGGTGCAGCGCAGCTCATGGGGCACGGCCGGCACTGGGATGGCGCGGCAAAGCCGGCGGATGTCTTCGATGTGAAGGCTGATGCGGCGGCTCTGCTAGCGGCTCTCGGTGTCGATCCGGCGCGCGCGCAGGTCACGCGCGATGCGCCTGCGTGGTTCCATCCGGGTCGCTCCGGAACGCTGCGTCTCGGGCCCAAGGTCGTGCTGGCGCATTTCGGCGAGATTCATCCCGCGACGCTCAAGACGCTCGATGTGACGGGCCCCGCTTCGGCCTTCGAGGTGTTCATCAACGCGCTTCCTGCGGAGAAGCGGAAGTCGCGTGCGCGTGCGCCGCTGGCGTCCGCCGATCTGCTGCCGGTGACGCGCGATTTCGCCTTCCTGCTCGATCGGGATGTGGCTGCAGGCGAGGTGGTCAGGGCAGCTTCGGGCGCGGACAAGGCGCTCATCTCGAACGTCCGCGTGTTCGATCTCTTCGAGGGTGATGCACTCGGTGCGGGCAAGAAGTCGCTTGCTATCGAGGTGACGCTCTCGCCGGCCGAAAAGACGCTTACCGATGCCGAGATCGATGCGGTTTCGAAGAAGGTGATCGCCGAGGTGAAGAAGGCGACGGGCGGGGACGTGCGAGGCTGATCGTCTGGGTGCTTATTCCTCGCCCCCATCGCTGAGCTTCTTGCGCAGCAGGAGCTGGTAAGGCGCGAATCCCTGTGCGGCGAAGAAGCTCTGTGCGCCCGTGTTGGCCGCCCAGTGCGACAGCGCGATTTCATCGAGTTCTTCGCTTTCGGCGTATGCTTCCGCGTGCGCCATCAGCGCATCACCGACGCCGTGCCGCCGGGCATCCGGCGCTACCGACAAGTGATGGACGTAGAGGCGGCGCCGCGTCGGCGAGAACGGGCTCGCGGGCCGCGTTTGAATCTCGAACCAGATGTAGCCGGCGGGCGCGTCGTCCAGTTCAGCGATTGCGACGTTGGCCAAGCGCGGTGCGAGCAGGGCTTTGAGACCTTCGGCATCGACGGTGGTGTTGAAATCGTCGGGATAAAGTTCGGCGTGAATGCTCTGCACATGTTGATTGAGCTGCGCGAGCATATCCAGATCTGCATCCGTGGCGATGCGCACTACAATCGTCATCGCCACAACCCCTCTTCCCAGCAGGCGCGGCAACAAACGCCGCCCTGTCTGTATGGCCGCCGCGGTCTTTGCTCTGGCGCGCCTTTGGCGCGACGCATCACGACGTGGTTGCGAAGCACCTCTTCCTGAGCGCGCGACCGCGCGCCGGCCGGTAGGCCGTTCTCAAGAAAAGCAGCCCGCGGGCAAGTAAAATCATGTCAGCCGGCCTGTAAGCCGGGTTCTGTCTGGAGGCGAACCTCCGCGACGGCCATTCATCTGGGGCGCTGATTGCTCAACGCCTCGTGCAACCAACCCGGGCAGCGGCGTGGACCACGCGTGGTGCTGCGAGCAAGCCCGCCGCACCCTGCCGCCCCTATTCGGTTTTGCTCCCGGTGGGGTTTACCTTGCCACCTCTGTTGCCAGAGGCGCGGTGCGCTCTTACCGCACCCTTTCACCCTTGCTGCCACGGGCGAACCCGCTTCGGCGGTTTGCTTTCTGTGGCACTTTCCCTGGGGTTGCCCCCGGCGGCCGTTAGCCGCCACCGTCGATCCATGGAGCCCGGACTTTCCTCCACCGGTACGCAGCCTTGCGGCACCCGGCAGCGACCGTCCGGCCGGCTGCCATGGGAAAGACATAAGGGGCGCCGAAGCGCCCCCGTCAAGGACTTCGCGATGATCGGGTTAGCGGATCTCAGGCCGCGTTCCAGCCCATGACGGCTTTGGTCTCGAGATACTCCTCGATGCCATGGCGGCCCCACTCGCGACCATTGCCGGACTGGCGATAGCCGCCGAACGGCGCCGAAGGATCGGCAACGGCCATGTTGACCGTCACCATGCCGGCGCGAATCTGCCGTGCGACGCGCTTTGCCCGATCGCGGTCGGCTGAATGCACGTAGCCCGCGAGGCCGAACAAATGATCGTTCGCGATCCGAATGGCGTCCGCCTCGTCCTTGTAGGCCATGATCGAGAGCACCGGCCCGAAGATCTCCTCGCGCGCGATCCGCATGTCGGGCGTCACGTTGGCGAACACGGTCGGCTTGACGAAGTAGCCGGTGCCCAGGCCATCGGGCTTGCCAGGGCCGCCCGTAACGAGTGTCGCGCCGTCCTGGATGCCGGACTGAATGAGATCCTGGATCTTGTTCCACTGCACGTCGGAGACGACTGGCCCCATCTCGGCGTCGGCATCCGTCGGGAGACCCACTTTGATACTCTCCGCGACGGCCTTCGCGATGGCGGCAACCTCGGTCATGCGCGCTGCCGGTACGAGCATCCGCGTCGGCGAGTTGCACGACTGGCCGGAATTGCGGAAGCAAAGCTTCACGCCTTCGGTCACGGCCTTCTTCCAATCCACATCATCGAGCAGGATGTTCGCCGACTTGCCGCCGAGCTCCTGGTTGACGCGCTTGACGGTCGGCGCGGCGCGGATCGCGACATCGATACCGGCGCCGGTCGAGCCAGTGAAGGACATGCAGTCGACGTCGGGATGCTCGGCGAGCGCCTGACCGACCACGCGATCACCATGCACGAGATTGAATACGCCCGCAGGAACGCCGGCTTCCTCCAGCATCTCGGCAATCAGAATCGCGGAGAAGGGGGCGACTTCAGACGGCTTGAGCACCATGGTAGAGCCCGCAGCGATCGCGGCTGCGACCTTGCAGGAGATCTGGTTGGCGGGCCAGTTCCACGGCGTGATCATGCCGACGACGCCGATCGGCTCGCGCAGGATTTCCGTCGGGCCGTGCGCCTCCTCGAACGGATAGGTCTTGAGCACGCCGTGGGCGGTGCGGAAGTGGCCCATGCCGGCGCCAGCCTGGAAGCGCGTTGCGAACGAGATCGGCGCGCCCATCTCCCGGCTGATGGTCTCGCCCATCTCGGTGAAGCGACGCTTGAAGATCGCGGCGATCTTTTCGAGAAGCGCAAGGCGTTCCTCGCGCGATGAGGCGGCGAAGGAGGGAAATGCTGCGCGCGCGGCAGCGACGGCGCGATCGACGTCGGCCTTGGTGCCGAGCGCGACTTTGGCAAAGGGCTGCTCGGTTGCCGGATTGATCACATCGATCGACGTCGCGCTGACGGGATCGACCCAGGAACCGTTGATGAAGTATTGCAGGCCCTTGTCCAAATTCATGCTTGTTCTCCGTCGAGATTCTGTTGCGCTGCATTAGCGCGCGAATACTGTTCGCGCCAGCTTTAGGCCGCGGGACACGCATGATCAACGACTTGGTCAGCCGAGCTGATTTGTGCGGCGCACGTATGGGTCGTGCGGGAACGGACCTTTTTCCTTGCAAGGCCCCGTCCCATGTCCCACCTTAACTCCAGCGGCGCGCTGTGCCATCGGCACTCTGGGCCTCTATGAAGCGACGAACAGTTTCGCCGGCCACGGTGATCGGTTCGTGCAGCGACAGGGCTTGAGGGGGGCGGGGCGCCCTGTACCCGCGCGATTGGGTCATCCGACCGGAGAACGGGAGGACATCCATGCATGTTGCCTCGATACTCAAGGTCAAGGGTCACGCAGTCGAGACGGTTCGTGCCGACACCGTGCTGTCGGCCGTCGCTAGCCGCCTCGCCGACAAGCGGATCGGCGCCGTGGTGGTAACCGACAAAACCGGATCCATTGCCGGCATTGTCTCCGAGCGTGACATCGTCCATGCGCTCGCCCGCGAAGGTGTGGACTGCCTCGACTGGCCGGTCACCGAGATTATGACGCGCGAAGTGCTCACCTGCACGGCGGACGACACCATCGACGAGATCATGAGCCGCATGACGGCGCGGCGCTGCCGGCATCTGCCGGTCGTGGACGGGCGTAAGCTCGCCGGCATTATATCGATCGGCGATGTGGTCAAGCATCACATCGCCGAGGTCGAGATGGAAGCCATGGCCATGCGCGACTACATCGCGACTGCATGACGCCAACGACGAATGCCGCGCCGTGCGGATAAGCACGGCGCGGCAAGCACTCGGAACTGTGTTGACGGTTTAGGCGTCTAGACGCGCCAGCCGTTGCGCCGCTCGTTGAACGCATTGGTCAGCGCCGACGTGATCTCGCTCCTGTCGATACCGATATCGCTCAGCATCCGGTCGTCGAGCGCGTGCAATTCCTTCTCGGCTGCCCTGAAGGTCCGGTAGCGGATGTAACCGGCCGCGACCTTCGCGACAAAACCAAGAATTGTTGAGCTTGCGCCGGCAAAAGAAGACGGCAGCTTGCCTTCGACGTCGCCATAAGGCGCGCCTAATTCCAGCTTCTGGGCATTCATGGGATTTAGATCTCTTTTCGGGATGAATTGTGGGTTGGCGAAAGTGTGATCAGACGAATGTAAATCGTCGGATGTGATCCGCTTTCATGCCGAGAAATTTCAGGCCCACGTGCATGTCACGTCGCACCACGCGTTCGACAGCCACGTGTGCTTGCGTTTTCGGCAGCGTTACAGGCGCGCCCGGAAAATCGGCAAGTGCCACGTTCGTCGATTTTGGAGCGCCTGCACCCGTCCGGTGTGCGCTGCTGTGTGTGTGCTTGTTGCTCATGCTCATCATCTCCTCTGAGTGTTTTCCGCGCTGGTCGAGGCCCTCCGCGCGGATTGGCTTAATCTCATATTCGACGTGGTTTGATAATCCAGTGCCGCGGACAAACATTGCGGAATTTCATTCGCAGATCCGCTGTGCTTCATGCTAAAGAGCCCCATCCCAAGTGCGAAATAAACAGGCGCCGAAAGTGCCCGCCTAGAATTGAGGCGGGCGCCCGAGAGCAGATGCGCGCGCCTGTAAAGCCGTGAC
>JAEYPL010000205.1 GCA_023410905.1 Pseudomonadota bacterium
GCTTCAGGACCACGACGTCCATATGTAGTCGCGATTCGCGTTCAGCGCGCAATACTTTGTAGTGGCGGCCCAGGACAGCGGGGATGCGGATATCACATCATTGACTGAGCTTTGCCGACCACATCCGCTGAGATCGAAGATGCGGGTTCACACGCAGCGGCAATAGAGACAATCCCGTATTGTGGCCCGCACCAGCGTTATTGATCCTGCCAGCGGTACTCGCCAACGGAGGATGCATAATGTTTCGAGCCATATCCAAGACCGTTCTGCCGTTCGCATTGGCTGCGGCAGCGGTCACATTGCTCCCCATCAGCAAGAGCTTCGCACAGTCGAACATCAGAGAGCGGGTCGCAGCCGCCGTCGAGACGGTCGAAGGTGCTTGCGCGAGCGATATCCAGAATTTCTGCGGAAAGGTGACCCGAGGTGAGGGGCGCCTGCTGACCTGTATGCAGGCGTTCGATGATCAGCTCAGCCGCAGGTGCCAGTGGGCGTTGTATCGGGTGTCGCGCAACCTGGAAGGCGTGATGAACCGGGTCGAGCGGCTGGCTGAAGCTTGCTGGAATGACATCGAGACGCACTGCAAGGATGCAGAGCGCATTGGTCAGTGCGTCATGGAGAAACGCGGATCCCTGTCGCCTGCGTGCGCGAAGGTCGCGTCGGGTCTGAGAAGTGCCGTTCAAGGTCTCGCTGGACTGAGGGGCCTGCAGGTTGTCGGGTCGGACAACTCCAACTTGGGTGAAGTTGTCGACATCAAGCGAGGACCAGATGGCGCGGTTCAGGCCATCGAGATCGAGATGGATCGGATGCTTGGCCTCGGTACCAGAGTGGTCACGATAACCGCCGACAAGTTCGAGCAGATCGGCGACAAGATCCGGCTGCTGCTCGGGCGCGACGAGGTTAAAGCCTTGCCTGAAACCAAGAACAAATGAGTAAGCGCCGCTTCTCAAGCGCGCTGATATGGTGATCGCATGAAGTAGGTGGTCGAAAGGTGCTCGCAATGACACCCTTTCAAGCGGTCGCCAAGCCGGATCACATACCCTTCTTCGTTACGGCACCGGGCCAAACAGACGTGCTGTTCGTGGTGGTTGCGCTCGTTTTAATTGGCGCGGTGCTGGCAATGGGGGTGTTCTTCTTCTGGCTGCACTCTCTCCCTGAGCGCATGGTGCACAATCGTGCTCAGTTCGATGTCGTGGCGGTTCTCGCGCTGCTCTCTCTGTTCACCCATATTCATGCCTTCTGGGTGGCTGCGCTGATTCTGGCGCTCATCAAATTCCCGAGCTTCTCCGTTTCCGACTTTTCCGGTCCGCTCGACCGCATCGCGAATTCCCTGGAGAGTGCGGTCGAAATTCGAGAAGCGAAAGATACAGCGCCGGAGCTGCCGCCATCCGCCAAGCCGCTTCCAGTGCCACCAGCGAACGCGCCGCGGCCTGATAGCCCCCAAATGCCAAAGGTGCAGCATGCTTGAACTGCTGCTCTGCTCGGTCTTCACGATATTCCCGGACTACCTGTACCGGCGCTACCAGGGCAAGCGCATCGGCAAGGAAATCACGATCTACTCCGTGTGGTACGAGTACCGATACGGGATCACATCGTGCCTCATGCTGACGATCGCGCTCATCACGATCGTCTTCTACAATCACCCCTCGACGAGCAATGTCACATCCCTCTACCGCACGATCTCTATTCTTCCCGAGGCAAGCGGCAGGGTATCGGAAGTGCTCGTTGGCCCGAGTGCCGACGTGAAGAAGGGCGATCCGCTTTTCAAGCTCGATAGTATGCGACAACAGGCGGCACTCGAAGTCGCCACCCGCCGCATTGCGGAAATCGACGCCGCGAGCCTCATGGCTCAAGCCGATATAGCAGCAGCAGAGGGGCAGATTCTGAAGGCCCAAGGCGCTTACGAGCAGGCGCTGGAAGAGTTGGAGACGAAGGAAGAGCTGCAGCGCCGCAATGCGGATGTGGTTGCGGCGCGGGAGATCGAGCGGCTTCGCAAACTCGTCGAGACGCGAAACGGCGATGTGGTCGCTGCAACTGCTGTGCGTCAGGCCGCGCAGACGAAACTGACGACGCTCCTCCCTGCCGAGAAGGCAACGGCGGAGGCAGCGCGGCAGCAAGCCGAGGTCGAGCTTGCGAAGATGATCGTCTACGCCGGTGTGACAGGGCGCCTCGAGCAGTTCGTTCTGCGTGTCGGGGACGTCGTGAACCCGCTCATGCGACCGGCCGGCATTCTCATACCGGAAGGTGCGGGGCGGCGGCAGCTCATTGCCGGCTTCGGACAGATCGAGGCGCAGATCTTGAGGACGGGCATGGTGGCAGAAGCGACCTGCATTTCGAAGCCTTGGACGATCATTCCGCTGGTCGTCGCGGACGTGCAGGATGCTGTAGCTGCGGGTCAGGTAAGGGCGACGGAGCAGCTCATCGAGGCGCAACAGATTGCGAAGGCGGGGACGATTACAGCACTTCTCGTGCCCATGTACGCAGGTGGCCTCGACGACGTCACACCGGGCAGCAGCTGCATCGCCAATGCCTACTCAAACAATCACGATCAGCTTGCGCGGAAAGACATCGGATTCGGCAGTTGGCTCTATCTGCATATTGTCGACGCGGTCGCAGTCGTGCACGCCATGATACTGCGACTTCACGCAGCGATCCTGCCGGTGAAGATTCTGGTGTTCTCGGCTCATTGAGAAATTGAGATCTGCGGTCTTCACATCTGTGATGGCTTGGCGCGCGCCGGGGTTTTCTTGCGCTCCGATCCATAGCCTTGATCGCGCAGATACTTCACGCGCTCGGATGCGACGCGCCGGCACGTTTCTTCCCACTCGCGCTTGGTCATGTGCGTCGTGCGATCCCAGGTCTTCATGCACTCCTTGACGCGGGCTTTTTCATCGAGCAATGCGGCATCCGACGACTGGCGCTTGGCAACCGGTGGCGTCCCGGATTGGGCGAAGGCGGCGGTGGCGGACAGCAACAGCACTCCCGCACAAAGCAATGCACGCATGATGCGCTCCTGTATGCTCATGGGCAACGCTCGGGCGGATCTGTATCCGCCCAAGCATTCCCGTACAGAGCGCATCCTCGGCAATTATGCGGAGACGGCTATCCGTGGGTTCCCTGATTCGTCATCTGCGGGGCCCTGATGACTTCGATGTAGGACAGCTCAGTCGAGATACCAGGGCACGGCAGCGGCCTGCGCGATCTGGCGGACCTGCCCCATGAGGCCGGCGCCGACAGGAATGCCGTCGCGCAGACGCGTCTCAGCCATCTTCCACTGCGGATCGCCGGCCACCATCACGGGCTGGGCAGGATCGATCGGCGTGGTGGCCCGAAGCGTTCCGAGAAAATCTTTCACGTCGGCTTCGAAATCACCGGCACTTCGGAAGATGGTGGGATCGATGGTCATGAAGAAATGCCCGATGTCCATACCGATGGGCTTCTTCGTGTGCTCGGGATCGGTGATGAGCGTCGCGCCGGACAGGCACGACGAGAGGATGTTCACCATCACGGCGAGGCCGTAGCCCTTGTAGCTCGAGTTCTCAGGCGAGCCGCCGAGCGACGTCAGGAAGCCGCCTTTTTCCTTGGCGACGAGCGGATCATTCGAGGGGCGCCCGTCGCGATCCAGAACCCAGCCGTCAGGCGTCGGCAGTCCTTCGTTTGCCTTGTTGCGGATGCGGCCTGCCGCAACCGTCGTCGTCGCCATATCGAACAGGAAAGGCACGCCGTCGGCACTGGGCGCCGCGAACGACCAAGGATCGGTGCCGAGACGCGCCTGCTTGCCGAACGTCGGTGCGACCTGAATACCCGAGGCCGATGTACAGGCCATGCCGATGAGGCCTGCATTGGCGGCCATCAATGTGAAGTAGCCCGCGGCACCGAAATGCGCCGAGTGCCGCACGACGACCGCGGCCATGCCGACGGTCTTGGTTTTGGCGATCGCGGTCGACATGGCGAAGTGCGCGGGCACGTGGCCGAGGCCGCCGCCGCCATCCACCACGGCCGACACAGGTGTCTCGGACAAGATTTTCGGTTGAGCCTCCATGCGCGCGCGGCCGTTGCGTCGCAGCACGTCGTAACCCGGGATCATCGAGATGCCGTGACTGTCGACGCCGTGCAAATCCGACCAGGCGAGCACATTGGCGGTGATCTCGGCATTCTCCTCGGGCATGCCCCAGCCGCGCAGGATGGCTTTGAGCTGCGCGTGATGATTAGCGTACGTGGCAGGCATGGGCATTCCTTCCGCTAGGGCGAGTTTCTTGGATTGTGTTTTCGTTGGATCAATCGGACGTGGTGTGCGCACGCTTCTCGCGCAGAGCACGCAGTACCCGCTCGGGCGTCATCGGCATGTGCGTTACGCGGACACCGATGGCGCGCGCAATGGCATTCGCAATGGCTGCCGCCGGGGGGATGATCGGCACCTCACCGACACCGCGCACGCCATAAGGCACGTTCGGAACCGGCGTCTCCACGATCACGCACTCGATCGGCGGCACGTCCAGTGCGGTCGGCAGCCTGTAGTCGAGCAGGCTCGCATTGCGCAGGCGGCCATCGGCACCGTAGTCGAAACTTTCCATCAACGCCCACCCGAGGCCTTGCACGACGCTGCCGGCCATCTGCCCCTCGACGGCTGTCGGATTGAGCGCAAGGCCCACATCCTGGAATGCCGTGTAGCGCAGAACCGTCACGAGGCCGGTATCCGTATCGACTTCCACGTCGCACACGTGCGCACCGATCTCGACGCCGAGCGGCAACTTGGTCGAGACGCCGCGCCCGATGATCGCGCCCTCGGCGAGGGTCGCCTGCATCAGATCGGCGAGCGAAATGGTGGTGCCCTGTGGCTGTCGCACGCGGAAAATGCCTTCCGCATAGTCGAGTTCGTCGCGCGCGCACTGGAGCTTCTCCGCGGCGCGGATGCGAAGCTGGTCGAGGGCGTCGCGGCTCGCCTCCACCAGCGCGGCCGTGCTTGTGCGCGCAACGCGGCTGCCTGCCGCCGCATCGCTATAACCGACGGATTTGGAATCGCCGGTGTGAACATGCACGTCGTCGATGCTCAGACCGAATTCCTCCGCGACGACCTGCGCCATGGTGCTGCGGACGCCGGAGATGTCCACCGCACCCATGGTCACCATCGGACGCCCGTCGCCCGCGATGGTGATGTGCGCAGCGGATGTCATGGACGTGCCGCGCCAATAGCCGAGCGCGAGGCCACGACCACGCGGATGGTGGCCTTGCGGAAGTGTATCAGTCCAGCAGGCGTGCGCGCCGATGCGATCTAGAATGGTGGTGAGGCCGATTGCGGGAAACGGCGTTCCGATCGGCATTGTGCTGCCGGTGACGGATGCATTGCGCTTGCGAAACTCGAGCGGGTCCATCTCGAGGCGCTGGCAGAGCGCATCCATGGCCTGCTCGACAGCGAATGCGCCTTGGGTGCCGCCCGGCGCGCGGTAGGCTTCCGTGCGCGGCTTGTTGGTGACGACGTCGAAACCCGTGAGCTCGAGGTTGGGGCACTGGTAGAGCGCGGCCGATGCCTGCATGAGCAGAGACGGACTAAGACCGGGCAGGCCGCCCGCATCCATCCGGTAGGTTCCCTTGATGGCAGTGAGGCGTCCCGTATGGTCCGCAGCGACGGCTATGTCGATTTGCGCGCCGGCGGCAGGACCTGAGCCGCCTTGCAGAACTTCCTCGCGCGTGAGGACGAGCTTCACGGGGCGTCCGCACTTCTGCGCAAGGCGCAACGCGACGGCCTCGCCGTGGATCGCAATCTTGCCGCCGAACGCACCGCCGACTTCCAACGGTACGACCTTCAATTGAGACTGCGGCAGACCAAGCATGCGGGCGATCATCAGCTCGGTCGTGAACTGTCCCTGCGTGGACGTCCACACTGTCGCAAAGCCGTTGGCATCGACATCAGCCACCATGGCCTGCGGTTCGATATAGCCCTGATGAGCCGTATCGATCTTGACGTGAATCTCGGCGTGCGCTGGTGCATCCACGATGGCCTGGGGTGCATTCCCCCGCGCGATCACGGTGCGCGAGCAGATATTGCTCGGCGTGCGCGGCCGCGGCTCCACGCCCTTCGTGATTACGTGCTCGTGCAGAACAGAGGCGTCGGAAGCCATGGCTGCTGGGAGCTCGCTCACGGCGGGAAGCGGCTCGTAGTCCACGTCGATCAGTGCCAATGCCGCCTCGGCGACGTGCGGATCGACGGCCGCAACGGCAGCCACAGGTTGACCCACCCAGTGAACCTTGTGGCGCGCGATGTTGATCTGCGCGACCATCCACATATCGTAACCGGTCTCGCCCATGGGAATGGAAGCGCCGATAGGCAGCTCCGGGAAGTCGGCTGCGGTGACGACGGCAAGCACATCTTTCAGCGCGAGAGCCCGGCTGGTGTCGATGCCGCGAATGCGCGCGTGAGCATGTGGGCTACGCAGTGTCCTCGCGTGTGCCATGCCGGGGAGCTTGAGGTCCGCCGCATAGACCGCTCCGCCGGTCACGCGCGCAGGCCCGTCGACTCGCGGCAGCCGCTTGCCGACAACCTTCAGTGTGTCACTCTGCTTTGGTGCCATCGGGGGCATGGCGCAATCAACCTCGCATCTCGGCCGCAGCCACGGCTATGGCTTCGACGATCTTGTCATAGCCGGTGCAGCGGCAGAGGTTGCCTGCGATGGCGTGGCGGATCTCGTGCGCCGTCGGATTGGGGTTCTCGTCCAGCAGGGACTTCGCCGACAGCACGATGCCGGGCGTACAGAAGCCGCATTGCGTGCCGCCGCGCTCGATCAGCGCCTGTTGGATCGCATGCAGCTTACCGTGATCGGAAACACCCTCGATCGTGATGATGTCATGATGCGGCGCCTCCTGGGCCAGCATCAGGCAGGCCGTCACCGGTGCATCATCAACGAGGACAGTGCACGCGCCGCAATTGCCATTGCCGCAGCCTTCCTTCGTGCCGGTGAGCCCAATGCGCTCGCGCAGCAGATCCAGGAGCGTGTCGCGCGGATCGGCGAGCACGGTGTGCTTCTCGCCGTTCACCGTGCATGTGATGAGGGCTTTCATGACTGTACCGGTTTCCCGATGAGATTGGCGCTGCACGCAGCGAGCGCGCGCGCAGTGAGGACCGCGACCAGTGAGCGACGATAGTCGGCCGAGCTGCGTGTATCCGAAATGGGTTGCGCATCGCCGGCGGCATGGTGCCCGGCAGCCTCGAACAGCGCAGGCGTCGGGCGCTCGCCGCGCAAGGCCTGCTCGGCCGAAGTCGCTCGGATAGGCACGGGCCCCACTGAAGCCAGTACGATGCGCGCGTCGTCGATGCAGCGATTATCATCCAAGCGGATCCACGCTGCCGCGCCAGCAATGGCGATGTCCATCTCGCGCCGCGGCGTGAAGCGCAGGTAGTGGCCTGCCGAGAGCGGCGAGGGCGGCGGCAGGACGATCGAAAGAAGTAGCTCACCGGGTTGGAGGCTCGTTCTGCCGGGCCCGCGGATGAAGGCCTCGAGCAATTCTTCGCGCTCGCCATCCGGACCAGCGATGAGCGCCGTCGCGCGATGACAGATCAGTGCCGGAACGGCGTCCGCCGAAGGTGCGGCATTGCATATATTGCCGCCGAGACTGGCGCGGTTCTGCACCTGCAGGCTGCCGATCAGGCGCGCCGACTGGGCGACACTCGGATAATAGGCAGCGATAGCGGAATGTCGCGCAACGCGCGTCGCGCTCACCGATGCACCGATGACGAGGCCACCGTTCGACGCCGCCGTAATGTCTGTGAGAGCGGGAATGCCCTTGAGATCGACGATGCGATCGGCCCGCCTGCGGCCTTCGCGGAGCTGAGGCACGAGATCGGTGCCACCGGCGAGCGCTCGTGCCCCGTCGGCCTGCATGGCCGCAATCGCCTCGCCGAGCGTTGCGGGGCGTACATATGCGAATTCCTTCAAGAACCGACTCCGGCCGACATCGTGGTGGGGCGCACGGCCTCAAGCTACCGCGATTGCCGGCAAAACCACAACCGTGCCTGAGCACGCAGATGCGGTCCGAATTCCGCATGAGTGGCCAAGGAGAGGCACGATCAAGCTCAGGCGGTACCCGAGAGTTCGGCCCAAGCCTTGCCTGCATCAATAATGCCTGCACCGAAGCGCCACCGCGCCCGCTCACCCGCATGCCCGGGCAATTCAGAACCCGGGGCTTTGCGTGCTGATTTGGCGAGGACGCGCTTCATCTCGGCCGGCCCTACGACATTCGCATCCCAGTTCGATCGCAAGGTGGCGAGAACACCGGCCGCCAGCGCACACGCGGCCGAAGTGCCCGTGTTGAGGAGGGCTGGGTCATTGGTGTCGCGAAACTGGCTGGGAGCACAGACATCGGGCTTCTCTGGGTCGAGATGCCGTTGCCCCGGCCCCTGCGCGGAATAGCCGAGCCACTTTTCATCCGTCAGGACGGCCCCCACGGTAATGACGTCACGATGCGAGTTCGCGCCCCAGATGCTGCGCCCCGAACCGCGATCGCTGGGACCGCAACGTGGGCTCATGGAAAACTGCCCGCAGTTGCCGGCAGCGAAGACGACATCAATACGGTCTGCCACCGTCCGCCCGACGGCCTTGTTAAGCGGATGGCCCCATCGGTTGGTGTCTTCTGTGTAGTCACCTATTGGACGTTCGCTTCTGCGATCAAAAATGCCCCAGGCATTCACGACGATCCACGGGCCACGCCATCTCTCGTCCTGACGCAGCAGAGCTATCGTTTTCCGGAGGATGATGTATCCAGCATTCGCGTGACTCGCGAACATGCTCACGTTCGGGATTCTCTCGGGCGGTATGAGGGGGAAATCGTAGAGGACGGCGGAGGGCGCGATATCGAGCACGTTCCGCGCAACCATAGCCCCGTGAGAATTGGCTTTTGACGACCCGGGCAGACGCTCCTCGTTTGGCGTCCCGAGTTTATAAGCCCAGCCGCCACCCCAGTTTGCGTCCGGTATTGCTCCCTTGTGCAGCCCCTGATCCAGAATGACGACATTGACCTTCGGGCGACCTCTCACAAGCTCGTCCAGGTCGGGGGGAAGGCTCTCCAGCGCGAGTAAACGCCGCGCTTCTCGGCGCGTTGCGAACGCAGCGCCATCGTGGACCGGGCAGTAGTGGTCGGCAACCGAGCCGCCGGGATCTGCGCCTATGGCGGTGATCGTGCCGCTGGCCAGTCGTTGATCTACGGCTGGCAGGACGGCATCGCGGAATTCGTCGTGACGATCCGGGTCGGTGAACGTGCATGGCACGACGATCTCGTCCGGATCCAGTTGGATCGGATCGGCACCGAGCCAACCCACGATCTGCGGCGTCCAGTCGTGCGAGGGCACGTCCGATATGCTGTAGCTGCCCGGCAGGAGTAAAGTTCTCGGTGCCCCCAAATCGTTCAGAAGGTTCCGGACAAGGTCGTAGAGGTCGTCGACGGACCTTGCTCGAGCATCAGGCAATGGCTTGATTGTAAGGTACTGGCGGAAGGTGGCATCAGGCATTTGTCGGCCCCTTCGAAAACAAGATGGAGCGATCAATTGAACGCGCTCAGGCGTTCAGCGTGCATCAAAGTATGATGTTACTTGTATCCCGCATCGTTGACATTGGCTAGATTGGTGGCTTGGGCACTTCGCGACGTGCCAATCGAAGTTTTCATGCTTGATGCGCTGGCCTGCCGCGCGCGTTTGAATGCAATTGTTTCACAAGCAGTTTGCCAGGGAGGTATCACATGTCTCGTGCATTTGGTCCGGCCGAAGGCGTGGAGGGAGTGGAAGGCGTAGAGGGCGTCGAAGGCGTTGGTTCCGGTGGCGCCGGTGGAGGCTCCGGACTTATGCGCCCCATCGGGATTTCTCCGACGGTCGGCAAGACGGCTGGTGCGGACGGCTGGCATCGTGGGAATCGCTGGCCTCCCGAGAACCCGGCTGCAGAAACGCTCGGTAGTGCTGTCCTCGAGCCGTGGAACCCGGACCAATCAATCAGGTCGTTCTCGCCATTCACGCAGGTAACGGGCACGCTGGAGTTAAAGCTCCCTCCACGCGCGTGGGGACACAATCATTTCTCCATGGTGCTTCTCACGGAGTTCGCGGCAACCGATGCGTGGAAGGACATCGACATCGGCAAATGGAACGAGACAAAGGTCGAGGACGAGCTCAAGGAGCTTTATACCCTGATAGAGTTCCGGGCCGCCGTACTGCGGGAATCGATGGCGCAGCGTGAGGGGTTCGGCATTTACTTCGAGGGCGTTCTCGGGACGAGCCGCCGCACGCACCCCTCTATTAAGTATCTGATCGATGGCGCGATGCGCGTGGGTCAGTTTCAAAGCATGTATCACAAGAACAAGTACCAGAGGCCGAGGCCGTCCCAGCTATCTCCCAATCTGCTTCCGGCGATCGATGTGCCATCGCATGGTGCGTACCCGAGTGCCCACGCCACCGAAGCGTGGACTGCTGTGTTCTGCCTTCAGGAAGCGTTGGATCGTGCCGCGGGGGTATCCTATCCGGACGGTCCCGAGCCGCCCGAGCGGGACAATCTGCCTCTGCATCGCATGGCAGAGCGCATCACGCGCAATCGCGAAGTTCTGGGCGTGCACTACCCTTCGGACGGTACCGCCGGTCGCAAACTGGCGTATGAGACTTTCAAAATCCTGAGGTCGTCGTGCAATCTGTTCAATCGCTTGATCGACCAAGCGGCCGTCGAGTGGAATGAGTACAAGATCGCTCCGCCACCCTGACAGCGAAATCTGCGGCCTGCTCAAGGTGGCAAACCGGCTTCTCCCAAGGTCTTTGCCCACATCTGGCCAGTGGCGAATTCTGCGGCGGGATGCCGGCTCAGATACTTCGACACGGTCAGGGTCGGATCCAGAGCCAGGATCTCGCGCATCGTCTTTCGGGCCTCATTCACTTTTCCCGATTGAACTTGCGAGATCGCGAGAGCTCTGAGGGTGGATGCGTGTGATCTGTCCAACCGCAAGGATCGCGTGGCCAACTCGATCGCACGATCGTATTGCCCAGCGGAGATATAGGCGGAGGCTGCAAGCGAGTCGTAGTAGGCGCGGCGCGGGTCGAGTGGCGAGAGGCGAACGGCGCGCTCCGCCGATTGGACGGCTTTGCTGCCGTCGCCGACGAAGCAGTGCATCATCGCCTTGAGCAGCCAGGCCGTGGAGTCGTTGGGATTGACCTCCAGCGCGTGCTCGAACTTTGCGGCCGCTGTATCGAAACGCCGGCGCACACTGAGATTGGCCCATGCATCCACCATCAATGCCGTGGAACATGAGGGATCGGCATCGATTGCGCGCGCGGCATAACTCAGCGCCCTCTCCCCATCGGCGGCGGCGTCCTCCGACCATCCCTGGTTGATCTTGAAGACGTGCCACTTCGCTAGCCATGCAATGGGCAGCGGGTGCATGGGTAGTCTTTCGACGAGCAGATCCAGCAGCGCGCGTGCCTGACCGAAACCAGCGCGCGAGGTTCGGTGGCTGAGATTGATCGCCGCCATGAGGAGCGAATAGTTTTCGAGCGTTTCTAGAGGGCGGCTCTGAACGAGCTGAAGCTCATGCGCCAGGATCGAGGCGGATATCGAACTCAGAAGTTCGCCAACAAGATCCATCGCGCCGAGTGAGGGTGGCAGGCGCTCCTTATAAGAGCGGCGCCACAGCACGCTTCCCGAGTTGGAATGAGCAAACTCGACCTGAAGTTCGAGCATCTGGCCGCGCACGGTATAGGAGCCGGAAAGAATGTAGTTCGCGCCAAGCTGGGCATGAATGACTTCGATGCTGGCTGAGCGTGCGCGAAAGGGACGAGACGAGAGGCGCGAGATGACAGCGCATTCCTTGGTGGCGCTCAGTGCGGTCAGGAGTTCTTCGGTGAGCAGGCAGCCGATGAGCGAATGCTTCTCGTCGTTGCTGCGCAACTCGAATGGAATAATTGCGATAGACGGCAGCACGGGCTCCAGGGCCGATGCTGCCAAGAAGGGCTGGTCGGCAGGGCGGACGAGGCCATAGGTGCGCAGTCCGGCCTTTTTGGCGGTTCCCCCCGTAAGGCCGCGATCCTCGACCACGGCATCGAGGTTGTCCGTCAGAACATCCCGCAGTTCGCCAGATACGAGGACCTGCCCGGGCTCGGCGGCGGATGCCAGCGTATCGGCCACGTCCTGTGCAAAGCGGCGACCACTATCGGGACTGTCAAGGACGTGCCCGCCGAGTCGGAGCCCGGGAGTGCGATCCGGAGAGGCTTGGCTCGACAGTTGGAACATGGCCTGGACAGCGGCGCGAGGATCCGCGAAATCGAGAACGAAGCTGTTGCTGGCTCCGGACGTCAGGCGGCCTCCAATAGAGGCAATGAAATCGCGCAGAAGAACTTCCAAAGAAGCGGCGGATTGATTGCCGTCCCCGCCGCGCGCCACGACGATCGTCGTAGGGGCATCCATCCGGGCCACGGCAGCAGGCTGGCCGAGCTTTATGGAGGCGATGAGTTCCTGCGTCTCCGTAGATGGTTCGACGTCGAAGTCGGCGTCCAGCAAGTCCCAGAGCGTTTTGTAAAGGCGGAGCGCGGTGCCGATGTCCCCTGCGCCAGCCCGTGCGCGGATCAGCAGACGAACGGCTTCCTCGTGAGTGGGATCGAGATGGAGCAGCGCGCGCGCAAGCGCTTCCCGTTCAGCGGACGACCTGCCGCGATCCCGCAATGCGGTCTCGAGCAATCGCACGAGCTGATCACCGAGCGATTGCCGCTTGGCTTGAAGCCAATCGCGAAAGGCGGGATCGATCGTATCGAATTCTTCGAGCAGCCGATCGATCGGGCGCTCCAACTGCAGCAGAACGGGGTGGGCAACTCCCACTGCGGCCTGATCAAGCATGGCCGACAGATCGACATCGATGCGGGTGCGGTCGAGCGCGACGCGAAGGCGATCCGTCGTCAGGCCATCGAAGCCGGCCGCATCGAGGGCCCCGCGGATCTCATACAGCGACTGACGAAGCGATGCGCGTGCCTTGTCTTCCTCGCTCTCGCTCCAGAATAGACCGACGAGCCGGTCGCGGCTTTCCTCGCCGGTCTCGTTCGCCGCCAGGTAGCCGAGCAGGGCGCGCGACTTTCGCGTGATTGGGCCGGCTTCCTGTTCGCCGATGCGAAAGGTGAGCCGACCGATGGTCTGAATCGACAAGCGTGCACCCGGGGAACGCTGTCCGCGTTGTCCCTTGCCCGTATGCTCGTTGCCATTCGCCATTTCGCTGCTCAATGGTCGAACTGAACATCATCCGCCAACAGTCTATGTTAGTGGATTAATCGCAGTTAGGTCCAGCGAATGGCGCTGGTAGCAGCGGCTCATCTGGCGGCGGTTGCGTGGCGATAGAAATCCTGTTCGCCCGTGGAAGCGGCGAAGCGTGGTAAATCAGCCCGGACACCTCATTGGTGTGAGCCATGGAGCGCAGGAAGAGCTGGCGGCTTGCGTTGCCGTAACTAGCGATTTGGCTGAGGCAGATTATCTGCCCTCATCCCCCACTGACCGCCGTAAGCGCAGGTGCATCCTGGCGCCGTCGCATGATCCAGTAGCCGATGGCGAGTGCTGCCGGGATACAGGCCAGGCCTGAGAGGGCCTCGCTCGGCGAGAATAGAATGAACATCGCCAGTGCGCCGAGCGCGAGCCGGATGGCGTAGTCCACGCCGGGGCGGTTGCTGAACGAAGCCTGCAGGCTGAACATGAGCGTGACGGTGGCGGTGCAGACAAGTCCGAGCGCGGCGAGTTGCGCCATTCCCGGTTCGACTACCAACTCCGGTCTGACGAACGCGGCAGCCATGAGCACGAACAGCGATGCGCAAAGCGTTATCGCGGCCATGAGCGTTCTCATGAACGAAGCGTCGGCGATCTTGGCGGTGACGGCTGCGACGACCGATGTAGGCGGCGTCAGCTCGCCCCATACGGCGAGGAAGAAGGCGAAGAAGTGCACACTCCAGGGATTGACGCCGGTCTTGATCATGGCCGGCGCAATGACGAGGGCAGTCAGAATATATGTGGGGGCTGGCGGCAGGCCGGTACCGAGCAGGGCGCCAAAGAGAAACGCGACCACCACCATGGCCAGCAGGTTGATGCCGGCCGCCTCCATGAGAAGGAATCCGATCTTGGTCGGCACGCCCGTGATGACGAAGGCGCCTGTCATGATCGAGAGCGTTGCGAGCAGGAGCGTGAGATCGGCCGTCATCGAGCTGAAACCATCGAGGAAGCGCAGCCCCGGGCCTGTGATGCTTTTCAGACTCGTCTCCCGGGCTCCTGTCATCAGCTCCGCCACATGCTTCAGGAGAAGCACGGCCAACACGACGAAGAACACATAGAGGGCCGCAAACATCGGGGCCATGTAGAGAACGGCCATCAGCAGGACGAGGCCGACGACGACCAGTGCGAAGGCACCGAGGTTCATCCAGTCGCCCCAGTTCATGGGCTCTTCGGCGAAGGACCGTCCGTTGGTGCCGCCATAGCGCATCGACAGCAGGTAGACGCCAACGAGAAGGCCGATGAAAAAGACGACGGCCGGCGCGTAGCCGCGCGCGACGACATCGAAATAGCCGACCCCCATGAAGTCGGCCATGAGGAAGGCCGAGATGCCCATGACGGGCGGCATGAGCTGACCACCGAGCGAGGCCGAGGCTTCGATGGCTGCCGCACGATGGCGCGGCATGCCGGATGCGATCATGGCCGGGATGGTGGCCGATCCGGTCGTGATGGCATTGGCGGCCCCGCTGCCGCTTACAGCGCCGATGCCGATCGATCCAAGGACCGCGGACATAGGTACCGCATGGGGTGAGCGGGCCGCGAGCTGTCCTGCCGCTTTGAGGATCGATTCGATGCAGCCAAAGGCGCGCAGAACGCATAGCACCAGAATGAACGAGCCGATGAGGGTAAGTGCGAGCTGCGGAAGGCGCGAATAGACGCCAGTTGCCATCTCCAGGCTCGAGGCCGTCAGAACGCGCTCCCAATCGAGGCCGGGATGGCGGAACATGCCCGGCACGGCCCAGCCGTAGAGGCAGTAGACGATCAGAATGAGATTGATGATGAACAGCGGAAAGAAGCGCTTGCGCGCGTACTCCAGCACCAGGAGTACCATCAGGGCGCCGAAAAACATGTCCGGCGTATTCCAGAAGCCCGCGCGGGCGAAGCCGATCGCATCGAACTCGACCGTCATATAGATCGACGTCACGATGGCGAGTGCACAGTAGATGCCGCCGATCAGGTAGTTGAGGGAGCGGCTGAGCGAAGGGTAGAGATCGTTCTCGCGCAGCGCATTCAGCGTGAAGACAACGAACGTGAGCGGGACCAGCGTTGCGGCGAGCTGAGATGGCCCGCCGAGGCCCGTCATATAATAGATGAAGAGCAAGCCAAAGAAGATCGCGGCGGTGCCGTAGTATGCAATCTCAAGTACCGTTTCCGGCCACGAGCGCGCTGCTGTGTCCATGCTCATCGGATTCGACCTGTCGCGCGGGGAGCCGGGGGCTGCTCCGAGTATGGGGATTGCAGCGGGCCAGATGCGGCCCGCTGCTAGAAATATACTGGGAGACTTGAGCTACTTCGCCTTAGCGATGCGGGCATCCCACTCGGGATCCCAGGCGCCTTTTTCCTTCATATACTTTGCGAGACCTGGATGGATCTCGACGAGTTCGACGGAGGATTGTATGCCGCGCTTCTGCATACCGATCATATCGGCGGCGACCTGTGCGTAGGCGCCATCGGCCTTCTTGAGGGCTTCGGCATTCTTCTCGACGATCGTCAGCTTGCGATAGACGTCGTCCGCCGACACATCGAGACCGACATGGAATCCGTAGTAGAAGGGGAGGAGCGTGATGGCCTCAACGCCGATATCCTTCTTGAAGACCTTGGCGGGAACGCTGGTCGTCGCGAGACCCTTCTCCTTCAGCGACTTGATTTCGGCGTCGCTTGGATTGAGCGCGATCCAATCCGTGGTGAGTGAGGCCTCGGTAATCCAGGGCGGTACGCCCGTCTCTGCATTCGTATAGACGACGAAGGCCTGGAGATTGCCCGACTCGAGCAGCGAGCCCGCAGTCGCGAGATCGACCTCGGTGTAGTCGTGCTTGATGCCGAGCGCGGTGAGGCCGCGCTCCGTCTGCGCGCGCGTATCCCACGGGCGCGGGCCGGTGAATGCCTTTTTGCCGGCGAGATCGCCCCAGCTCTTGATCTTGTCCTTGTCGCGCTTGTGGATGCCGAAGCCGACCTCGGCGGTGAATACCCACATCGACATGATGGGGGCGCGCTGCGCACTGGCCTTGAAGCCTTTGAACCGCGCGATGTCGTTGGCGTACTCGTAGAAGCCGATATCGGCACCGTAGAAGCCGTCGAACTTATTGGTGGCGAATCCCTTGATCGTGAGGATCGCGCCTGGGGCTGGTTGGACGGTGACGTTGTAGCCGGTCCACTCCTTGTTCAGGACTTCGGCCAGATTGACGAGCGCTTTGTGGCCCGCGGATCCCACGGCTGAAGTTCCCCAGCGGATTTCTTTTGTCTGGGCAGAGGCCGTCGGCGCCATGCCACCAACGAGCACGACCATAGCAAGCCCTGCAAAGGCCTTCTTGAGCATGTTTCAAACTCCCGGATTAAGCGCGCTGGTCTCTTGTCGGACCAATTCGCAGGCTGCGTCATGCTGCATGGGCCCCGAAAATCTGCTGGCCGGCAGCTGGCGAGTAAATTTTTTGTTGTTCAGCGAACAGTAAGTGCGCATGGGTGGGGTGTCAAACGGCGCCGCCACGTGAGCGCTCGCTCTGTGCGCGGAATGGCAATAGTGTCGGCGAATGCAGGTTCCTGAATATAGTGCGCATGGCAACAGCACACGCCGAGACGCGACGAGCGCGCAGGTGGTGGAAGAAGGCGCCGCCGCATGTGCGCTTGCGCGCGTGCGCGCGGCTGGCGGTCTCAAGGCCCGTTATTTTTTTGCAGATGGCGCGAGCCGCATCGATACTTTGACGGAGTATGGCGGCTATCGTCTGCGTTTTCCGACGACCCACGCGCCGCATATCGAATCGAGCCAGATCAATACGGGCGGCGGCATCGTTGGCGGAGACAGCCTCGCGTTCACGCTCGATATGGGCGCGGGTGTCGATGCCGTGCATTCATCCGCGACGGCCGAGCGGATCTATCGGTCCATGGGGCCGCCCGCGCGCATCGACATAACCCTCTCGCTCGAAAGCGCGGCGCGACTCGACTGGCTGCCGCAGGAGACCATCCTCTTCTCTGGTGCACGGCTTCATCGCCGCTTCGAGATCGACATGGCGCCGGATGCACAGCTTCTCATGGTCGAGATGGTCGTCTTCGGACGTGTCGCGCATGGCGAAGTGCCGGGAGAGGGTGAGTTGCGCGATGATTGGCGTATCCGGCGCGGCGGGAAGCTCGTGTTCGCCGAGGCTGTTCGCCTGAATGGGCATATAGCGAACGCGCTAGCGCGTCCCGCGGTTGCGGCGGGGGCGAGGAGCACAGGGCTCGTCCTCATGTTCGCCCCTGATGCGGAGGATCGCCTTGCGGCTGTCCGGGAGGTGATGGCCGGGGCCCGCTCCGAGTGCGGCGCCAGCGCATGGGATGGACGGCTGACTGCCCGATTTCTAGGCACGCCTGAGGATGTTCGACGTGACATCATCAGTGTAACGGAAGTGCTCTCCGGCCGTCCGATGCCACGCGTCTGGATGACCTGAGAAGCTGAGCAGGAGGGGGCGCCGACCGCATGAACCTGACACCGCGCGAGAAGGACAAGCTGCTCATCGCCATGGCGGCGAATGTCGCGCGCCGCCGCCTGGAGCGGGGCGTGAAGCTCAATCATCCCGAGGCGATCGCGCTTATCACGGACTTCGTCGTTGAAGGCGCGCGCGACGGGCGTAGCGTCTCGGAGCTCATGGCTGCCGGCGCCAAAGTGCTACGCCGCGACCAGGTCATGGAGGGCATCGCCGAGATGATCCATGACGTGCAGGTCGAAGCGACCTTTCCCGACGGCAGCAAGCTCGTCACCGTCCACAACCCCATTCGATGATCAGGCAGTTCAACGGAGCCTTCGCTCGATGAAATTCGCACGCTTCCTTCCGCTCGTACTCGCCGTCGGTTCTCCGCTGTTCCTGGCTGGCTCCGCCTCCGCGCATACGGGTCACGAGACCGGCTTCTCGTTGATCGACGGCGCGCTCCATCCGCTCGGTGGTATCGATCATCTTGCCGCCATGATCTCGGTGGGCATTTGGGCTGCCCTTGCTGGCGGCAAGCGCATTTGGGTGTGGCCCGTCGCGTTCGTGCTCATGATGCTGGTCGGCGGCTTCATTGGTCATGCCGGCATCGAGTTCCCAGCCGTCGAGCCGGCCATCGCGCTCTCGGTCGTCGCCCTTGGCTTGGCTGTCGCGCTCGGGATCAAAGCGCCCGTCGCTCTCGGGGCCGTGCTCATCGGTGCGTTCGCGCTCTTTCACGGGCACGCGCACGGCGCAGAGGCGCCAGGAGAGGGCTGGTACGGCTATGCCACGGGTTTCGCGGCCTCGACCGCGTTGCTCCATGTAGCAGGCATCGCTATCGGCCTCGGCATCGCGCGGCTTGCGAGCCGCACGCCTGCGCGCGTCATCGGTGCCGCCACGGCCGCACTCGGTGTTTTCCTGATGGTGGCGTGAGGGGGTACCATGAAACCTGGTGAGATCATTACGCCCGACGCCGAAATCGAACTCAACGCAGGCCGCGCCGTCACGACGCTGACGGTGTCCAACACGGGCGCGCGCCCGATCCAGGTCGGCAGCCACTACCACTTCTTCGAAGCCAACCCCGCGCTGAGTTTCGATCGGGACGCGGCGCGCGGTGCGCGCCTCGATATTCCCGCCGGGACCGCCGTGCGCTTCGAGCCCGGCCAGACGCGTGAAGTCCGGCTGATCCCGCTCGCCGGCACGCGCACTGTCTACGGTTTCCGCCAGGAGGTCATGGGCAAGCTCGATCCTTGAGTTCGGTTTGCTCGAATTATCGCGCTCGCGATCATGACATAAGGTACTGCCGATGCCCGCCAGGATGTCCCGCGCCGCCTATGCCCAGATGTTCGGACCGACGACGGGCGATAAGGTGCGCCTCGCCGATACGGATCTGATCATCGAGGTCGAGAAGGATCTCACGACCTACGGCGATGAAGTGAAGTTCGGCGGCGGCAAAGTCATTCGCGACGGCATGGGCCAGTCGCAGGTCACGAACGCCGCCGGCGCTGCCGACACTGTCATCACGAATGCGCTGATCCTCGACCATTGGGGAATCGTCAAAGCGGACGTCGCGATCAAGGAAGGTCGCATTCTCAAGATCGGCAAAGCAGGCAATCCCGACATCCAGCCGGGCGTGGACATCATCATCGGCCCGGGCACGGAAATCATCGCGGGCGAGGGCAAGATCCTCACGGCCGGCGGTTTCGACACGCACATCCATTTCATCTGCCCGCAGCAGATCGAGGATGCGCTCATGTCGGGCCTCACCTCCATGCTCGGCGGTGGTACGGGACCCGCGCACGGTACGCTCGCGACGACGTGCACGCCGGGGCCGTGGCACATCGAGATGATGCTGCGCGCGTCGGATGCATTCCCGATGAATCTCGGCTTTGCGGGCAAGGGCAATGCCTCACTGCCCGGCGCGCTGGAGGAGATGATCAATGCCGGAGCCTGCGCGCTCAAGCTGCACGAGGACTGGGGCACGACGCCGGCCGCGATCGACTGCGCGCTCTCCGTTGCGGATGATCACGACATACAAGTCATGATCCACACGGATACGCTGAACGAGTCCGGTTACGTCGAGGATACGATTGCGGCGTTCAAGGGGCGCACGATCCACGCCTTCCATACAGAGGGCGCTGGTGGCGGCCACGCGCCGGACATCATGAAGGTGGCTGGCCTCAAGAACGTGCTGCCCTCCTCGACCAATCCCACGCGTCCCTTCACGGTGAACACGCTCGACGAGCACCTCGACATGCTCATGGTGTGCCACCACTTGTCGCCATCCATCCCTGAGGATCTCGCGTTCGCGGAAAGCCGCATTCGCAAGGAGACGATCGCGGCCGAAGATATTCTCCACGATCTCGGCGCTCTCTCCATGATGTCGTCGGATAGCCAGGCCATGGGCCGCATCGGCGAGGTCATCATCCGCACGTGGCAGACCGCGCACAAAATGAAGATGCAGCGCGGCCCGCTGCCGCAGGATCAGGGCAAGGGCAACGATAATTTCCGCGCCAAGCGCTACGTCGCGAAGTACACGATAAATCCCGCCATCGCGCACGGTGTATCCGAATACATCGGCTCGGTCGAACTCGGCAAGCTCGCCGATCTCGTGATCTGGTCGCCGGCCTTCTTCGGCGTGAAGCCGGATTTCGTCATCAAGGGCGGCGTCATCGCGGCGGCGCCCATGGGCGATCCCAATGCCTCGATTCCGACGCCGCAGCCCGTGCATTATCGGCCCATGTTCGGCGCCTTCGGTGGTGCGCGCACGCGCTCGTCGCTGATCTTCGGATCGGCGGCAGCCGTTCAGAACGGCGTCGGCAAGCGGCTCGGCCTCGCGAAGGACGTCGTCGCGGTGAAGAATGTGCGCGGTGGCATCTCCAAGAAGAGCATGATCCACAACGACGCGACACCCGATATCACGATCGACGCGGAGACCTACGAAGTGCGCGCGGATGGAGAATTGCTGGTCTGCGAACCCGCAAAAATGCTACCCATGGCGCAGCGCTACTTCCTGTTCTGAGGTTTGTGTGAGATGGCGGGAACACCCCTGCGCGCGTCTTCCGTTCTGAGAGTTGGCCAACTCGCCGACATCGGGATTGTTGACACCATTACGCTCGATCGCCAGTCGCGCTATCGGCGCCGTGTCCTGCTGACGACGGACGGCGGGCGCGAGCTGCTGCTTGATTTGCCCGAAGCGACATATCTCGCACATGGTGACGGGTTGGCGGTCGAGGGGGGCGCTGTTCTGGTCAAGGCGGCGGCCGAGGATCTGCTCGAGATTCACGCGCATGATGCGCTGGCGCTCGCGACCATCGCATGGCATCTCGGTAACCGCCATACGCCAGCCGAGATCACGCGAGGCGCGATCTACATCCAGCCGGATCATGTTCTGGCGGAACTGGTCGAGCAACTCGGCGCGCACGTACATCGCGTTCTCCGGCCTTTCGAGCCGGAGGGTGGCGCGTATGGCGGGAAGGGGCCGCTGCACTCGGGGCATCATCATCACCATGGCGGTGCGCATCACCATCATCACGATCATGATCACGCGCATGATCACCACCACCACGACGCGGATGGCGAACGCCCACCAAGGCGCGATGTGAAGCTCACCGTCGTGCAAGGAACATTTCGCCCGGATAAGCGCGAGTCCTGAGGTCGTGAGTGAGCGCAGTCCCTTGTCGAGTTCGCCGGTGCGACTGAACGGGACCATGCCGGCCACGCCGTCTCCCGGCTTTGATCCGCGCCTGCTTGCCTGGCTCTCGCCGGCCTTTCCGGTCGGCGCGTTCGCCTACAGTCATGGTCTCGAGTGGGCTGTCGAGCGCGGCTGGGTGCGCAATCACGCGACGCTGACCGAATGGCTGCGCGATCTGCTTGTGCATGGCGCGATCCGAAATGACATGATCCTTCTTGCTGAAGCCTGGCGCTGCGCGACAAGCGGAAGATGGGCCGATCTTGGCGACGTGAACGCGCTGGCCATGGCACTGCAACCTTCCGCCGAGCGTCATCTCGAGACGGTCACGCAGGGAAATGCCTTCCTGCAGACAGTTCGCGCAGCTTGGGGGGGCGCGGCGTTTGATGCGATGACGAATGTGCTCGCGCCGGACACGACCTATCCTGTAGCGGTCGGCGCTTGTGCGGGTATCCACGGCATGTCCTGGGCGGAGACACTCCAGGCTTTCGGGCTCGCGGCGGTCTCGAACCTGACATCTGCGGCCATACGACTTTCCGCGGTTGGTCAGACGGATGCGCAGCGTACGATCGCCGCCTTGATGCAGGATATTGCCGCCTGTGCTACGTCGGCAGGAGAGGCGACATTGGACGATCTCGGCGGCGCGGTATACCGCTCCGACATCGCATCGCTCGCACACGAAACCCAGTACACAAGGCTGTTCCGCTCATGAGCTCATCACACGGTCCACTCCGCGTGGGTATTGGTGGCCCGGTCGGATCCGGCAAGACGACGCTGACCGCGGGTCTCTGCCGCGCGCTTCGCGAGCGCTATGACATCTGCGCCATTACGAACGACATCTACACGAAAGAGGACGCCGAGATCCTCATGCGCATGCAGGCTCTGCCGCTCGAGCGCATCATGGGCGTGGAGACGGGTGGTTGCCCGCATACGGCCATCCGCGAGGACTGCTCGATCAATCTCTCAGCGATCGAGACCATGCGGCGCAAGTTTCCGAACCTCGATGTCATTCTCATCGAATCGGGCGGCGACAATCTCGCGGCCACCTTCTCGCCGGAGCTTGCGGATCTGACGATCTATGTGATCGACGTCGCACAGGGTGAGAAGATCCCGCGCAAGGGAGGCCCCGGCATCACGCGCTCCGATCTGCTTGTCATCAACAAGACGGATCTAGCCCCGCACGTCGGCGCCGATCTCTCCATCATGGAGAGCGACACCAAACGTATGCGCGGCGAGAAGCCGTATGTCTTCACAAACATCCGCGCGGGCACCGGCGTCGACGAGATCGCACGTTTCATCGAACGCATGGGCGGTCTGGTGACCGCTGCTTGATGGACCATGCGTGGCTATGCTGGCGCAGGCCTCCGGCGCCACTGCAGGAGTGCGATGAGCCCTGTTGCCAGGAGGCCGCCGAAGAGCGGCCACAACTGCGAGGGGCGCGGTGCGGGTTGCAGGACGGCCTTGATCTCGTGACCGGCTTCGAGACCGAGACGGCGCGCATAGGACCCGAACGCGACGTTGCTGATCGTCGTCGTGTCGCCGAGGCTTGCTACGGTGAGGCCAGCGGAGCGCAAACGCTGGCGTGGTTCGCCCGGTTCGCCTAGTGGCACACTGACGGTCTTTCGAACCGTATCGCCCTCGATGTTCATGCCTTCGACGACGATGTTGATGCGAGAGCCGGCGGGGGCGTCCGCAACACGTGTCACCAGCTCCTTTGCCGGCAGTTCCGTCCATTTGGGATAGAACTGGTCGAGCCACCAGTCGGGCCGGAACAGCGTGAAGCAGGCTAGAAGGAGGATGGCGGACTCCCACAGCCGGCTGCGCGTGACAAACCAGTTCATGGTCGCGGCTGCGAACAGCAGAATCGCGATCATCGAGGTCGTGATGACGAGTGCGAGCTGCCACCAGCTTTCGATGCCGATCAGCAGTATTGCTGGATTGAAGATGAAGACGAATGGCAGAATGGCCGTTCGCAGCGAATAGAGCGCGCCCTGAAAACCCGTCGCGAGCGGATCTTCGCGCGAGATTGCGGCTGCCGCAAATGCCGCGAGACCGACGGGCGGCGTGATGTCCGCCATGATGCCGAAGTAGAAGACGAAGAGATGCACGGCGATAAGCGGGATCGCGAGTCCGGCCTGGGCGCCGAGTTCGACGACGACGGGTGCCATGAGTGTCGCGACCAGTATGTAGTTCGCGGTCGTCGGAATGCCGAGACCGAGGACCAGCGAGATCGCGGCGATCAGCAGCAGCATGGCGATGACGTTGCCACCCGAGATGAACTCGACGAATTCCGTCATCATGAGGCCGAGGCCGGTGAGCGTCACGGTGCCGACGACGATTCCGGCCGTCGCCGTGGCAACGGCGATGCCGATCATGTTGCGCGCACCGCCGGCGAGGCCATCGATCAGATCGGTCCAGCCCTGGGCGATTGCGGCTGGGACAGGCTGCTTCCTGAATATGGCCAGCAACAGCTTGCGCGTTGCGACGATGCCCATGATGGCGACCGTACCCCAGAAGGCGGAGAGGCCCGGTGAGAGTTGGTCGACGGTGAGGCACCACAGGAGAACGACAAGCGGGATCATGAAATCCAGTCCCGTGCGGACTACATCCCATGCGCGCGGGAGATGGATGATCGGCGCATCCGGGTCCTCGATGACGAGGTCCTCGTAGCGCGAGGAGAACCAGACACTCGCCACGTATATGCCGACGATCGCAAACATCAGGACCGTCGATGCGTCGCGCCCAAAGGTGGCCTGTATGGCTTGAACGCCATAGTAGAGCAGGCACAGCACCACGATCATACCGGAAATGCCGAGCCCCGTTCGCAGCAACCGTGTCTTGATCTCCATCTGCTCGCGCGGGATCGGCTTCGAGCCGAGCTTCACCGCCTCGAGATGCACGATGTAGAAGAGCGAGACATAGGAAGCGATGGCCGGCAGCGCGGCGTGCTTGATGATCTCCGAGTAGGGAATGCCGACGTATTCGACCATCAGGAATGCAGCGGCGCCCATGACGGGCGGCATGATCTGCCCGTTAATGGATGAAGTTGCTTCGATGGCGCCCGCCTTCACGCCGGAGAGCCCCGTTCGCTTCATGAGCGGTATCGTGAAAATGCCGCCCGAGACGACGTTCGACACCGAGGAGCCGGAGACGACGCCGTTGAGGGCGGATGAGACGACCGCGACCTTCGCCGGGCCGCCACGCAGATGACCGAGCAGCGCAATGGAAAGCTGCATCATCCAGTTTCCCGCGCCGGCCTTGTCGAGCAGCGTGCCAAACAGCACGAACAGGAAAACGAAGCTCGTCGAGACGCCGAGTGCGATGCCGAACACACCTTCCGTGACGAGCCACTGATGCGTAAGAAAGCGCGACAGAGAGGCGCCCTTGTGCTGCAGGGCCTCGGGCATGTACGGGCCGGCAAACGTGAAGAACATGAAGACGGCAGCCACGCCCACCATGGGGAGGCCGAGCGATCGGCGCGTGGCTTCGAGCAGCAGGGCGATGCCCGCGCCGGCCGTGACCAGATCCATCATGGTGGGTTGGCCGGGGCGGAGCGCAAGCTGATTGTAGAAGAGAAAGAGATAGGCACCCGCAAATGCACCCGCGAGCGCCAGGATCCAGTCGATAGTGGGGATGAAGTCCCGTGATGAGGACCTGAAGGCTGGATAGGCTGTGTAGGCGAGAAACAGCGCGAGCCCGAGATGGATGGCGCGCGCCTCAGTGTCGTTCAGCACGCCGAACCCGAAGACGAACGGCAAGGGCGAGGCATACCAGAGCTGGAAGAGGGACCAGAATACGGCAACGGAGAGCAGGATCTGGGCTGCGAGACCTGTAGGTTTGCGGCCCCCCGTATCAGCCTCGGCAACGAGTTGCTCGAGTTCAGATGGAATCTCACTCGCCGCCGCCGACTTCTCCGTCATGGCATCCCCCGCCGTCTAGCAGTCGTCATGAAGTGCTCGGGGCGCCGATGTTGGCGCCCCGCTCAAGAACCGTGGCTTACTTGATCCAGCCTTTTTCCTTGTAGTACTTCGCGGCGCCGGGATGCAGCGGTGCGGAGAGGCCATCCTTCACCATCTTCGTCGGATCGAGATTCGCAAAGGCAGGATGCAGCTTCTTGAACTCGTCGAAGTTATCGAAGGTCGCCTTGACGAGCTGGTAGACAGTCTCTTCCGGAACCTTGGTCGAACTCACGAGCGTCGCCAGTACACCGTAGGTCTCGGTGGGGTTCGGGTTGCTGGCATACATGCCGCCGGGGATAGTCGCTGCAGCGTAGTAGGGCTTTTCGGCAAGAAGCTTCGACACGGCGGGGCCTGTCAGCGAAACGAGCTGTGCGCCGCATGTGGTCGTCGGGTCCTGGATGTTCGCCGACGGATGGCCGACGGCATAGTAGAAGCCGTCGATCTTGCCATCGCAGAGCGCCGGGCCGTGCTCGTCGGCCTTGAGCTCGGAGGCGAGCGAGAAGTCGGACATTTTCCAGCCCATGGCCGCGAGCAGCTCCTCCATGGAGGAGCGTGTGCCGGAGCCGGGATTGCCGACATTGAAGCGCTTGCCCTTGAAGTCGTCGAACGACTTGATGTTCGCTTCCTTGCGAGCCAGTACCGTGAAGGGCTCGGGATGGACCGAGAAGACGGCGCGCAGATCACCGTAGGGGCCGGCATCCTTGAAGGCGCCGACACCCTTCAGCGAATTGTAGTGGACGTCCGACTGGGCCATGCCGAAGTCGAGTTCTCCGGCCTTGATCGTATTGACGTTGAAGGCTGAACCGCCGGTCGACTCCACCGAGCAGCGGATGCCGTGCTGCTTGCGATCCTTGTTGAGCAGGCGGCAGATGGCGCCGCCGGCAGCATAGTAGACGCCCGTGACGCCGCCGGTGCCGATGGTCACGAACTTCTGCTGGGCCATGGCGGTGGTCGCGGTGCCGAGCAGGCCGGCCATGCTCGCGGCAACGGCCATGTATTGAAAACGCCTCATTTCACACTCTCCATGCTGTTGGTCGCTTCAAACTGGTTCCGTGCGGCCATATGACCATGCTGCTGGTGCGCGTGGTGCTCCAGGCGAAAAGGTCTGCCGCGGCGTGGGCGTATTTTAACGACGGGAGTCTGGCCGGCATGCTGCATTGCAGAGCTGCGTGCTGAACTTTCCGGCGGCGGTCGTGCCATGAGTTGGAAGCGTGGCGTATACTGAGTCTCAAGTCAATCTGGTCCAGCTGGCCATCGGAGGCGGGCTGCGTACATTAGCCATGCGCTAACTGTTCCGATGTTGCAGTATGCTGGTCTGAGAGCTGACGGCCGTTCGGAGGTCTCATGGAATTCGATCCCGTGATGCTGGCGCGCATCCAGTTCGCGTTCACGGTGTCTTTTCACATCATTTTTCCAGCATTTACCATTGGCCTGTCGGCATTCATCACGGTGCTGCTGCTCCTTTGGCTGCGATCGGGCGAGGAGAAATTCCACCGCCTCGCGCGCTTCTGGACAAAGATCTTCGCTGTATCTTTCGCAATGGGTGTCGTCTCAGGGATCGTGCTCAGCTATCAGTTCGGCACGAACTGGAGCCGCTTCTCGGAGTTCAGCGGCAACGTCATCGGACCGCTCATCGGCTACGAGGTGCTGACCGCCTTCTATCTCGAGGCGACCTTTCTGGGCATTCTGCTGTTTGGCTGGAATCGCTTTCCGCCCTGGCTCGTCACGCTCGCGGCGGGGCTGGTCGCGATCGGCACGGCAACGAGCGCGTTCTGGATTCTCGCAGCCAACAGTTGGATGCACACGCCGACCGGCCATGAGATCCGCGACGGCATCGCCTTCCCCGTGAGCTGGTGGGAGATCATCTTCAACCCGAGCTTCCCCTATCGCCTCGCGCATATGCTCAATGCGGCCTACCTGACGACGGCCGTGGTTGTGCTGGCGGTCGGTGCCCGCTACCTGCTCGCCAATCGCCATCCCGAGGAGAGCCGCACCATGCTGCGCATGGCGGTCGGCATGATCGCCGTCACGGCGCCGCTGCAACTCTTCATCGGCGACATGCACGGCCTCAATACGCTCAAGCACCAGCCGGCGAAGGTCGCGGCGATGGAGGGGCATTGGGATGGCTCGAAGCCCGGTTCATTGGTGCTGTTCGGTATTCCGGATGAGAAGGCACGGAAGAACCATTTCGAGATCGCGCTCCCGAACGTGGGCTCGCTCATTCTGACGCATAGCTGGGACGGCAAGTACCCGGGCCTCACGAGCTTTCCTGAAAGCGATTGGCCGCCGGTCGCCAATGTCTTCTGGGCCTTCCGCATAATGGTCGGCATCGGAATGCTGCTGATCGCCGTTGGCTTCTGGGGCATGTATCTGTGGTGGCGCGGGCGCTTGTTCGAAAACTGGTTCTTCCTCAGATCCGTATCGCCCATGTGGTCACTCGGTTTCATCGCCATTCTCGCCGGATGGTTCGTGACCGAACAGGGCCGTCAGCCCTGGCTGGTGCACGGTCTCATGCGCACGGCGGATGGCATATCGCCCGTGCCGGGTACGAGCGTTGCCGGCACGCTCGCGGTCTTCGTGGTGATCTACGGTGTCGTCTTCTCGATGGGCGTCTACTACATCAACCGCCTCATTCACGCGGGGCCGAAGGGTGAAGCGACCGCCGCGCCCGAGGGACTGCCGAACCGGCCACTCTCGGCCGCCGAGGAGGCCGCACGCGAAGCCACCGGCCGGTCGCGGGGCGAAGGGCCTGGATTCTCGCTCGGCACATCGAAGGAGTGATGGCGATGGAAGCTTATCTCCCGCTTATCTGGGCCGCGCTGATTGGCACCGCCGTCGCGATGTACGTCATTCTGGACGGCTTCGATCTCGGCATCGGCATTCTCTTTCCTT
>JAEYPL010000281.1 GCA_023410905.1 Pseudomonadota bacterium
CAGATGAAGGAGGCACAGAACCCCGCCAATCACATCGGCAAAGTCATGCGCCTCAATCGCGACGGCACGCCCTTCAAGGACAATCCGAAGCTTCCCGGCTGGGATCCTGCCATCTGGTCGATCGGGCACCGCAATGTTCAGGGCGCCGCACGCCATCCGGACACGGGCGAGCTCTGGACAGCCGAGCATGGCGCCCGCGGCGGTGACGAAGTCAATGTCGTGCGCAAAGGCCTCAACTACGGCTGGCCCATCATCACCTACGGGCGAGACTACTCGGGCGCCGCGATCGGCGAGGGTGCGGCGAAGGCCGGCCTGGAGCAGCCACTCTATTACTGGGATCCCTCGATCGCGCCCTCGGGCGCCGCGTTCTACACGAGCGACTTGTTCCCTGCATGGAAGGGCAATCTTCTCGTCGGCGGGCTCGCGGCGCGTCAGCTCTCGCGGCTCGTTCTCGAGGGCGAGAAGATCGTCGCCGAGGAAAGGTTGCTGGTCGATCTCGGCGCGCGCATTCGTGACGTCCGGGTCGGTCCCGATGGTGCCGTCTGGCTGCTCACCGATCAGACCGACGGCCAGCTCCTGCGCCTGACGCCGGGCTGAGCTGCACATCCTGCCGCGAAAACGGCCTTATTACGTATAGACTTGCGGTCGGATGCGTGGCGATAGCCATCGCGGCGTGTCTAAGATCGCAGGATGATTGGGCCCCCACGCACCTTCAGAACCACTTCAAAGCCCCGGAGCGCACCTCGCTCGCCGACAAGCTTCAACACGTCACGTGAGGAGAGCGCGGAGCACGTCTTGATCCGTCGTCACCTTCGACTAGAGTGCGGCGAGCGTTTCGACAGGCACACACACGCGGCCGAAGTTATCACTGCAGCACATTACGAGGACTTTGTTCGATGCTTGGCCCCTTGACCTACCTCGACGCGGCCGTGCTTGCGATCGCCCTGATCTCCGGGCTGCTCGCCATGTACCGCGGCCTGACGCGCGAGCTGCTCTCGATCAGTTCATGGATCGCAGCGCTCGCGGCGGCCGTGTATTTCGTTTTCTATCACAAGGCCACTGCCGAGCAGATCGCGCAACAGTTTCAGGCTCCTCCGATCGTCGCCCAGGTCGTCGTCGGCGGCGTCATCTTCCTGATCGTGCTGATCGTCGTGCATCTGGTCACGTCGCGCCTCTCGGACACCATCCTCGACAGCCGCGTCGGCATGATCGATCGCCTGCTCGGCCTGATCTTCGGCGCCGCGCGCGGCTTCATCATCTTCGTGATCCTGTACATGTTCTACGTGAAGTTCTGGGCGCCCGACCCGGCCACGCAGGTGCAATGGGTCCGTGACTCGGTATCGTTGCCGTACCTTCAGGCCGTTGGTCAGACGCTCGAGGAGTTCCTCCTGCGCATCCTCCCGGAGGATGGCAGCCTGCCAACCCGTGGCGGCGGCGGTCAGCCCGGCTAGCTACTCTCCGGAGATATAGACGCGCTGAAAACGCGGGCCGAGGCGCGTGAGCACCTCGTAGCCGATCGTACCCGAGCTGTCGGCAAGGTCGTCCACCTGCACATGGCGGCCGATGAGTTCCGCCCACGCGCCGCGCTGCGCATGAGCCGCCGGAATGTCCGTAACGTCGATGGTCACGACATCCATGGACACGCGGCCGACGATCGGCGCGGGATAACCGGAGACGTACGCCGGCGGCGGCGGCCGGCCGATCGGGCCGCTGATCGAACGTAGAAAGCCATCGGCATAGCCGGTGGCGATCGTCGCGAGGCGTGAAGGCCGCGTCAGTGTATAGGCGGCGCCATAACCGACCGTCTCGCCAGCGGCCGCCGCTCTCACCTGCAGGATGCGGGCTTCGACGCGCACGACCTTGGCCGCTGGATTGGGCCGTCCTTCGACCGCGCGGCCGCCGTAGAGCGCAATGCCCGCTCGAACGAGATCGTAGCGAAAGTCCCCGCCAAGCAGTATCCCGGCCGAGTTGGCGAGGCTGGCCGGCGCCGGCGGCAGCTTGGCTCTGAGCGCGTCGAACAGGCTCTTCTGCCGCGCATTCATCGGCGATGACGGCGTGTCGCCACAGGCGAGGTGGCTCATGACCAGCGACAACGAAAAGGCCTCGAACGGCGCCGGATTTGCGGCAAGCGCATCGACCTCGGCTGCCGTCAGGCCGAGCCGGTTCATGCCCGTGTCGATATGCACGGCGGCAGGAAGTTGCGTGCCAGCGCTGCGCGAGTAGGCGGCCCATTCCTCGATCTCGGCGAGACTGCCGAGGACCGGGCGCAGGCCGTATGTGGGATAGAGCGGTGCCGTGCCCGGCATGAGTCCGTCGAGGACGTAGACCGTCGCCGCCGGAAGCACGACTTTGACGCGGCGCCCTTCGGTTAGCGTCGCGACGAAGAACGTCCGGCAATCTGCCGCCCAGAGCGCCTTCACCACCGCTTCGATGCCCATCCCATAGGCATCGGCCTTGACGACGCCCGCGCATTCCGCGCCCCGCGCGACGGCGGCAAGCCAGCGCCAGTTCGCCTGGATGCCGGCAAGGTCGACGGTCAGCAGGCCGCGCGCGGCGGCACTTATGGCGCCCGGGTCATGGGCAGGTGTGATGGCAGGGGCAGACAACGCACAACTCTCGCTTATTCGTGCCGCTCGGGCAGATACTGATCAAGCGCCAGATTGCCGAACCGCGTGAACTGGCCTTCGAACGACAGCGTTACCGTACCGACGGGACCATGGCGCTGCTTGCCGATGATAGCCTCGGCTTTGCCGCTGACCATCTGCATTTTTTCCATCCACGTCTGGAACTCGGCCGTACCCTCGCTCGGCTTGGTGCGCTCGACGTAGTATTCCTCACGATAGACGAACATGACAACGTCCGCGTCCTGCTCGATCGAACCCGATTCACGCAAGTCCGAGAGCTGCGGCCGTTTGTCCTCGCGCTGTTCCACCTGTCGCGAGAGCTGCGAGAGGGCGATGATCGGGACGTTCAGCTCCTTGGCGAGCGCCTTGAGCCCTGTCGTGATCTCCGTGATTTCCTGAACGCGCCCCTCGGACGTGCGCTTGGAGCCCGTCAGCAGCTGCAGGTAGTCCACGATCAGCAATCCGAGACCGCGTTGCCGCTTGAGCTTGCGCGCCCGCGCTGCGAGCTGCGCGATCGAGATGCCGCCCGTCTGGTCGATGTAGAGCGGCAATGTGGACATCTGCTGCGAGACCTGAACAAGGCGCTTGAACTCCGCTTCGTTGATCATGCCGCGGCGGATCTTCTCCGAGGAAATCTCGGCCTGCTCGGCGAGAATACGCGTCGCCAACTGCTCCGCGGACATTTCGAGCGAGAAGAAGCCGACAATCGCGCCGTCGATCACCTTCTCGGTACCGTCCGGCTGCTTCTCGGCCTTGAAATTCTTGGCGATGTTGAAGGCGATGTTCGTTGCGAGCGCCGTCTTTCCCATCGACGGACGGCCGGCGAGGATGATCAGGTCCGAGGACTGCAGACCACCCATCTTGTTGTCGAGATCTCTCAGCCCGGTCGAGATGCCCGAGAGGCCGCCCTCTCGCTGGTAGGCATTGTTGGCCATCTCGATCGCGTGCGTGAGCGCCGATCCGAAACCGACGAAGCCCTGCCCGTATTTGCCCGATTCCGCGAGACCGAAGAGGCGGCCCTCGGCATCCTCGATCTGCTCCGCCGGCGGAAAGTCGATCGGCGCGTCGTACGCCGAGTTGACCATGTCCTCGCCGATGAGAATGAGCTGCCGGCGGATCGCCAGGTCGTAGATCGTGCGGCCATACTCGTAGGCGTTGATGATCGATGTCGCATTGGCCGCGAGGCGCCCGAGGTATTGCGGCACGGACAGGCCCGGCTCGATCGGCGGCGCGTTCTCGAAGTATGTGCGCAGCGTCACCGGCGTTGCCGGCCGGCCTGCGGCAATGAGCTTGCCCGCCGTCTCGTAGATCTGCTGATGGAGCGGATCGAAGAAGTGGTGCGGATCGAGGAAGCTCGACACGCGCTCATGGGAATCATTGTTGACCAGGATGGCACCGAGCAGGGCCTGCTCGGCGTCGAGATTGTGGGGAGCTGCGCGCAGCGGCAGCGCCTCGGCATCGGCGTTCGCAGCGCCGGCGGCAAGGCTCAGGAGGTCAGGGGCAGTACGGGCGTTGTTCATGCGCGTGAAGATCGCCGATTCGGGTGCCGCCTGGAGCCTGACAATGGCTCCAACGCAAGGGGACTCCACGCTTTGCACAGACGTGCATAGGCTAGGCGAAGCGCCGCTTGCCGTGCGACCGAATCGCCGACAGTACGAA
>JAEYPL010000124.1 GCA_023410905.1 Pseudomonadota bacterium
GCACCGGCCCTCCCTCCCCGCAGCCGGTGCCGCCCGCGCAAATACCAACCACTCGAATTCTTGCGTGAGGTCGATATGGCCACCACTCTCCTCAGCGGACCGACCGTCGAGCCGGTCTCACTCGCCGAGGCCAAAGCTCATCTGCGTGTCGATACGGACGCCGAGGATACCCTGATCCAGAGTCTGATCATGGCGTCGCGCCTGCACATCGAGGCAGCCCTTGATCTCGCACTCATCACGCAGACATGGTGCCATCAGCTCGATCGCTGGCTGCGCGCACGCTCGTTGAACCTTCCATTGCGGCCCGTGCAGAGCCTATCGGCCGTAAGGGTATTCGACGCCGGCGACGAAAGTGAAACGCTTGAAAGCGCCGCCTTCATTCTCGACGGCACGTCCAATCCCGCCCGCCTGATCCTGAGCGGCAGCGCGGGCCTCCCCGTTCCTGCTCGCGCGGCCAACGGCATCGAGATCGAATTCGTCGCGGGCTACGGTGACGAACCGTCGGATGTACCGCAGCCGATCCGCCAGGCGCTCCTGCTGCTGACCGCGCACTGTTATGAAAACCGCGAGCCCGTCGAGATCGGCGCTGCCGCAACTGTCATCCCGGGCACCGTCTCCGACCTCCTCTCGCCCTATCGCCGGAGGCGGCTCTGATGCGCCCCGCAATCCGCCGCCTGCGTCGTCGCCTCACACTCGAGGCCGCGAGCCGCACACCCGACGGCGGCGGTGGCGCTGCCGAAAGTTGGACAGCCATCGCCCAGGTATGGGGCGACATCCGCCCGAAAGGTGGTGGCGAAGTCGTCGACGCCGACGCGCTATCGGGCCACGTCTCGCACGAGATCACGTTCCGCTATCGCTCGGGCGTTGTTCCCGCAATGCGCTTCGTCTCCGGCACGCGCCGCTTCGAAATCCTGGCCGTCATCGACATCGATGAACGCCGGCGCTGGCTCAAATGCCTCTGCGTGGAGCGCGACCTGTGAAGCTCAATATCACCATCACCGGTCAGAATGAGCGCCGCCTCGCGGAGCATATCGAACAGCTCATTCGCGCGCGCACCTCGAATACACGTCAGCCTACCGAAGCCGATCCGCCACCGCCGCCCTCAACGCGCGCGCCCACACGCCGCGACCGCAGGAGCTAGCTCATGTCCAGCGCCACCTGGCACCTTCAGCAAGCGGTCCACGGCGCACTCGCCGCCGACACGGAAGTTCTATCTCTCCTCGACGGTGCCCGCATCTTCGACGATGTGCCGCAACGCGCAGCCTTTCCCTACATCACGCTCGCGGGCTTCACCCTCAACGACTGGGCCACGGGCACCGAACCCGGCGCCGAGATTACGTTCACCGTCAACGCCTGGTCGCGCGGCGCTGGCCACAAGCAAGCGCATCTCATCGCCGATGTCGTGCGGTCTGCGCTCCATGACGCGCCGCTCGCGATCGCCGGCCACCATCTCGTGAACCTGCGCCACGTGTCTTCCGACACGCACCGCGAACGCGACGGCGACACCTATCGCGTCAGCGCCCGCTTCCGCGTCGTCCTCGAACCGACCGCCTGATCTCCCATCCTACACCCAAGGATCCAAACTCGATGGCCGCTCAAAAGGGCAAGGACCTGCTCCTCAAGGTTGACACCACCGGCACCGGCAGCTTTTCAACGGTTGCCGGACTTCGCTCGCGCTCGATCTCCTTCAATGCCGAGACCGTCGACGTCACACACGCCGAGTCCGCCGGCGAATGGCGCGAGCTTCTCGCTGGTGCCGGCGTCAAAAGCGCGCGCATCGCCGGCGCCGGCATCTTCAAGGATGCGACGTCCGACGCCACCATCCGCGCCTATGTCTTCGACGGCACGATCCGCGAATGGCAAATCGTAATCCCGCACTTCGGCACGATCGAAGGCCTCTTTCAGATCACGTCTTTCGAGCTCTCCGGCCGCCACGATGCCGAGGTGGCCTTCGAGATCACGCTCGAGTCCGCAGGCCTGCTCACTTTCACCGCACCATAAGGGACGTCAGATGGCCAACCTCCATCGCGGCGAGATCGATGCCGTGCTCGACGGGCAATCTCTCCGCCTCTGCTTGACGCTCGGCGCCCTCGCCGAACTCGAGTCCACCTTCGGCGACGAGGACATGCTCGCACTGGCCGAGCGCTTCGCACGCGGGCGCCTCAGCGCGCGCGATGCGGTGCGCATCATCGGCGCTGGTCTTCGTGGCGCCGGCCACCAAGTCACGGACGACGCTGTTGCCCGCATGCGCGCCGAAGCGGGCGCTGCTGGTTTCGTCGATATCGTATCGCGCCTTCTCACCGCGACTTTCGGTGCGGCCGATGATGTGCCCATGGCCAAGGCAGAAGAGGTCCACGCGCCGTCATCCACGGAGGGCCCTGCCGGCCCTTTCCCTGGCGCGACGTGATGCGCGTGGGCCTCGGCATCCTCCGTCTCTCGCCCGCCGTTCTCTGGTCCATGACCCCGCGCGAGCTCGCCGCCGCATTCGAAGGCGCGCTCGGTCCTTCACCCGGGCGCGATGCCATCGACCGGGCATCGCTCACCCGCCTCATCGCCAGTTACCCCGACAAATAGGAGGCATCCGTGCCCGAGAATGTTGCCGACTGGCAGATCACCGTCGGCGCCGACACCAGTGCGCTCCGCGCCGAGCTACAGCGCACATCTCTCATCGGTCGCCAGTTCAGCCGCTCGATGATCTCGGCCTTCGAAGACATCGCCGTGCAGGGCCGTTCGCTCGGCGATGTCGTCCGCAATCTGGGCCTCAGTCTCTCGCGCATGGTGCTGAGCGCTGCCATGAAGCCGCTCGACCAGGCCATGGGCCGCATGCTCGGCAACATATTCTCCGCTGGCCTGCCCCTCGGCTTTGCGAAAGGCGGCGTGCTGCAGCAGGGAACGCCGATCCCCTTCGCCAAAGGGGGCGTCATCGCCTCACCGGTCACGTTCCCGTTGAGCGGCGGTCGCACCGGCCTCGCCGGTGAGCGCGGCCCTGAAGCCATCATGCCGCTCGCGCGGACTGCCGATGGTCGCCTCGGCATCGCAACGTCCGGCAATGCGGGTCCCAGCATAACGATCAACATCGCGACGCCTGACGTCGAGAGCTTCGCCCGCTCCGAGACGCAGATCGCCGCTCTCGTCGCTCGCGCGCTCGGCCGCGGCGAACGCAATCTCTAACACCGGATCAGCCATGAGCTTCCACGAGATCCGCTTCCCGGCCGCCATCTCGCGCGGCGCAACCGGCGGCCCGGAACGACGCACCGACGTCGTCGCACTCGGCTCGGGCCACGAAGAGCGCAACAGTCGCTGGGCCGACTCACGCCGCAGCTACAATGCCGGTTACGGCGTGAAAACCCTGGACGATCTGCACGCGGTGATCGCCTTCTTCGAGGAGCGTCGTGGCCGCCTCTACGGCTTCCGCTGGAAAGATCATGCCGATTTCCGCTCCGGCGCACCATCCGTCGCGCCAACACCGTTCGATCAGCTCCTCGACGTCGGCGACGGCGAGACCGCCGCATTCCAACTCGTCAAACGCTACGGCGCATCGCATGCACCGTGGTCCCGCCGCATTACCAAGCCCATCGCCGGCACTCTGCACGTCGCTGTTGATGGAACACCGGTCACACTCGGCACAGATGTCGCGCTCGACCAAGCCACCGGCATCATCACCTTCGCAGCCGAGCACATTCCCGCCGACGGCGTCGTAATCACGGCAGGCTTCGAGTTCGACGTGCCGGTCCGCTTCGATACCGACAAGCTGGAGGTGAGCCTGCAGGGCTTCCACCACGGCGCCATTCCGGCGATCCCGATCGTGGAAATTCGCCTATGAAGCAGCTCGGCGACGCACTCGACGCGCACCTCCAGTCCGGCACGACGACGCTCTGTTGGTGCTGGCGCCTTATCCGCCGCGACGGTACCAAACTCGGCTTCACCGACCACGATCGCGACCTCACCTTCGACGAGACCACCTTCGAGGCTGCAAGCGGGTTCAGCGCCAGTGAGATCCGCGATCAAGTGGGACTGAGCGTCGACAACCTCGAAGTGACTGGTGCCCTCATCTCGGACCGCCTCTCCGAGTCCGCGCTGGCCTCCGGTGATTTCGACGACGCGGTCATCGAGATCTTCCGCGTCAACTGGCAGGATCCGACACAACGCGTGCTCATGCGCTCGGGCTCACTGGGCGAGGTGCGCCGCTCCGGCGCCGCATTCAGCGCCGAGGTCCGCGGTCTCGCTCACTACCTTCAGCAACCGAAGGGCCGCCTCTTCCAATACACCTGCGACGCTGATCTCGGCGATGTCCGATGCGGCGTCGACCTCACATCGGCCGCTTACCGCGCGGCAGGCACCGTCCTCGCGATGAACGGTCCCCGCCGTCTCACTGTCGACGGCCTCGCTGAGTACGAACCCGGCTGGTTCAATCACGGCATTCTCTCTTTCACCTCGGGCGCCAATGCCGGCCGCGCCATGGAAATCAAGAGCCACGCGCACCGCAGCGGCATGATCGAGGTCGAACTCTGGCAGCCCATGGGTGAACCGATCGCCATTGGCGATACGATCTCGGTGACGGCCGGCTGCGACAAGCGCCTCGAAACCTGC
>JAEYPL010000140.1 GCA_023410905.1 Pseudomonadota bacterium
GTGTAGCGCTGGGCGAGAACCGGCGCGATCCGGTGCCACATGGCATGTGTCTGCGGATTGCCATGGAGCAGCAGAAGCGGCGGGCCACTGCCGCCATGGCGCAGGCGCATGGCTCCATCACTGACACGGACGGTCGTCAGCGTGAAGCCATCGAAGAACATGGCCTGCTCCTGCGCCAGGCTGAGCGACCGCTTACTGCACGTCGGCCGCGACCTTCATGGACGTGATCTTGTCCGGGTTCTGCACGGGCTCGCCGCGCTTGATCTTGTCGACGTTGTCCATGCCCTCGATAACCTGACCCCAGACGGTGTACTGGCGGTCGAGGAACGTCGCGTCGTCGAACACGATGAAGAACTGGCTGTTGGCGCTGTCGGGGTTCTGCGCTCGCGCCATCGAGCAGATGCCGCGCACGTGCGGCTCGGCGTTGAACTCGGCCTTGAGGTTCGGGTGCTTCGAGCCGCCGGTGCCGGTACCATGCGGGCAGCCGACCTGCGCCATGAAGCCGTCGATCACGCGGTGGAACACGATGCCGTCGTAAAAGCCTTCGCGCGCGAGCTGCTTGATGCGCTCGACGTGCTTCGGCGCAAGGTCAGGCCGCAGCTTGATCACCACCTGACCCTTCGTCGTGTCCATGATGATGGTGTTCTCGGGATCCTTAATATCGGCCATGGTTGGCTCCTTTACATTTCGTTTCCGGTTGGCGGGAGGCAACGCGCGCGTCAGCGCTTCACGTCACCGAGGATGTAGACTTTCTGCATAACGTCGGGCTTGGCGGGCGGTTCGCCCTTGGCGATCTTGTCGACGTTCTCCATGCCCTCGACCACTTCGCCCCAGAGCGTGTACTGGCCCGTGAGACTCCGGCAGCCCGCGCCAAAGCAGATGAAGAACTGGCTGTTCGCCGTATTGGGATCGCTCGTGCGCGCCGCGCCGACACTGCCGCGCCGGTACTCTTCCTTGCTGAACTCCGCCGGCAGATTGCCGAGCTTGGAGCCGCCCATGCCGGTGCCCGTCGGATCGCCCGTCTGGGCCATGAAGCCGGCGATGACACGATGGAACTTGATGTTGTTGTAGAAGCCCTGGCGCGCCAGCGTCTTCACGCGCTCGACGTGCTTCGGCGCGAGATCGGGGCGCAGCTTGATCAAGACCGGGCCGTCCTTGAGCTCGATGACCAGCGTGTTCTGCGGATCGAGCTTGCCGCCCTGTGCGTGCACTGGGCCGAAGGCCGCGATCAGGGCCATGATAAGGCTTGCAATGAGCGTTCTCACGAACGTGAACTCCTTAGAGCTGCTTCTATTGGATGGCGCGCGGGTGAGCTCGCTACTTGCCCGCCGCCTTCGCCTTGAGCGCACGGGCGACATCGCGCGAAACGAAGGGTTTGACGTCGCCGCCCATGAGCGCGATCTGGCGTACCAGCGTGGCCGTGATGTGGCGCACCTCGGGGCTTGCGGGCAGGAACACCGTATCGATGTCCTCCGCCATCGCCCCATTCATGCCCGACATCTGCATCTCGTAGTCGAAGTCGGTGGCATCGCGGAGCCCACGGAAGATCGCCCGCGCGCCGGCCTCGCGCGCCGCATCGATGACCAGGCCGTCGAATGTCACGACCTCGATCGTCGCGCCGAATTCCTTGGCCGCAGCGCGCGTCTCGGCCTTCAGCATGGCCGTGCGCTCGGCAACCGAGAAGAGCGGCGTCTTTCCCGGATGAATGCCGATGCCGATCACGAGCTTGTCGACGAGAGCCAGCGCCCGGCGCATGACATCGACGTGGCCGAGCGTGACGGGATCGAAGGAGCCGGAATAAAAGCCAATGCGGGTCATGCAGTCCTCAGCTCATGCTTCGTGCGTTACGTCGGTCGGCGCAGAGTCGCGCGCACGGCGCCGCCGGCCAGCAGCAACCCGCCCGAGATGCCCGTGAGCGCGCGCGTGTGACGATCCGCGAACACAGTGCGGACCTTGGCCACGAGAAACGTGTAGGTGATATCGACTGCCGCGAGCGTCACGATGAAAACCAAGGCGAGCACAGCGAGTTGCGGGCCCGGAGCCTGCGCCGGATCGAGAAACTGCGGCAGGAAAGCGCCAAGGAACAACAGCACCTTCGGGTTCGAGAGGCTGACGATCAGGCCATTGAGATAGAGCGAGCTGCTGTTGCGCGTGCGCACGGCCTGAACAGGTGGCGCCGTGTAGGATGTGTAGAGCTGCCGCGCACCGAGATAGATGAGGTAGGCCGCGCCTACCCAGCGGATCACATCGAACCAGTCGGACATGAGGACCATCACGGAGTTCATGCCGAGCGCCGCGATGATGACCAGCGTCGAGAAACCCGTCGTCGAACCGGCCAGCGTCCAAAGACCGCCCTTGAGCCCGTGCGCCGTCGTATTGGCGATGATGAGGCTCATGTTGGGGCCCGGCGTGATCGCCAGAAAGATGCAGGCGACGACGAACGCCGCGAGTATGCCCATGCTCATGGTCAGACTGCCCACCAAAGACCGCGTCAGCGCGGCCGCCGCCTTGCTATATAGGGGGAGCGCGCGGCTGTCACGGCCCGCCAGCACAAGAGCCACAAACCACCATGCGGGCAGCAGAATTCCAGATCATCGCAGTCCGGACGCCCGATGACCTCGCGGCAACGATCGCGCTGTTTCGGGCTTATGCGGCCTCTCTCGGCGTCGATCTCGCCTACCAGGATTTCGAGGCCGAGCTTGCCGCCATGCCGGGTAAGTATGCCCCACCGACAGGAGAGCTTCTGCTCGCGCGGGGCGTAGATGGTGCACCACTCGGCTGCGTCGGACTAAGGCCGATCGATCCCGATGGCTGCTGCGAGATGAAGCGGCTCTATGTTTCGCCCGATGCTCGCGGCATGGGTCTCGGGCGCGCGCTCGTCGAAGCCGTACTCGATGCCGCGGGGCGCCTCGGCTTTCGCGAGCTTCGTCTCGACACGCTGCCCGACATGGCCGACGCGCAGGCGCTTTACGCGCGTATGGGTTTTGTGCGGATCGCGCCGTACTACGACACGCCGATTGCCGGCACCGTGTTCATGGCACGCGCACTTTGAGAATGCCTAGACGGGCGCCCCCTGGCGGCGGATGGCATAGAGATGGTCGACAGGACCATTGCCCTTCCCGATCGGGTTCTTCGCACCGTGCACGATGGCCTCCTGGATGAAAGCTTTCGCGCGGCGCACGGCGTCGTCGAGCTTGTCACCAGTCGCGATGAACGCCGCAATGGCCGCCGAGAGCGTGCAGCCCGTGCCATGCGTGTGACGCGTGTCGATCCGCGGTGCGCCAAGCCGGAGCGTCGGTCCATCGCTGTCGATCAGCAGGTCTACGGCGTCGACGCTGCTGCCGTGTCCACCCTTCATGAGCACGGCCTTGCAGGAAAAGCGCCGGCAGATTTCGCGGCCCTGCTCCTCGATGGCGGCCTCGGTCTCGGCCATGGTCGTATCGAGCAGACGCGCCGCCTCAGGGAGGTTCGGCGTGATCACGCGTGCACGAGGCAGCAGCATGTTGCGTACGGCATCGATGGCGTCTTCCTGGAGCAGCACATCGCCGCTCGTCGCCACCATGACGGGATCGACGACCAGCGGAATCTCCGGAAACTCCTTCAGCGTCGATACGACGGCGTCGATCACGGCCGCCGTCGCGAGCATGCCCGTCTTCGCCGCGCCGACATGAAGGTCGGTCATGACCGAGCGGATCTGCTGTTTGACGAACGAGGGCTCCACGGGCAGCACACCTTGCACGCCCTCCGTATTCTGGGCCGTGAGCGCTGTCAGCACGCTCGCGCCATAAACACCGAGCGCCGTGAACGTTTTGAGATCCGCCTGGATGCCCGCTCCGCCGGAGCTGTCGGAGCCGGCAATGGTCAGCGCAATCGGAACCATGGTGTTTGCCTCGCGTGGGGCGGCTACTGTCCACCGCCCTTCTTCAGAATTTCGCCTTGCAGATCCTTGGGTGTTCCCCACGCCTCGATATCGGCGAGGAAGGGCACATTATCGATCAGCCATTGCCCGATCCATGCAATCGATCCCGTCAGGAAGGCAATACCCGTCAGGATTAGCAGCACGCCCATGATCTTCTCGACCTTACCCAGATGGGCGCGGAAACGTTGCATGAAACCGAGGAACGGCCGTATGGCCACCGCCGCGAGCACGAACGGTATGCCGAGCCCGAGCGAGTAAACGGCGAGCATTTTGACGCCGAGGCCGAGGCTTCCTTCGCTCGCCGCCAAGGTCAGCACCGCTGCCAGGATCGGGCCGATGCACGGCGTCCAGCCGAATGCGAAGGCGAGACCCATGATGTAGGCGCCGATAAAGCTCGCGCCCTCCACGTTCGCCCGGTAGCGCGTGTCGCTGTGCAGAAGCGGAATTTGGAACAGCCCGAGAAAATGCAGGCCGAAGAGGATGATCACCACCCCGGCGACCATCGACAGCTCGTACTTGTAAGTCTGGATGAACTGGCCGAACATCGATGCGCCGGCGCCGAGGCCGACGAATACGGTCGTAAAGCCGAGCACGAAGCAGAAGGACGCGAGCACGACCCGCATCCACGTTCGCCGGTCGATCTGGCCTGAGCTCGACATCTGCTCGATGGACATGCCGCCGAGATAGCTGAGATAAGGCGGCACCAGCGGCAGCACGCAAGGCGAGAGGAAGCTCAGGACGCCCGCGAGCAGAATGCCGAAGTAGATGTAGAGTTCCGCCAGCACGCCGTGCTCCCGATTGCAGGCGGCTCGCAGCCGCCCGGCCACGAGACAGCAAGACGAACAAGGGCATCAAGTCAATCCCGCGCGCGGATTGGCCGCCCTTAGGTCGCGCTGCGAACAACGCGTACAGGGGCGGCCGGCACATCCGCGATGACCTGGCGCCTGCGCAGGTGGCTCGCGACGAGATCCCAGATGTCGGGACCTTCCGTGCCTTCGTTGATCGAGGCCCAGCCGGCCACGGTGTAGATCGAGGCAGCCTCGATCGCCTCGCCGCTCTTCACGAGCCGCATGTCGGAAATGCGCTTGCCCATGGGCGCGTCCACATCGATCGTGAAGCTCATGCCGCCGACACGGACCATATCGCCGCCCTGCTGGTAGTAGGGATCGGGATTGAACAGATTGTCGGCCACATCCTCGAGGATGTTCTTGATCATGTCCCCTCGGAAGGGCAGGCGATAGACCTTCGGGTACGTGATGGCCGTGGCGTTGTAGACGTCGTCCCAGGTAATGGCCTGACCGGGTACGAGCGACGTGCCCCAGCGGAAACCCGGCGAGAAGCAGATCTCCGCGTCGCGCTCCGCAAGCAGCGCCTCGCAAATGAGATCGTCGAGCGAGCCCGAGAAGTTGCCGCGCCGATAGAGCAGCGTGTCCGTACGCGCGAGCTCCGTCGAGAGCATGGCCTCGTGCGGCGCGCGGATATCGTCGATCAGGCGCGCCATATCCGGATCGGGCGTGATCACATCGGCGAGCACCGGCATGAGCGAATAGCTGAAGTCCGCGATGCGTCCGCCCTTCACATCGAGATCGAGGCGCGAGAGGAATTTGCCGTTCGATCCCGTCGCGATCAGCAGCGTGCTGCCGACGCGCTCGGGGCGCGGAATGGCATCGTGCGTGTGCGCGGTGAGGATGATGTCGATCCCCTCGACGCGACCCGCGAGCTTGCGATCGACGTCGAAGCCATTGTGCGAATTGAGAACCACGACCTCTGCGCCCGCCGCGCGCACGGCCGCGACATTGCGCCGGACTTCCTCCTCGCGGATGCCGAATGACCATGCAGGCATCATCCAGCGCGGATTGGCGATCGGCGTATAAGGAAATGCCTGGCCGATGACGCCGATGCGCACCCCGCCCTTCTCGTAGATGCGCCAAGCCTTGAAGACCGGCTCATCGAAGTCGTTGTCCATGATGTTGCCGGCGAGGAAGTCGAGCTTCGCCGAACCACGCCCGTCCTTGTCGCCGAACAACGCGCTGACGTGCTTATGACCGAGCGTGAACTCCCAGTGCGCCGTCATTGCATCGACCCCGAGGGCCTCCACAATGCGCATCATATCGGCGCCCCTTGTGTGGAGCGCCGTGAACGAGCCTTGCAGTGTATCGCCGCCATCGAGGAGCAGTGTGCGCTCGGTGCCGCGTTCGGCGCGTACGGCCTTCACGAGCGTCGCGAGGCGATCCATGCCGCCGACCCGGCCATACTCCTTGGCGAGCGTGGCGTAATCCGTCGACGAAAGCATGTAGGCATCGGCCGAACCGGGTGCGATGCCGTAATGAGTGAGGAACTCGCGATCGGTCAGATGCGGCGGCAGTCCGCGCACATCACCCACGCCGAGGTTGACCGAAGGCTCGCGAAAATAGACCGGACGGATCTGCGCGTGGCAGTCCGAGAAGTGCAGGATCGTCACCTGCCCCTTGGCATCGAAGCGGAGAATGTCCTCCTGCCGCAGGCCGCGACGCAGTGTCTGGCCGAGCGCGGGCGCGCCTGGGCCTGCAGCGAGTGCGGCCGTCGCCAAGGCAATCTGCAGGAACTCCCGGCGGGAGTGCATGAAAGGATACCTACCTCTGCAGCGGACGTGCGACGGGCGGCGTGCGCGTGCACAGCCGGCCCTCGTCGCACCTACTTGTTGACCGGACTATCCGGGCTCATCACGAGCGCAACGAGATCCTTGATCTGGTCGATGGTGAGTACCGCGTTCGAGCCGAAACGCGGCATGAGCGAGCACGGGAAGGAGGCGTGGGCATTGTAGATCTTGTCGTACACCGCCTTCACATCCGCCTCGGCATACTTCCTGATCTTGCCATACTCGCGGAGGCTCGGGCCGACGGTGCCGTAGCTCACCTCGGCTTGCGTCATCTGGTGGCAGGCATAGCAGTTGCCACCGTTGGGACGCGTGGCAGGATAATCCGTGAAGCGTTGGCCGTAGCCGCTCTGGGCGATGGACTCACCCTTTTTCCAATCACCCAGCAGCTTGCCGTCCTCGGGATATTTGATCGTGGCCTTCGCGGCGGCCATGATCTTATCCGCTTCAGCGGTCGACGGCGCATTGCGCGTCGCGCTGCAAACCTTCAGCGTCTCGTCCTGGGTGACGCGGTTGGCCCAGTCCTTCGGCGCCTGGGAGAAGGCGAATGTCATCAGGACATCCGCATGAAGCGGATCGATCTTCGTTTCCTGAGCCGTTGCAGGGGCGATCAGAAGCGTCGCGAGAGCAGCAAGAATCACATGCTTTTTCATGGTTCCGCCCTTCCTCAGCGCTTCAGGCCGGGCGCGGCGATCTCGCCGTCGCGCGCACGATCATAGAGATAGGCTGACAGCGCAACGCTGACATCCGAGCCGAAGTCGAGACGATGCAGGCGCATCTGCCAGTAACAGTCGAGCAGGCGATGCTGCATGGTCATGACGTGCGTGCTGGAGACGCGGTATGCGGGCCACTCGCCGATGACGGCCTTGGCTTCCTTGGGTTCGGAAAGATAGGGCAGCGGCTGCAGGCGGATGCGCTTTCCAGACTCAGAATGACAGGTCGCGCATGAGAAATCGAACGGCCCCTGACGACGGAAGAACAGGGTCTCACCGAGCGCGATCGCCTCTTTCTCCTTGGCGTGCTCGGCCTTCGGCGCAATCTTCATGCCTGAGGATTTGTTGGAGATGAACGTCGCGATAGCGCCGATGTCCCGGACCGGCGCACCACCGCCCGGATGCGGGTTCTTGCGAAATGCCGTACTGTCGAACGCCTGGAAATTCTCCATGCACCAAAGGATGCGCGTCTCCGTATCCATGACGCGGTCGGCATCCTCGAAGTAGCGCGGCATCTCGGCGAACGCGCCATCGATGTTGCCGATACCCTTGCCGAGATCACACGTCTCGGCGAGCGAAACATTCTTCGGCCCCTTCTTGGCCGACCACAGCGCCTCGCCGCGATCCGCGTCGAGCAGTGCGGGGTTGCTCCAGGGGTCTTCCTTCATCATGCGGCGATACTGCTCGAGCCCACGCTCGGTCGCGGCATCCTGATCCGCTTGAGATACAGCCGGTGCGGCAGCCGCGGTCTTCGGCGCAGCGGGCGGTGCGCTCGCAGCAGGTGGGGCAGCCGGCGGCGGAGGTGATGCGGCAACGGGGGGTGTCGGAGGTGGCGCCGCTGCCTTCGCTGCTGCCGCCTTCTCCGCCTCGTCCATGCGGCGCATGTGCTCCTCGTAGGCCTTGCGCGCCTGCTCGACTTGCGCCGGCGTCTGGGCCGCCACCCACGGCACGACGGCCGTGGCGATCAACCCGAGGCCAAGCCCGACAACGGCCATCGCCGCGCCGGGGGTTTGCAGTCGCCACCCTCGCATTTCCTGCCTCCCTTGCCCTTCCTTAGCCATCAGCATGTCTTTGCCCGTCCGTCATGGACGCCGGGATGAGCTGATATTCAAATATTACGGTATTTGCAGAAGCGGCACGGCGCAACAGATTAGATTGATTTCAGTTCCAACCCGTCAGTTGTCCGGAGATCGCGGGCCGCGCCTGCGCTCGAATGTGCGTGCGCCCCAGACGATTGCGGCGACGAGAGCACCGAGCGCGCCAGTGACCAGGAAAATCGGCACCAGTATCGGCGCGAAGGCCCACACCATGGCGATGCCCAGCAGAACCGCCGTACCGATCAGCCAGATCTGGAGGAAGCTCATGCGTGCACGAGAAGCTGCTCACGCTCGCCAAGCGTTGCGAGGATGACGGCGGTGCCGCCGACGACGCACAGCATGGGATTGGGCGCGACGCGGAAGGGAATGCCGAGAATGCGCGTGAGCTCCGTATCGAGGCCATGAAGCAACGCGCCGCCGCCAGTCATCACCACGCCACGTTTGCCGATGTCCGCACGCAACTCTTCCGAAAGGTCCTCGAGTGCGCGCCGCACGAGCTCCGCCATGTTCGCGATCGGCCCCTCGAGCGCGGCACCGACATCATGCGGCCGCAGCACGACCGACTTCATGCGGCGGCGCACGACATCGCGCCCGCGAATATGCGCCTCCGCGACCCGGCCATTGGCCCGCGCGCCGGCACCGCCCGCTTCGATCTTGATGCGCTCGGCGCTGACAAGGCCGATGGCGAGTTGATGCGCGCGCCGCACGTAGCGCCGTATGGCCTCGTCGAAGGCGTTGCCGGCAACTTTCAGCGACGCCGTGTGGACGATCTCGCCTTTGGACAGCACCGCGATATCGCTCGTGCCGCCGCCGATATCGAGGATCATCGTCGCATCTTCCCTGTCGACTTCGATGCCGGCGCCGATTGCGGCAGCCACCGGCTCCTCGACGAGGTAGACGCGCCGGGCGCCCGCAGCGCGCGCGGTCTCGAAAACAGCACGGCGCTCGACAGGGGTCGCGCCGGCCGGAACACAGATGAGAATGCGCGGGCGCCGGAAGCCGAACTTCGACTTGGCCCGCGTGATGAACGTGCGCAACATCTCCTCGGTCGCGACGAAATCCGCGATCACGCCGTCGCGGAGCGGGTGCACGAGTTCGATGGGGTCGGGGCTTCGTTCCTTGAGGACCAGCGCGGCCTCGCCGACGGCGATCACATGGCGGGGCACATCCTTCGCGCGCACGGCAACGACAGACGGTTCATCGATGATGATGCCGCGGCCGGCCACGTGGACCAGCGTGTTGGCCGTCCCGAGATCGATCGCGATATCGTCGGAGAAAACGCCGCCAACCTTCTTCCGCATGGCTGAGCCAGATTGCCCTCAACACCCCACGCGCAGCTCCGCCGCTCGCGCGCTCGACTGTTGAACACGATAAACGAACTGATGCAGAAATCCAACACGCACTGGCAAAAATACAGAAGTTGCAGCAGCTTCGCTCGCGATCGGCCAAACGCGACTGAACATCTCCTCTCCCGGTTCGCCGGGAGAGGAGCTTCTCGTCAGCTCACCATCATCTGCGCCGCGGGACCGCGCTGGCGCTTCATCATGAGCTTGTTGAGTGCCGCGACATATGCGCGGGCCGACGCGACCATCGTATCTGTGTCCGATCCGCGGCCCGTCACCTGACGGCCATCCTCCTCGAGGCGGACCATCACTTCGGCCTGGGCGTCGGTGCCCTCGGTGACAGCCATGACCTGATAGAGCGGCAGGCGCGCCTCATGCGGCACGATCGACTTGATCGCCTTGAAGATAGCATCCACCGGACCGTCGCCCGTCGCCTCGCGCGTGATGCTCTTGCCGTCGACCTCGAGCGTGATCTCGGCCATCTGCGGCCCGCCCGTGCCGGCAACCACCTTCAGCGCCATGACCTTGATACGATTGGTCTGGGTCGCGACCTCCTGGTCGACCAGCGCTTCGATGTCCTCGTCGAACACGAGCTTCTTCTTGTCGGCGAGATCCTTGAAGCGGCGGAACGCATCCTGGAAGGCGTTGTCGCCGAGCTCATAGCAGAGCTGCTTCAGCTTGTCCTTGAAGGCCGCGCGACCCGACAGCTTGCCGAGGCTCAACGTCGATTTCGAGAGGCCGACGCTTTCCGGCGTCATGATCTCGTAGGTCTCGGTATTCTTGAGCATGCCGTCCTGATGGATGCCGCTCTCGTGCGCGAAGGCATTCCGGCCGACGATCGCCTTGTTGTACTGCACAGGGAAGGCGGAGACCGCCGCGACGAGCTTCGAGGCGCGCGTGAAGTAGGTCGCGTCGACTTCCGTCCAGTACGGCAGCACGTCGTTGCGCACCTTCAGGGCCATCACGATTTCCTCGAGCGCCGCGTTGCCTGCGCGCTCCCCGAGACCGTTGATCGTGCACTCGATCTGTCGTGCACCCGCCCGCACGCCGGCGAGCGAGTTCGCAACCGCCATGCCGAGGTCGTTGTGGCAGTGTGTCGACCACACGACCTTGTCGCCGCCCGGCACGGTCTCGCGCAGCATCTTGATGAGGGCGTAGTATTCCTCCGGCACGGAGTAGCCCACGGTGTCGGGGATGTTGATCGTCGTCGCGCCCTGCTTGATCGCGATCTCGCAGCACCGCAGCAGCACATCGCGCTCGGTCCGCGTCGCGTCCTCGGCGCTCCATTCGACGTTGTCGGTGTAGTTGCGCGCGCGCGACACGCTGGCACCGACCGCCGCGATCACCTGCTCGGCGTCCATATTGAGCTTCCACTTGCGGTGTACAGGGCTCGTGGAGATGAACGTGTGGATGCGCGGGCGCTTGGCGAACTTTACGGCCTCGCCGGCACGGTCGATATCCGCAAAGCTCGAACGCGAGAGGCCGCAAACGACCGAGTTTTTGACGATCTTGGCGATCTCGCAAACGGCCTCGAAATCGCCGTTCGAGGAGATCGGGAAACCGGCCTCGATGATGTCGATGCCCATTTCATCGAGCGCCTCGGCCACCTTCAGCTTGTCCTCGAGCGTCATGGCAGCGCCGGGCGACTGCTCACCATCGCGGAGCGTGGTATCGAAGATGAGAACGCGGTCGGCCTCGTTGCGGACGGATGTTTCGGAGGACGGCTTGGCGGCGTCGTTCATGGCGAATGGTCCTTGGTGTCGGGCCTGCGCCTTCAAGGGCGCGGCAAATCTGCTCTACTGTGACTGATTCGGTCCCCTGAGCGCCGTCCCGGATTGAACCGAGACCTCTAAGGCTCAGGGGCTGGTAAGGAGCAGGATGGACCGAAGCAGGCGGGCAGCAGGCATCGGGGCGCCATCCCGCGTGGGGATCGCCTCCTCAATCCAGCCCTGGCCAATACCTGCCATCGTCGCGAATCTCTCGCCGGTCATGCAGCTGTGATTCGGCCTCGTAATGCCCCGGCCGCGCTGCTGGGCGCAAATAAGCCGCAACTCGACGTCGTTTGCAAGCTGAAATACCAGTCTCCTCGCGCGGCCTGGCGGCCCGGTTGCCACGCCTGCGACGAGAAAGCTGGGGGGTTAACATGGTATTTGCCACTTTGCGGTAGCGCTTAGCTGCGGATCGCCGAATGGTCATATTTCCGCTCGCAGGCTCAACTATGAGATCTGGTGAGAGTATCGGCCTTGCAGTTGAGATTGTCTGCGCCGCGCATCGGGCGCCGCAGTAGGCAGCGATATCGATGCGAGAAAAGCGCGTGAATGCGCGGCCGAAGAAGCAGGCTGAAGAAACAGGAACGAGGACTGATACATATGTCCGTGATTCAAGCGGGGTCGGTGCGCGTCGTTCGCCTCATGATGGTCTTGTCACTCAGCCTTATCGTGGCTGCCTGCTCTCAGAACCCGAGGCCAGAAGACGTGGGTCTCGCACCGTATGGCAAGGGTGGACCGGCGACGCCGGGCTCGCAGCGTGACTTCACGCAGAACGTCGGCGATATCGTCTATTTCACGACGGACAGCACCGATATTTCGCCGGAGGCGCAGCAGACGCTCTCGCAGCAGGCGCGCTGGCTTCAGCAGTATGCCCAGTACACGATCACCATCGAGGGGCATGCCGACGAGCGCGGCACGCGCGAGTACAATATCGCCCTCGGCGCCCGGCGCGCCCAGGCCGTACGCGATTTCCTCGCCCGCAGCGGCGTGAACCCCGCGCGGATTCGCACGATTTCCTATGGCAAGGAGCGCCCGGTCGCCGTCTGCAACGACATCTCCTGCTGGTCGCAGAATCGTCGCGCACAAACCGTCCTGAACAACCGCGGCGTCGCGAGCAATACCCGTCCGGGCACCTGATCGCCCCGCAGGACATGTGGCTGATGCGCCTCGATGCCGAGGTGCGACGACCACAGCCTGCGGCACCGGCGCGACAACCGTAGCCGATCGGCAACGCCCACCTGTTGATCGCTTCTGCCCACGGATCCTAAGGCTCGATCTACCCCAAAACGGCCCTATTGTTTCGTTCTTTGCTTGGGCTGAGATGACTGCGGGGTCATATCAAGTCATGGAACCGAGCGAAGGCATTCGCGCGCCGGCCGTAGGCCACATGTCGGCGCGCGTAAACGGCACCACGGGGCGAGCGCGCCGGCCATTATGGCTTGGCGCCAGCTTTATGGGTGGGCTCGCGCTTGCGTCGGGGCTCCTTCTAATCCTCACCCTCCCAGTTTCGGCGCAACAGGGCACTGCGAAGCGCCCCGGCGTCACCCAATTGGCGGTGCCGGAAGCCGACACCGATGCGACGCGGCAGGAAGCGGCCAACGAGCGCGTCGCTGCATTTCTGATTGCGGAAGCGCGCGAGGAACTGGAGCTGGGTGAGCTTCGCAGCGCCCGCCGTCGGCTCGAAATTCTCGTCACGCGCTATGCATCGACCTCCGTCGCACCGCGAGCACGTCGCCTGCTCGAGCAGCTTGCGATGATCGACGGCTATCCCATTCCGCCAGCACCGAAAGGCGCAGCGCAGATCGATCCTAAGCAAGCCGTCGAATCCGGTGCGGGGACACTCAGCACGCGTCCCCCTGGCACGAGTCTCATCGAGGCGGATTTCAGTTCCAGCGGCAGCGATCGGCTCTTTTTTGCCGATGGCAGCGACGAGGTCGGTGGTCGGGGTGTGCGCATCCTCCGCGAAAAGGCTGAGTGGCTTCAGCGCAATGCCAAGGTCTTCGTGCGCATCGAGGGACATGCGGACGATCAGGGCGGCGACGAGATCAACAGCGCTCTCGCCTTGAAGCGCGCCGAGACGGTCCGGGATCTTCTGGTGGAGGCCGGTGTGCCGGCGACGCGGATGCATATTGCTGCCTTCGGCCGGGAGAGCCGCATATCGCCATGCCCGGCTCCGGGTTGCGCCGCGCAGAACCGCCGCGCTGTCCTCGTTTTGACAGATGCTCGCGGTACACGGCTATCAGCGTCGACGCCGCAGTCGGCCCGTGCCGAGACCACCACGGGATCGACGCAGATGCCGTCCGGTCCCGGTCCTATGCTGCGCCGCGACAGGTAAGCGGGACTGCGGTAAGGTACGTTGAGAATTGGCACACGATGCCCTTTGGAAAACAGGGTTTCAGTGTGCCCGCTACGGACATGACAACAAGAAGGGATCGGCGTTTCAGCCGAAAGCTCGCCGTGACATCTGCAGTTTTCTCCTGGTCGAAGTCATACGGCGTCCGCGGAAACGCGGTCCTGCGCGCCGGCGTGCTGGCCGTCTTTGGCGCTGCCGCATTGGCACTGCTCACCGCCTCATGGGCTCATGCGCAGCAGCAACCGCCGATCGGTGCACTGGCAGCCCCGCGCGCCCAGCCCAAGGCAGCTCCGAAGCCCCCCACAGCAGGCGCACCCGCCACCGACGGACAGCTTCGCCAGCGCGTCGAGCAGCTTGAAGAACAACTCGTCGACATGCAGGTTCTTGTCGGCACGCTCGAGTCGCTGGCGCGCGGCGGCGGGGCACCGGCGCGGACCGGCGGCTCCAGCGGTGCGAGCGATGCAGCACGCATCGATGCGCTCGAAACGCAGATCCGCGCCATGACCATGCAGATTGAGGAGCTGAGCCGCCAAGTGCGCCAGCGTCAGGGACGCATGGAAGAGAGTGCACCGCCTGTCCGCGAGGGCGCGCTGCCGCCGCCTGCTGTGAACCAAGGCTTTGCCGCTGCACAGCCCGCCGCACCGGGGGGCTTCGGCCAGCTCACGGTAACGCCGCAGGGTGGTGGTGACCGCATTGGCCAGATGATCAGCGCGACACCGGGCCCCGTCGAGAGCAGTCGTCTGCCGCCGGCCGTCGCCGATGCCGGCAGCGCCAAGGAACTCTACGAGACCGCATACGGCTATCTCCTGCAGCAAGACTATGCCGCAGCCGAAGCCGCATTCGACGAATTCCTGAGCCGCTATCCCAATGATCACCTGACGGCCGATGCCCAGTACTGGCTCGGCGAGACGCTGTTCGTCCAGCGGCGCTACAAGCCCGCAGGACAGGCCTTTCTGCGCGTTATGCAGAACCATCGCCAGAGCAGCAAGGCGCCGAACAGCCTGCTCATGCTGGCCATGACGCTCGAACAGCTCGGCCAGAAGGACTGCGCGCTCTTTACGGAGCTGGAGACGCGCCACGCCAATGCGCCGCAGGACATCAAGACCCGCGCCCGCGTCGTGAAGCAGCGCGTCGGCTGCTGAGCGCGGAGCACCTTCTAACCAATAATTATCCTTGTTGTGGCTCACTTGTCCGCTCGCGGGGCAGACGCGGGCAGTCGAGCCATGAATGGGGGAACAGAGCACGGCAGTGCAGTGCCGGGCGCACCTGAGGCGCACCCGCTCCCCGAACGCGCGCGCCCGCGTCGCTGGCGCCTCCGCCTCCTCATCCGCGGCACCGTGATGCTCTCGACGCTCGCCGCGGTCCTCATCGCTACGGCGTTCGTCCGATACACGATCCGCTTTCCCGATCCCGCCTCGCTCCGCCAGCGCGCGCAGGCACCCGTGGTTCGTGTCGTAGCGCGCGATGGTGCCCTTCTCGCCGAGCGGGGCAACGCCGCGCGTCCGGTACCCCTCTCCGAGTTGCCGCCACACGTCGTGCACGCTGTCGTCGCTATCGAGGACCGGCGCTTCTTCTCGCACATCGGGCTCGATTTTCGCGGCCTGGCGCGTGCCATGCTGGCGAACCTTCGCGCCGCACGCTACGCGCAAGGCGGCTCGACGCTGACGCAGCAGCTCGCCAAGAACCTCTTCCTGACATCCGACCGCACCATGGAGCGCAAGCTCGAAGAGGTCGTCCTTGCGCTCTGGCTGGAGCTGCGGCTCGGCAAGGCCGGCATCATGGAGCTCTATCTCAACCGCGTGTACTTCGGCGCCGGCGTCTACGGCATCGAAGCCGCCGCCCAGCGCTATTTCGCCAAGTCGGCGCGCGCGCTCACCGTACCTGAAGCGGCCATCATCGCGGGCCTGCTCAAGGCACCCTCACGCCTTTCGCCCGCAAGCCGCCCCGAACTGGCGGCCACCCGCGCCGTGCTCGTGCTCGCAGCCATGCGCGATGAAGGCTTCATCAGCGAAGCCGGCTACCAGGATGCTTTGCATCAGCAGGTCACCTACGCCGCGACCGACACGCCGCGCGAGGAGACCGGCCTCGAGTTCGCCGTCGACTATGTCCTCGATCGCCTGCCGCCACTTGCGGGGCATGGTCAATCCGCCATCACCGTCGAGACGACCATCGACGCCGATCTCCAACGCCATGCCCAGTCGACGATCGCGCGCCGACTGGCCGCAGCCGGCACCGCAGCCGAGAACGCCGAAGCCGCCCTTGTTGTACTCGACACGGAGGGCGGCGTGCGTGCCATGGTCGGCGGACGCGCGTGGTCGCGGAGCCAGTTCAATCGCGCTGTTCGCGCTCGTCGCCAACCGGGCTCCGCATTTAAGCCTGCGCTCTATCTGGCGGCCATCGAAGCGGGCATCACACCCGACACGATCGTGCAGGATCGGCCGATAACGATCGGCGGATGGAGCCCGCGCAACGACAGCGGCACCAATGCGGGGCCGATGACCGTACGCCACGCGCTCGCGCATTCCGTGAACACGGTGGCCGTGGCGCTCCAGATGCAGATCGGAACACAGCCCGTCGTCGCCATGGCGCGTCGCCTCGGCATTACCAGCACGCTGCGCGCCGACGCGTCGCTCGCACTCGGCACATCCGAGGTCACGCTGCTCGAACTGACCGGCGCCTACGGGACGCTCGCGACGGGCGGGTACAATCTCTCCCCGCACGTTATCCGCCGCGTGCGCACGGATCGCGGCGTCGTTCTTCATGCACGCGGAAGATCGGCGCCGACGATCGCCGTGCCGGCCCCACTCGTCGGCAGGCTCAACAGCATGATGCATACGACCATCGTCTCGGGTACGGGTCGGCGTGCGGCATTACCGAACCACCTCGCCGCCGGTAAAACAGGGACGACGCAAGACAATCGCGATGCATGGTTCGTCGGCTTCACCGGTCACCTGACTGCGGGTGTTTGGATCGGCAACGACGACAACAGTCCCATGGGCGGCATCAGCGGCGGTGGATTGCCCGCCCTCATCTGGCGCGACGTGATGATGACAGCGCACCGCGGTTTGGAGCCGTTGCCGCTCGCAGGTATGAGCGATCAGCCGCCTGTCCCGGAGGTGCCTCTTGCATCTGCGCGTGAGCCAGTACGGACGACCGTGCGTCGCCCCCTCGCTCCGATCGATCCCGCGCTGTTCGCAGCGCCCAAGGATCCACCCGCGCTGGATCGGCGGCGTCTCGAAGCACTGCTGAGTTCGGACTGACCGCGCGCCTACGCGCGCCACTGTCCCTTCTCCCCGTCCTATACGGGGAGAAGGCCACGCCTCGGGCGTGCTTCCAGCACGACATGAGGGGCGGCGGCATACGCCGACGTCGCGCAAGTTCCCGCCCCTCACCCTAACCCTCTCCCCGCAAGAGCAGGGAGAGGGGATCCTTGAGGCCCTCTGCACTACAG
>JAEYPL010000152.1 GCA_023410905.1 Pseudomonadota bacterium
CTTCTGCTCCCAGGCCTCACGGACCGAGCGGCCGCGCGAACCTGCAGCTCGCCATGCCGCCAGCACGACCGCCGGCACCTCAAAAGGCGCACTCTTCCAGCCGAGCTTTTCACGCGTGCCGGCAATCTCTTCCGCGCCGAGCGGTGAGCCGTGCGTCGAGGCGGTGCCAGCCTTCTTCGGTGCGCCATAGCCGATCACTGTCTTGCACGCGATCAGCCACGGCTTGCTGTCATCACCCCGCGCGGTGGCAAGCGCCTTGCGCACCGCATCCATGTCGTGGCCATCGATGGCCAGCGTGTTCCAGCCGGCGGCCTTGAAGCGGCCGATCTGATCCTCGCTCGTCGAGAGCGAGGTCGGGCCGTCGATCGAGATGCCGTTGTCATCAAACAGCACGATGAGGCGACCGAGCCCGAGGTGACCAGCGAGCGTGATCGCCTCCTGTGAAATGCCTTCCATCAAACAACCGTCGCCCGCGATCACGTACGTGCGGTTGTCGAACAGCTCACCATGACGCGCATTCCAGATGCGCTCGGCAATGGCCATGCCGACGGCGTTGGCGAGGCCCTGACCGAGCGGCCCCGTCGTCGTTTCGATCCCCTCGGCGTGACCGTGCTCGGGATGCCCGGCAGTCTTGGCGCCGAGCTGACGGAAATTCTTCAGCTCCTCGATGCTCATGCCCGGATAGCCGGTGAGATGGAGGAGAGAATAGAGCAGCATCGAGCCGTGACCGGCCGAGAGCACGAAGCGGTCGCGCGCCGGCCAGCGCGGCGCGGCGGCGTCGTACTTCAGCACCTCCGCGAACAGCACGGTCGCCACATCGGCCATGCCCATGGGCATCCCAGGATGGCCGGACTTCGCCGCCTCGACGGCATCCATTGCCAGCGCCCGGATAGCGTTCGCCATCTCGCGGGTCGCCAGCGCGGCGCCCTTCGCCTTGTCAGTCATGCGCGCAGTCCCTGCTGGTCGTGTGCCCCAAACTTATTGAGGACCGGAAAGGGGAAAGATGGGGCACCATTAACGGGGCGCCGCGCAGGCGTCCACCATCCATGGCCGGCTTATCCCGTTCATGCGGTCGCAGCGGCCACCAACTGCCTGAGACCCACGAGTGAACGCCGTGTCGCCCCGACCGGATCATCGGGGACATGGGTCTCCACCGAAAGCGTCAGCGCCCGCCCCGCGGCCGCTGCGAAGCACGCCTCGATGAAAGCGCCAAAGGGTATGTCCCCCTCGCCCACGGCGACATGGCGACGCCCGGCGCCAATCGAGAAGTCCTTGAAATGCATATGATCGACGAACGGCATCAGGGCGGCCATCCGGGAGGGCTCGGGCGCGACGCCCTTGGCGTAGATATTGCCGATGTCGAGCAGCGCTTTCAGGCGCGGGTGGCGGCGCGCCTGCATGAGCGCCATCAGGTCCACCTCGTCCTGAATGTTGCAGACGGGCTCGTTCTCGACGTGGAAGACTAGATCTTCGCGCTCCGCCAGCGCCAGCAGCTCATCCAGTGCTGCATCGAGATCGGCGAGCGTGAAGCCGTCGTGGGTCAGGAAGCTGAAAATGCGCACATTGCGCGTGCCGAGCCGGTGCGCGGCATCTGCGGTCAGCCGCGCGATGTCGCCGAGCGAGCGTGAGCCGATCTCGAAGCCGAACTGATCGCCCAATTTACCGGCAACACGTCCTGGCGCCGCCCATTTGAGCAGAGGAGAGGCCAGCCCGACGACTTTGATCCCCGCATCGGAGATCCGCCGAGCCGCGTCCTGCTGCTCGTCAGGCGAGAGGGCCAGGAAATTGCGGCCCTCGATCGAACGCATCTCCAGGGCAGTCACGCCATTTTCCTGCGCGAAAGCGATCGTGTCGGACAATGGCGCCTTCAGCTCGTCGTTGACGAACGCAATAGTGTGCTGAGCGGTCATGTGCGCCCCCGTCCCACGATGGCGCCCGGAGGGTCTCAGCCCTCGTGAAGCGCGATGAAAAGCTCGAGCTCGCTCCGCGTCGGCAGGCCCGCACGGCTGCCGAGGCGCGTGCATTTCAGCGCCGCCACGGCCGCAGCCCGCCGGACATTGGCCTCGATGGCCATACCTTCGGCAACGCCAAGCGCAAAGGCACCGTGAAAAGCGTCGCCAGCGCCGGTCGTATCGACGACGTCGACGCGAAAGCCCGGCTGATGCCCCGTCTTTCCGTCGCGTTCGGCCCAGAGATAGCCGCGCGCACCGAGCGTGACGCCCGCGTGCCTCGGCCCGTGGCGCAGCACCTGCTGCAGGGCATCGGCATCGCTCATGCCGCGCGCAAATTCATGGAGCGACGGCGCCGAGAACACGGCATAGTCGACCAGGCCGAGCAACTCGGGCAGTGCCTCGCGGCCACCGAGATCGGCATCGAGCACCGTCGGCACACCCTCGCGCCGGGCGCGGGTCAAAACCACCCGCACGGCCTCGAGCCAGCGCAGGTCACAGAGAACCGCATCGGCCTCGCTCACGCGCTCGATCGGCAGCCAGCTGGTGCCCGCTGGGATCGAGGTATCGCGCTGCGTGATGATCATGCGCTCGCCCTGGCTGTCGACGATGACAGCCGAGGTCGACGAGCGCGCCTCCTCGAAGGCGTGGACATAGCGGAGGTCCACCTTGTCGGCCTTGAGCCCGTTCCGAATGGCAACGCCGGCCTGATCATCGCCGACGCGCGACCAGAGCTCCGCCCGGGCGCCGAGCCGCGCCGCCGCAACCGAGGCATTGGCAGCCATGCCGCCGCCCACCTCGATGTGCTCCAGCGCGCGAATCTTCGTCGGTTCGGGCGGAAAGCTCTCGATCCGGTAGATCCGGTCGAGTGCGGCATGTCCGACGCAGATGAGGGAAACCGGCACTGCCATTGGGCATTCCGCATATCAGGGCACGAGCGGCCGAGGAGACGTCACCGGAACTGGGATTCGCGACGAGAACTGAATTTCCGAATCGATTCCGGCATTTCGACGATTGCCGGCAGGGCAAAAGCGCACGCCACCGCTCTCACTAGGGCACCAGC
>JAEYPL010000244.1 GCA_023410905.1 Pseudomonadota bacterium
CTCCGGCACAACCGGGGGCGTCGGCACTGCCATGCGCTCGGCCACAGCCGCTGCGACGGCGTCGGCCGCTGAGATCGGCGCGGCGACAGTAACCGGTGGCGGCACCTCGCTCACTTTCGACGGGGGCCGCCGTGGCGGCTCCGGCTCGGACGGCAGCTCAGCGGGTGAAGGATCCTCCGGCGTATCGCGGTCAGCCCGGCGGAAGGCTTTCGTTGTCGCAGCGCCGGGCACGGGCCGCGTTGCGGGTGCGGCTGCTTCGCTCACAATGGCGGGGGCAGGAACGCCCCGGGGCGCGACGTCGCGCGGCGTAGGTGGTGCGGCAGGCGCCGGCACGGCAGCCTCGAGCAGCGGCTCATCACTTACTACGGGGCCAGCACCGACCATCTTGCGCGCGAGACAACCGACAATGCAGCCGAGGAAGTATGCGACCGTCAGGATGAGCAGCGTCTGCCATGCCAGTGCGATCATGCAAGTGCACTCCGAACCAGTCTCTCCGATCGCCTCATGACATCAATGATCCTCGCGGCGGCGGCAGGTGGCCCAGCCGACGAAAACGCCGAGCAGAAAGGCACACGCCACGTAGAAGACCATGTGTTGCAGCAGGTAATCCATCCACGGATCCTCGCGCGAAATCACTTCGCCTTGACGGTGAACTCGATGCGGCGATTGCGGGCCATGTTCTCGCGCGTATCGTTCGGCGCGACTGGGCGCGACGCACCGTAGCCGACAGCCTTCATGCGCTCGACGGGCACCCCGCGCTCGGCCAGATAGTCGACAACGGCTTGCGCGCGCCGTTCAGAGAGGGGCTGATTGCGTTCGTCAATACCCTCGGCATCAGTGTGCCCCTCGATCTCGATCGTGACATCAGGGCAGGTCTCGGCGGCCTGCGCCAGTCGGCGCAAGGTCGGCAGACTGCGCCGATCGAGTTCGGCGCTGGCGCGTGAAAACAAGATCACGCCCTCGCTCGACACCGTGCGCAACGACTTCTGGCACGCCTCTGCTTCTGCGTCCTTGCGCACCTGCTCCGCGGTTTCCTTGGCCGCCTCGGCCTGGCGTGCCTGACGCGCTGCTTCCTCCGTGCGCCTGCGGGCCTCAGCCTCCGCCTTCTGCTTCGCGTCAGCCTCGGCGCGTTCGCGGGCAGCGGCTTCGGCTGCGCGGCGCCCGTCTTCAGCGGCACGCTTGCGGCGATCTTCTTCGGCGCGCTGCTTTGCTTCGAGCTCGGCGCGTGCGCGCGCTTCGGCGGCGTCGGCCGCACGGCGCGCTTCCTCCTCGGCCTGCCGTCGTGCTTCGTCCTCGGCACGGCGGCGGGCATCGGCGTCCGCAGCTGCCCGCTTCCTCGCATCCTCGGCCGCTGTCCGGCGCGCCAGATCTTCCGAGGCGATCACCGCGTCGGACCGCACGGCAATGGCCTCGCGCGCCGCAAACCCCTCCGGCACCTCCCGCCCGAGGGCATCGCGGATCGCAGCCTGGGCGGCCACGTCCCGCGCTTCGCCTTCGATGCGCAGAGACTGATTGACGATCTCCGCTCGACCGAGTCGCAGCCGCGCGAGCTGCGCGACGCCCGTCGCAGCTACGCGCCCCCATTTCTGGGAGGTGCTATCGACCACCTCCATGCGATCGACGACATTGCGCCCATCGAAGAGGCGCGCTGCGAGCGATACGAGCTGGTCGCGCACGGCTGCCCCCGGCACCTGCCCTTCCAGAACAATGTCGCCTTGGGCATCCGCCTGCGCGGACCAGCGCAGATTGGGCTCCTGCGATGCCCTGAGCGCAAGACGCACTTCCGTATCGCAGTCGCGCCCGGCGGCATTCTGCAGATCGGCGGGGAGTGAGCGTGCAAGGGCCTCGCTCTCGGTCGCGCCTTCGACAAAGAGGCGCCGTATGGTCAGATCGAGACGACCGCCACCGAGTTTCGCCAGGGCACCAAGTCCAATATCGAGGCACTTCTGCCACCCCGGAGGAGCGCCAGGCCCGAGCTCGAGCTGATCCACGATCTTCACGCCGGACAGGCGCGCCCCGATCAGGCTCGTGAGGGCGGCACGCGCGCTCTCACTTGGGACAAAGCCAACGAGCGTCGCAACGCCGCTATCGAACGATAGCGCGGTCCGGTACGCAGCAATCGGCTTGATCGTCGGTTCGCGGAAGGTAATGCGCTCCATCACTCGATAAGCGCCAGGAATCTCGTCCTTGAGCTTGGCGCGGACATCCTCGGCCGTTACTTCGCGCAGCGCCACGCCACTGAGCGCAATCGTCTGATCACGCAGTTCGATTGTGCCTTCTTCGAGACGCAACAGCTCTCTGAGCAAAACCTGAACCACGCCGAGCCAGTCATCGGGCTCGCCGCGCGCAGGCGCCATACCGTCCGTGGCGCGCAGCTGCGGTGCATCAGCCTTGGCGGTGGTCAGCAGGGCCGCCCGCGCCTGTTCGCTCGGAACGGCACCGCGCAGCTCGAGCTGCCCGTCTCCGACGCGCGCCGTCCAGACATAAGGCGCGATGATCGGCGGCTCCAGCCGGTCCACCTTGAGGCTTATGCCAGGTGGCAGGCCGCTGGCCAGAGACGTCTTCAGAGCCCGATAGCTCGCTGCATCGTTGGCCTCGCCGGCGATGGTGAGCTCGGTCCCTTCGAGCCGGATCGTACCGGATTTGAGAAGCGTAAGCTGCTTGAGCGCGAAACCGACACCGCCAAGCCAGATGTCGAGCGCCGGCGCGCCCCGCGCCAAGGTCAGCCGGTCGGCGATCTCGCTGCTGGGAAAGGTCCCGCGCGCAAGGCCGATGATCTCGCGGCGCGTCTTCTCGTTAGGCGCAAGCCCACTGAGACGCACGCGCCCCTCACGCTTCGAGGCAGACCAGTCATAGCGCTCGGCCCGGTCGATCAGGCCGGCATCATTGCGCACGATGCGCACACCGTAGGTCTGCGCGACCGTCGCGGTCGCACGTCCGGGCTCGGCCTCGTCCGCCGCGCGGCCGGACAGCACAGCGTCCCGCCCGTCGAAGCTGGCGCTGGCCCACCCGAGCCCGGCCTCGTTGAGTACTTTATCGGCGCGCTCCCCAAGATCCTGCTCGATACGCTCGCGCTCGCTGAAGACAGCGATGCCTGCGAGCAGCAGAATCGGGATGAGCCCAAGCAACCAACGCAACGGATTGCACTTCATGCCGTCCCCACTCCGAGCCTCGACATCATCGGACAGGCCCTCCCGCCCTTCGACATCGACGGCTCCCCTTTGCCGGCTACACCCTACAC
>JAEYPL010000318.1 GCA_023410905.1 Pseudomonadota bacterium
TGGGACTGTCCTATTACCTCTTCGGCGACGCCGGAGCCAATGGGCCGATCCAGGTCGCGCTGATCGTCGCCACCATGATCACCGTTCTCGTTGCCCGGTACCGAGGACACACGCTCGACTCGCTCAATGAGGCAGCGGTGGCGAGCGTCAGTTCGGGTGTCGGCGCCATCTTCATCCTGTTCGCTGTAGGTGCGCTTATTGGTACATGGGCGTTGAGTGGCACGCTTGTAGCCATGGTCTACTACGGAATGAAGGTCCTTCATCCGAGCTACTTCTACGTCAGTGCCGCCGCGATCTGCGCCATCGTTTCCGCCGGCATCGGCAGCTCGTGGACGGTGGCCGGCACGATCGGTATCGGCCTCATGGGTATTTCGCACAGCATGGAGCTCAATCCCGCGATCACGGCCGCTGCTATCATCTCCGGCGCTTACTTTGGTGATACCGCGTCACCGCTTTCCGACTCGGCCAATCTCGCTGCGGCGGCTGCCGGTGTCGATCTCTACGATCACGTTCGCGAGACAGCGATGACATCAGCGGCCGCGCTCGCCATTGCCTTGATCGTGTTCTGGATGCTCGGCAGGCCTGGAGAATTCGATGCATCCGAGAAGATGATGGCCATCGAACGAGCGTTCCATATATCGCCGATCCTGCTTTTGCCGCTCGTCGTCGTCGCCATTCTCGCGATGTTGAAGTTTCCACCCTTCACCGCTGTATTTGCCGGTGCATTGTTCGGTGGGTTGCTCGCGCTCTATGCGGCGCCGGAACGGGTGATCGCATTTGCCCACGTTGGCGACGGAATGCCGAAGTGGCTTGCTCTTCTCAAGGGCATCTGGCTCGCCCTCGCCGGCGGGTACAGCTCGAGCACAGGCTATGCGCCGATCGATCAGCTTGCTTCGCGTGGCGGTATGGCAAGCATGCTCAACACGATATGGCTTGTGATGGCGGCGCTGGCATTCGGCGGTGTTGCTGAGAAAGCCGGCGTGCTCGAGCGCCTGATAAGACCTATCATCGCCGCGGCGAAGTCTGCTGTCGCACTGACAGTCTCACTGGTCGGTGCCGTCATCACCACAAGTGCCGTGACGGCGGATCAGTACATGGCGGTCGTACTGCCGGGCCGCATGTTCAAGAGGGCCTTCCCTGAGAAGGGCTTCGCACCTGTGGCACTGTCTCGCGCTGTGGGAGCGTCGGCGACGCCGACATCGGCGCTCATACCATGGAACAGTTGCGGCGCGTACATGGCGGCGACACTCGGTGTTGCCACGTTCGACTATGCGCCATATGCCGCCTTTAATCTGGCGAGCCCGCTGCTGATCATTGCGTCGTCGTACCTTGGCGTGCGGTTGCTGCGACTGCCAGAAGCACAGGAGCAGGCGTCATGATGTCTCCTGCAACTTAGCGATGTCGTCATGTCGGAAGTGGTCGAGGTCCCGAGAAAGTCTACGCCCGAGGAGCGGCCTCGCTCGGGAGCGGACAAGCTGCTGCTTGCGTCCACGGGGATCATCGCGGCGATAGCCGTTCTCAGTGTCGTCTATGTCGCGAGCTCGGTGCTTGCACCGGTAGCCTGCGCCCTCTTCATCATCGCGCTGGCGTGGCCGACGCAGAAGCGGTTGCAATCTCGCATACCGAAGATGCTGGCGCTTGCGATCGTCATTGCGATCATTGCCGTCATATTCCTGAGTTTCGGGTCGCTCATCACCTGGGGGTTTGGCCGTGTTGCACGCTGGCTCGCAACGGACGCCGAGCGGTTCCAGATGCTTTATGCTCGTGCTGCCGCGTGGCTGGAGCAGCACGGCATTGTGGCTGCCGGGATGTGGGCCGAGCACTTCAACATGCGCTGGATCATCCGGACGGCACAGGAGGTCACCGGGCGACTCAACACGACGGTCAGTTTCTGGCTCGTCGTCATCGTGTACGTGATCCTCGGGCTTCTCGAGATTGGTCTAACGGAGCGAAAGCTTCGCGCAATGCCGAACCAAAGTGCTGCGCGTGTCCTGCTCGACGGCGCGGTCGCGACAGCCGCTAAGTTCCGCCGCTATATGCTGATCAGGACATTGATGAGCGCGGCGACCGGAATGCTTGTCTGGGCCATCGCCTCGGTTGCCGGCCTGCCATTGGCGGCCGAGTGGGGTGTGATTGCATTTGCGCTCAACTATATTCCCTTCATCGGGCCTTTCATCGCGACCGTCTTCCCGACCTTGTTTGCGCTGGCGCAGTCCGGATCGTGGCAGGAAGCGCTGATCGTGTTCATCTGCTTGAACCTCGCGCAGTTCGTCATTGGCAGCTATGTCGAGCCACACGTCTCAGGCAGCGCGCTCGCCATATCTCCCTTCCTCGTGCTCTTTTCCGTGTTCCTTTGGACGTTCCTTTGGGGATTGTTTGGTGCGTTCATAGGTGTGCCGATCACGATCGCCATTCTGACCTTGTGCGCACAGCATCCATCGAGCCGCTGGGTGGCCGATCTGCTTGGCTCTCCGGATGCCTCGCCGGCGATCGACGCGACGCACTGATCCTACTCGCCCGCAATCTCGATACGTTCCGGCTCCAGCAAGCAGAGGCCGCGCTGCGGACTCGCCGCGAGGTGGTGAATATAGAAGCAGGTGGGCTCCGCATTGGTCGCCTCCATGACCGGAGATGGCGCAGAGACGATCCGAACGCTGCCGCATTCACCGATCCAGTCGATGTGGCGATGGCCATGCATCGCTACAATCCGGCGGCCCGTCGGCTGGAGCTGCCGGACGAACCAACTGCCGTTGATCAGCGCTGTTCCGATGCGCTCGGAGAGCGCCTTTGCCGGTTTCGGATACTCCGCGAGATGATGATGAACGGCGATGATCCAATGAGCGCGAGGATACTGATCGATGAGTGCCAGGACTTTGCGTGTCTGGGTGCTCGATACAAGTCCTAGCGCATTGGTGAAAGAGAAGTGCGTTTCCGCTGTCGAGTTGATCAAGAGAACGCCTAATCCATCATCGCTATCAGGAGGGAGCACCATGGGGAAGAGCTCGTCCCAGAGATCCGCGAGTTCAATGGATAAACGCAGCGCGCCAGTATCGGCGAAGGCGCGGATGGAGGGCGCGCGTCGAGCCAGTGCATCGGAGAGCGTGGCGCCAAGTACGCCTGTCTTGTCATTCACGACTTGCACTCTGTTGCCTTGGACAGCAGACATCGCCGAAAGCGCACGCATCTGGCGGAGGCGCCGCCCGGGGCTTGGCGGCAGGTCGAGGCGGGCCGGATTCGCCCGGTCTACGACATTCACATCATGATTGCCGGGCACGATGAGAGTGCGCTCGGCGAGATTTGGATGCTTTGCAAACGCCGACAGGAATTCCGCCCATTCTGCAGAGCGGCCGGCGTCGGTCGCGTCACCTGTTACGAGCATGATATCGAGCGGTCGATCGTTGTGGATCTGGTCAAGACGCGCAAGCACGCGCTCGAACCGCCCATTGCCGCGCGGCCCCGATCGACCGCTTTCAATCCGGAAGCCGTAGCGCTCTCCAACGACATGGAGGTCGGACAGATGCGCAACGCGCCATGTCCGTGCTTCCGGCAGCGGCGCGTCGAACGCAGCGATATCCTGCGGCTGGTCCATGGTTGCGTCGGCGAGGCCCCACGCGAGGGACACCACGGCCAGATAGCAGCCAACGATTACGAGTGCATTCGCGAGCGCGGGAAAGATCAGCCGGTGAGGCGATGCAAGATCGCCGGCGGTGCCGAGCCAGCGCGAAGCGGGCCAGGCTAGCAGGACAAGTACGAGCGCAGCACCACACAGGATCAATCCCGCTCCGGCGGCGATTACTGCGCGCAGACGTGTGCTGGCTATCGGATCGCTTCGCCGGCGGGAGAAGCGCTCGGCAAAATGTCGAAGGCTTTCGCGGCAAAGCGCGTATCCGGGCTGCACGGCCACGGAGTTCAGGGACCAGAAGGCCTGCTCGGCCGCTCTATACATGGGGCGGCCACCGACGTAGCCGACTGCAAGGACCAGAACGAGGACGATGAGCGGCCAGATCTCATAGAGCGGCGTCGCGAACTGTCGAGAGAGCGTCGCCAGCCAACCTGAAACGACCAGCGGGGCAAGGCCAAGCAGGATGCCCGGCAGGACGAGCAGCAGCAGCCACGCGAGAATGAGCTTCGGGAGGCTGATTTCGGCGAGCAGGCTTCCTGCGATTGCGAGCAGAGACCGCCGCTTAGTGCTTGATGCGTCATCCTCGACATCGCCATTCCGCGGATCGATGAGCGGCATTCCGATAGGCTCGCACTCATTTGCGGAGTGCGATGTGCGAGGCTCGGTCTCAGCAGCGCGGTATGGGGCGCCGTCTGTGCCCGCCGCTTCGCTGGTGGTGGACGACGTGGCGCTGGCCGGGATCATGCTGTGCTTGATGCCTCGTCGTCACACGGACCTACTGCGCCTGCCAGCGTCTGCGCAGATACGTGTGGCGCAGTGGATCGTCGCGGTGGAGACAACTGAGTACTGCGTCGCTCGGCTGCGGTGAGCGCGTTGTGCTTTGCGCGTGCGAGATCTCGCGTTTCGGAGGCGGAGTGATCGATCGACCCGGGCTGAAAGGAGAGAAGCCGGAGATCTGGTGGGGTTCTCGGTGGCAGAAATGGTCGGGAGGATTCAGCAAGAGCATATCAACTACCCCCTATGCCTGAACGACTGGGCCGTCGCGGGCATGGCTTGAGTTAATCGTTATCGAGCCTTCGATCGCATGGTCGCTGGTTCCGGGCGTCGATCCATCAGTGAAATCCCCCAAATCCCCTGTGCGGCAGTACTGATATGGCGGCTTCGACAATTGCCGCGCACCGAGCAGGCTCTCCTCCGGCCTGATCGCGAACTCGGGTTCTTCCTGATGTGCATCCCGGCCCGCAGATCACACAGTGGCCGTATGGGGATCGTTCCGATCCAGTTGGCATGGAGGCCGATATGATCAGGAAGGTAGCGAGAATTTGTGCTGTTGGCGTTCTGGGCTTGGCTGTTCTTGCGCCGGCCGCATTTGCGCAAGGCTTCGACGGCAAGAAGTTCTTCAACGATATGGCCAGCCGCGGTGTGAACACCGGGACATTGGATCCCGAGAGGTTCTTCGAGGAGCTGCGCGCGACGGGCGCGAGCACACAGAACCGCCTGGATCCGGAGGACTTCTTCAAGGAGCTCCAGATCCGTGGCGCGTCCATGCCGGCAAATTTTGATGCGCGGCGCTTCTTCGACGATCTCGCGGCAACGGGCGCAAGCGTCCCGGATATCGTGAATACCAAAAAGTAGCTCGGATGATGAGTTGAGGCAGAGAAGAGAGCAGCGACGACGCCCGGGCGGCGCCGGAGCCTGTCAAGGTGGGCATCAAGGGTGTCGTGCAGCTCACGGCACCCGATAGCTCCTCCGCACAGGGAAAATTCTGAAACTTTGGCGACCCCGGCTGGATTCGAACCAGCGACCCTCTGCTTAGAAGGCAGATGCCTGCCCCTTCGGGGCAGAAAGAGGCCCCCTTCGGGGGCCAAGTGCAGATCGAGTTAAACGTGGCGGGTAGGCGGCCCCGACTCCTTCACCGAGGAGTCACCGAATGCTTGTCGAGGAAGCCGCCACCCTCTGGTTCCGCCACCTCTCCCGAACCCGCACGCAAAAGGAGGTCGAGCGGGTCATCCGCCTTCAACTTCTCCCCCATCTGACGGGCCTAACCCTCTCCGAAGTCCGCAAGCGGCACCTGCTCACCGCGATCGACACCCAATCCGCTCATAGCCTCAGCAATGCCCACCACCTGCTCAGCTACTCGCGCCGCCTCTTCAACTGGTGCTGCGCCAGAGACCTCATTGAGCACTCGCCCTGCGACCGCGTCAGTGGACGGCTGCTGATCGGCCCCCAGCCGATCCGCCAAAGGGTGCTCGATGACACGGAGATGGCCCGCATATGGTCCGCAGCGGCCGAACTCGGCAGCTTCGGCACCATGGTCCGCGTCCTAATGGTGACCGGCCAGCGGCGCTCTGAAGTGGCCGAGATGCGATGGCGGGAACTAAGCGGGCTGGACCGCGAAGGGCAGGCAGTCTGGACCATCCCCGCCAACCGCTTCAAAAGCGCCATCGACCACCGCATCCCCCTTTCCACCCTCGCCTCCAACCTGCTGCGCGAAGTGAAGCGGAAGGGAAAGGGTGAGCTTGTCTTCCCTTCCTCGAAAGGGACCGCGCTCTCCGTCTTCTCAAAGGGGAAGGCGCGGCTCGATCGCCTCGCCTGCGTGGACGGCTACGTCTTCCACGACTTCCGCAGGACCATGCGGACGCGGATGAGCGCGCTCGGTGTAGCGGAGAACGTCGCCGAACTCTGCCTAGGTCACGGCAAGAAGGGGTTGGCCCGCGTCTACGACCTGCATCGGCATGAAGCGGAGATGCGCGCCGCGTTTGAGGCTTGGGCAGATATACTCAGCCAATTCGATTCGAGGGGGCATTGATAATGCGAGCTTGGCACATTGCACTTGCTGGGGGCTTGGTGGGCGTGGCGCTCGGCATCCCCTCCCACTGGACTGACGAAGCGATCGGAGGGCTATTCGCCTACTTCTTGGTCGGCGCGCTGATCGGCGGCCTGCTCGGGCGATGGCTGGAGGGGCAAGCGCGCAAGGGCGGCTAGCTTTCCCGCCTAGCGAGCCCTTATCGATAGGAGTCGGGAATCTGGATTCGGGGAAACGGTTCGCGGCTCACTCATTTCAACGTCCCAATAGAGTCATTCCCTATCTTAGGACGTTGAAGTGCGTCGCGACCCCGAAACGCAAAAGCCCCGCCGAAGCGGGGCCGCTAGTGACAGATGGCGACGAATCACCAATACGTTGATGTGCGTATTGCGGCGGCCCCAAGCGAAGCCACCGCCGTACTTCAAGTCCAAGAGCCTGCCAGCTCGGCCCGACGCCCTACAAGCGTCGGGCTTTTTCTTTTCGCCACGCTTTTTGACCGCGTGGTCAATTTCACATCCCGTGAATGCACTGATTCGCGGGAGCATGACAAGTTGTACCGTGGCAGAGGCTGTCAGTGGGTGGCAGTGGGTGACACAGGGTGGCAGAGGCTGCCGGAGGCTGTCACAGGCTGCTATCACCTTGTGCCACCTAGTGTTTTGTAATGGGAGCGCTTCGGTGGAAGTGGGCGGCTGCAATTAGCCGTCGCCCTCCATCATCCGCTCCAGCGCATCGCGATCATCGCGCATAGCCCTGCTCTCGCGGAAGCGAGCGCTGCGCGGCGGCCCCTCCCCCTCCGCCTTGCCACCCCTGAGGGTAGAGGGGCGGAGCGTATCAGGCTTCCGCTCGCCCTGAAGCTCCCGGATGGCGTGCCGTGCGTCGGCTGTGATCCCTTCGACAGCAGCCAGTCCACTGAGCGAGGTCAGCAGCCGAGCGGGGGTGACGCCCTTAGACGTACGATCCACAATCCACTTAAGTGCGGTCCTATCGCCGAGGATGCGCTTAGCGATCTCAACGCGAGCGGGCGAACCCATGGCACCAGCACCAAACAGAAGGGCCGCCGATGTGAGGTCGCCGTGCGCGATGCCCATAACGATCGCGCTCATATCACCTAGCCGCCTGGGGACCTCAGTCGCAGCCCCCTTCGCCGCTTCCTTCGACAGCTCAGCGATTTTCGCTTTAAGCTCGCCAGACAGCTTTGTGCTCTCTCCGCGATTGATCTTGGAAATCGCTTCGGCATAACCCTTGAAGATGTCGTCGGTCGAGCCCTTCCCGGCCGCTTTCGCAGACTCAGCCGCCAACGTGTGCTCTGCGATCTTGTTGTGCGCGGGCAGCACAGTTTTCGCCATGTCGTCCGTAATGCCGGTCAGCGCGCGCGCAGCCGGTCTAGCGACGGCGCCGATCGCAGGACCAGCACCACCCATAAGAGCATCTAGGGTCAGCTCGCCTCCGGTCGGCTCGGTTGCGCCGGCGAAGCGAGCCCATTGCCCTATCTTGCGCGCGACCTGTTTGCCGGTAGCTGCACCGGCACCAGCAGCCGGTATCTGGACAGCAGGACCGCCGGGGGCAGCCATTCCAGCTGTAGCGCCGAGACCGGTCCCCAGGGTGTCGAGCGCTTCCTGGGGGTTGCGTGCGGCCCAATTCAACATGCCTGCGGCTCCCGGCACCCTTGCCGGTGGCGAAGGCTGCTGAGCGGCGCGGCTTGGCTTATCGAGGAAGGCGAAAATCTCGTCCTTCGTGATGCCAGGGTCGAACTCATAGGTGCGACCCTCGAATTCGACCGTGGTCATTCTGAGTACTCCTCAAGACCGCCGCCCTTAGCGCGGCGAATGCGCATAACGGGTGCCGCCTGCAATTTCGGACTGGTCAGGCTGGGGTCGCTCTGTGCGGCAGGTTTGAAACCTTCAAGTGGCGGACGCATTCCGCGCAGCTTGGCGAAGCCCTGGGGGAGGGTCAGCTCACCGGAGAAGATTTGTTCGGCAACATCGGCCTGCTTGAGGGCGTGGTTGTTCAGGGCACGCAACCGCTTCACGATCTCACGGTTGCCCTCTGGAGTACGTGTCAAGCTCGGCAGGCTGCTGCGGAACATCTGCACGTCGCGATCGGATGCTGCGCCGGGAAGGCCTTGGCGGGCGGCCGGCACCATCCGATCGATCAGCGCTTCTAGGCTCTGTACGTCATCCGTCCCTTCAACGGCGATGCCGACCCTTCCCAGATAGCCCTTGAGCGCTGCACCCATACCGGTTGCGACACGGCCACTCTTTGTCGCGGTCCCGATCAGGTTATCCAACTCATCCAGCGCGATTGCATCGACGCGAGCCTGCGCACCGGCTTCAGCCAGCTTGTCCATCTGCCCGACGCCTTGCCGCGCAGCCGCAACCCTCGCTTCCTTCGTATATGGATCGGGCTCCGCAGCTTTTGGATTGTTGAAGAGCTGCTGCCCTGTCTTCGAATCGAATGCCGCCTGACCTTCGCTAAGGACGGTCGGCTTCGTAGCTTCAGGAGTGGCGATCATGCCGAGAATGTCGTTGATGAACGGAGTCATCTTGTTCGCGGGAATGCGGAGCGCATTCCGGGTGAACTTTTCCGAGCCGAAAATCTGCTTGGACAGAATGTGGCTCGGTGCGCCGGGGTTCGCAGCACGCGTCTCGTTGATCAGCCCTACGATCTCGGAGAGGGCTTCGCGCTCCCCCGCTGCGACTGCGCGCTGCTCATCTCGGATGCTGCGCGCTTCACCAGCTTCGTATTCCTGCTGTGTCGGAGCGCCTCGGAAATTATCGAACAAGCCGAACACGGTGCCGGGCTGCGGCGTGTGGAAGCGCGGCGTAGCTGTTGCGGCTGCTGCTGAAGCGAAGGGGTTCTTCGAGTCGTCCATGACCTATCTCCTAAAAAGGCCCCTCGCTTCCGTTTGCCCGCCTGCGTCTCACTCCCCAATCAGCCGGGGAACGGCTGATCGAGGATTCCGGGATTGGTTTTCTCAAGGTGTTCGATTGTGCGCTTCGATACGGTCTCGCGGTAGGTCGGCCGCCTCTCGCGCGAGGCGTAGATGCCAGCCTGCGCCGTCGCCTGCTTCATCGCCTCTGAGAGGGCGCCTGCGATGTCGGCCTTCATCAAGCGATGCACGGCTGCCTCAACAGCCATCTTCGAGTACTCGGCTAAAGCCGCTTCGTGCAGCTCGTCGCGATCGGCCAATTTCTGCTCAGCAGCAATAAGCCGACTCTCCCACTGCGCGTAGACGCGCAACAGCGGACCGATGGCGCCGACAGTCGCAGTGAGATCGGAGCGCGTCTCAAGGCAGAAGACGCGGATATCGCGGGCGAGACAATGCTTCAGGAACTTTTCGAAGCTAGACGGATGACCGCAGATCGATCCCAGGAAGGGCACGATCAGCGTATCGCCTGGATGGAGGACGTCGCGGCAAGCGCGGAACCCCGGCCTCTGCTCCAGGGACTCGGTGATGTCGCAGCCGTCCTCGAAGACGAAGTCCCCGTTGAACTTTTCGAGGCCGATCGAGAGCGCATAGTCCTTGATCAGGTTCCGCATCTCACGGCGCTGAACCGCTGAGTCGTTGTCGAGCCTCGCATATCCCAGAACGCTCATTTACGTCGCCTCCGTCTCTATCGTCGCCGCCTCGCGATCAACGCGCTTCTGAAGCTCATTCGCGCGCCGTCGAAAGACGATCGGCACCTGATGCGGCTTTTCGAAACCGGCACGGATGATCTGCTGCTTATCTGCGCGCTCATACGGTCGGAGAAGGTGATCGACGCGCCAAAACTCTCCGGTCCCGTACTGCGCAATCAGGGCCTCGGTTTTCCAATCGACCTTAAGCAGAGCGGGCATCCCGTCGCTGAGGATGACCTTCCCGTTGCGCAGCTTCGGCGTCAGCCTGCAGATGCGTTCCGCGACGCTCAACTCGGAGAGGTTGCGGTTCAGCTCAGCCTTCTTCTGTGCCGTGGCTTTCGATCGCGCGGCCGATTTCGTCTTCGCAATCTCGCGCGCTTTGATCTGCGCGGCCGTCAGCGGTTTCTTGAAGGGAGGATCAGCCACGACCAAGCTCCCGCGCTACCCGATGATAGAAACCAGTGCGATCGTCTGGATTTAGGCCGCCTGCGGAGATGATTTTCTTGGCCGCTCGCTCAACTGCGTTTGCGTCCTTGGCCTGATCAGGAAACGCTTGGCGGAACTCTGTCCAAAGTAGCTCGGCATATTCGGCCCCGGTGACCGGCCGCCCTTCGACCGTAACCGGCTTCTCCGGCTCAGGCCGCACCTGTGACCCAGGCGAGCTGAAGATGTTCTCGATCTGCTGGCTGTATTCACGGTTCAACTCGAGTCGCTCGGCGAACGTCGGGCCAGCCGGTGCGGGCCCATTAAATTCGCGCCAAACCGGATCATCGGTCATCCAGTCCGACTTGATCTCTTCGCGCCCGTTCAAAGGGCGCAGCTCGCCTCGTGCTATTCTGCGGCCGAGTTCTTCGTGCGCCTGATCACGGGTGAAGTCACGGTCTGCGCTGCGCGGCGACTGCGGGTTGTTCTCGAATTCGGACTCCCAATCGGTTGTCCCGAATTCGGAGGCAGCGCGCGCGGATGCTGATTTAGTGTTTCGTGCCATGCTCATTATCCGTGTTGATATGCGCCCGTGCCACGTCCGCGAGTTGACCCAAGGCAAACGCAAGCATCTTCAGCCAGCGAAGATGATCATCTATGTTTTGAAAGCTGAGTTGTTCCTTCAAAATCTTCCGGCTGTCTTCAGCCAGGACACCCAGCTCCGCGAGCATGTCCGCCGCCTCGTCTAACCCGACATCGTGCGGTTGCTTGCTGCCCGTGATCATTTCGGCGCGCCCTCTACTGCGGCGAAGACACCCGCCAGCCATGCACTCTCAGCCTCTACGCGCTCACGAAGCACTGTCATCGCGGCGTGCGCCTCGCGCAGCCGCTCGATGCTTTCGTGCACCTCGGTCAGAAGTAGATCGACGTGCGGGACAGCCGCCGGAACCCCATTCTGGTCAGACACCCTGGGGCTCGCGGCTGCTAGGTCGCGCTCAACCGCCACCCCTCGGGGATGGAGCGGCCCCTCAGAAGGGCGGGAGCTGCGTCTCGGTATGCGGGCTTCGTTCTGGTGATTTCGAGGCATCTAAAGGGTCCTGCTGATCGCGTTTAAACGCACATATAGGACTCTTACGGATTATCAGCAAGAGGTGAGACTATTAGACCCTTGAAATCAAGGATTTATCTCCTTACATTAATGAGCATGTAATGACCTCTAAATTGGGGCCATAGAGCAGCCTGCGGACTAATCAGATGGAACACGACCTTAGAGAGCTGATCCCCATCCGCCGCTTCGCCGAAGAGGTCGGGGTAAGCGTGAACACGATCACGATGGAATGGCAGCGCACGGGGCAGGCGCCGGAGCTGATTAGGATCAGCAACCGGCTCTATCTGACCGAAGCGGCTTGGAACGCTTGGGAGGATCGGCGCGCCCGCGACCGTATCCGCCTGGGCAAGCCGCATATGCGCGCGCCGGAAGCCCCGACCCCAAGGGTGCGCCGCAAGCACACCCGCTAACCACAACCTGAGAGGGACACCCCATGTCTGCCGCTGCTTTGTTCTGGTTTTGCGTACTCGTTATGACCCTCGCGCTGGTCGGCCCCAGCCTCATGCGCGAGATCGGTGATGCCTGGAGGGAACGGAAGAGCGTCCGCGCGGAGCGGATGATCGAGTTTGGTTGGTGGCGCTATCACATGACCAAGGTGGCCATTTGGGCGTGCGCCCTGATCACCATCATCGGAATTGCAACGGAGGGCGGCCGATGAGTAACCGCACCCGCCCTTCGTTTGTCGATCGCGTAGAGCGAGAGCTGAGGCAACGCTTCTCTAAACCCGAATGGGGCCACAACCCTTCGCCGCGCAATTGGGCAGCGCTTACCGCGATTGCCGACACTGTTGAAAAGATGGCAGCCGGAACGGCCGAAGACGGCACCTATCTGAGCTGGGCACCGCCCGGCGCGGGTAAGACTGAGACGATCATCGAGAGCATCGTGCAGCTCACGCGCGATCCGCGTTATGCCGACTGCGGCGTCATCGTCTTCCTCGCGCACCTCAATCAGGTCGGAAGGCTCGCCCACGCCCTTCTCGATAGCGGGCTGGCGCAAGACGACATCAGCGTGCTTGTCGGCACCAAAGCCGAGAACGACGCGCTTCGTATGCTTGGGCGCGGCCGGTTCAAGGCGAATGGGAAGTGGGACAGCGAGCATCAGCAGGCGCGCGTGGTGATCGCCACTCAAGCCAAGCTGCTGTCCGTTGTCGCCTTCCGAAAAAGCCTGCATATCGGCTCTTCGTTGGACGATATCTGGCTCTACGACGGCAAGCCGCGCCGCGTGCGCATCTGGGATGAGACCATCCTTCCAGCCCGCACGCAGGTCCTACGCGCGCCGGACATCTATACGGTTGTCGGGCAGATGAAAGAGGCCGGCTTCACTAAGCAGGCCGACATCATCGAACGCTGGCGCGATTCTCTTACAGCGGGCGAGCCAACCGAGGTTCCCGCCTTCGATAGCGGGATAGACCTATCCAGCGCGGTCGCGGTTGGGGAGATGAAGTGGAAGTTCTTCGATAACCCGACGTTCCGCACTCTTCTGGAGCTTCAGTGGCAGGGCCTCGCCGTCCATCACGACTACGACGGCAATGCGGTCCTACACTATGAGGAAATTCTTCCGGACGCCTTCACGCCACTTCTCGTCACCGACGCATCCGGCAATTTGCGTTGCCTGATGCGGGAGTGGAACAAGGGTAGAGGCCGCGTCATTCCGCTGGAGAGTGGCGAGAAACGCTATGACGGGCTGGCCATCCACTATTGGGACCATGCGGCGGGAAGGGCAGAGCATCGCGAAAATAAGAACCGCTCTGCGCTCGCCAACGCAGCCGCATCCGTCTTCCGGCACATCCCCGAAGATGAGGAAGTTCTCTTCATCGTTCGCAAGCCAGAGAAGCCCTATCAGAACATAGAGGCGCGGGAGAAGTCGAAGAAAGGGAAGACGGGGCCGAAG
>JAEYPL010000255.1 GCA_023410905.1 Pseudomonadota bacterium
GCCGAGCACCGGCGGTACGCGAGCCGACGCCGCAGCGCGTCGCGGCACCACCGCCCCCATCTCAGCAGCAGCGCCCGCGCGAATATCGCGACTGGCGCGATACGGTCTTTGGGCGCTGGTGAATTCGTAGTAGCGCCCAACTTTTCCCTCTCCCCGCGCACGGCGAGAAGGGGAAGTTCTATCGCCCGATCTTGTAGAACTCGTCGTTCGGGCGCATGGCGGTCAGGTTGGCCATACGGTTCGAGAGCGCGAAGAACGCCGCGATCGCGCCGATATCCCAAACCTCGTCGTCGCTGAAGTCCTGCTTCTTCAGCGCCTTGAAGTCATCATCTCCGACCGTCTGCGCCTCGAGCGCCACCTTCATCGCAAAGTCCAGCATGGCGCGCTGACGCGGTGTGATGTCCGCCTTGCGGTAGTTGATCGCGATCTGATCGGCGACCAGCGGGTTCTTCGCGCGAATGCGCAGGATCGCCCCGTGCGCAATCACACAATACTGGCACTGGTTCGCCGCACTCGTTGCAACGACGATCATCTCACGCTCGGCCTTGGTCAGTCCCTCGGACTTGTCCATGAGTGTATCGTGATAGGCCATGAAGGCGCGGAATTCCTCGGGCCGATGTGCGAGCACGAGGAACACGTTCGGAATGAAACCCGACTTCTCCTGCACCGTCTCGATGCGCTCGCGAATGTCCGCCGGCAGGTCCTTGAGCTTCGGCACTGGGAAACGGCTGACGGGCAGCGAACTGCTGGCAGGAGACTGCTTGCTCATGATCGATGATCTTTCGTTTGGGATCAGGACTCGGGCGTTGCCGGCTTGATGGGAGCACCGGCTTCGAGCCAGGACTCGATGGCTTCGGGCAGACCGTCGAGCGTTCTGAAGCCGCTCGTGACGAGCGCGTAGCCGCCTGCCTCTGTGCCGGCCGCGAGCAGCGGAAAGCCCTGCACACCGGCCTGCTGGCTCGTCAGAAAATCACGGAAGGTTTCATTGCGCGCATCGGCCGAGAGCATCTCGAGCTCGAAGCGTTCGGCATCAATGCCGAACTCCGGCGCGAGAGCGGCGAGCACCTTCGCGTCGGTCGTGTCGCGGTTCTCGCCATAGAAGGCGCGCGAGACCCGAGCCTTGAACGCCAGTGCGTTCTCAGGCGCAAGCCGCCGCATGGTGACGACGGCGCGGCAGGCAGGCTCCGTGTCGTAAACGAAGTTCTCGCGATCGAAAAACGCGAAGTCGAATGGCTGGCCGGACGCTTCGCCGACGCGTGTCCAGGCGCCACGAATGTACTCGCGGTCCTTCTCGGTCATCGCCTTGGTGTTGCCCGCCCTGAGACCGCCCATGACCATGCGGACAGGCAGGCGGGCCTCGAACCGATCCGCGAGCGCGCGGATCACCGGCGCGAACCCATAGCACCACGAGCACATGGGATCGGCGAAGTAGATGAAGTGCAACGCTTGGCCGCTTGCGCCGTCGGCGCTCGACGTGTCGGTCATCGGGAATCCTTCCCGAGGCGCTCGATCGCCTCGCTTTTGGGGCACGCTAGTGGTGCTCCTTACAAGTGTCAAACAAGTGTCGCGCGCGCCTCAAGCCCGGCTTTACCGGCCGGACGGACTGTCCGGAACCGAAGGCAGCGCCGCACGTATATCCCTTGAATGGAGGAAGAAAAGCGTATCATACGGCGGCAGCGCGTTCTCAAAAGCGGCAAGATCATCTTCGGCGACGGCGCATCCGTCGTCGACTGTGTCATCCGCAATTTGACGGTAGCGGGAGCCCGCCTCGAAGTCCCGACGACGGTCGGTATCCCACAGGAATTCGATCTGCTCGATGTGCATTCCGGCAGAACGCATCCGGCAAAAGTCGCGTGGAGGCGCGGCGCCGCAATGGGCGTCGAATTCAGCGATCCGCCTGAAGACGACGAGGATGATGAGGATTGAGCGCCCTCAAACGCTGGCACCATCGACTTTCTGAATGTCGAGACTGTCGAGATCGATGGAGAGCACGGAGCGGAGATTGACGGCGCGCACGCTCGGGCCATCCGGGCCCACACCGTAGGCAAAGGCCTGCACCCCGCATTTCCCGCAAAACTGATGCTCGATCTTGTGCGTGTTGAACGTGTAGCTCTGGAGCACATCCGCGCCACTCTTCAACGTGAACTGCGCCGCCGGAAAGAAGGCGAGCAGAAAGCCCTTGGCTCGGCAATGCGAGCAATTGCAGCTCAGCGCGCTCGTCGGCGGATCGGCATCGACGGCGAAGCTCACCGCACCACAGTGGCATTGTCCTTCAAACGGCATGGCACACTCCCCTTGAAGCGTCTTCGATCGCGCGGAATTCAAGACCTCGGAGCTGAATGAGGCCATCGAATGGTACGCGCGCGCGCCTTCCGCAGGCTACCCCAGCAGCAACCGCCGGCACATTATCGGCGCCCCTCCCTCCCAGGCTCGCTAACCCGCCGCCAGGTTGGCCAGGGGCACGCTGAAAGCGCCCACGCCCCTGTGGGCCGATTGCCGCAGACGGCGGATGCCTGCGGCACAAATGTGTATGCTGGTCCCAACCGATTTGACCCGCTGTAACCCAGCATTCCAACACGTCAGGTCACTGTCATGCCCACGCATCCGCGAAACGACATCACCGCCATCGATCCCGTCAAGCTGGACCGCCTCGCCGAGGTCGCCATCAAGGTCGGGCTGCAGCTTCAGCCCGGGCAGGATCTCTTCCTCACCGCGCCGGTTTCCGCGCTCCCGCTTGTGCGCCGCATAGCGGAGCACGCCTACAAGGCCGGCGCGGGTCTCGTCACGCCTATGCTCTCCGATGAGGAGATCACCCTCGCGCGCTATCGCAATGCGTCCGATGCGAGCTTCGATCGCGCGGCGAGCTGGCTCTATGAGGGCATCGGCAAAGCCTTCGACAACAACACGGCGCGCCTCGCCATCGTCGGCGACAATCCCATGCTGCTCGCCGGCGAGGATCCCGCCAAGGTGGCGCGCGCGAGCAAGGCGAACTCCATGGCCTATCAGCCGGCCCTCGAGAAGATCGTCGGCTTCGACATCAACTGGAACATCGTCGCTTATCCCGGCCCGTCGTGGGCGAAGCTCGTCTTTCCCGATGACGCGGAGGAGGTAGCCGTCAACAAGCTCGCCGATGCGATCTTCGCGGCTTCGCGCGTCGATGGTAGCGACCCCGTCGGCGCCTGGGCAAAGCACAACGCGGCGCTGCAAAGCCGCACGGCATGGCTGAACGGCCAGAGCTTCTCGGCGCTCCATTTCACGGGGCCGGGTACGGATCTCACGATCGGCCTCGCCGATGGTCATGAATGGCAGGGCGGCTCCTCGACGGCAAAAAACGGCATCACGTGCAATCCGAACATCCCGACGGAAGAAGTGTTCACGACGCCCCACGCCCGCCGCGTCAGCGGACATGTATCGAGCACGAAACCGCTCTCCTATCAGGGCACGCTCATCGACAACATCGCCGTGCGCTTCGAGGAAGGCCGCATCGTCGAGGCCAAGGCCTCGAAAGGGGAGCAGGTGCTCAACAAGGTGCTCGACACGGACGAAGGCGCGCGCCGTCTCGGCGAAGTAGCGCTCGTGCCGCACTCCTCGCCAATCTCGAAGAGCGGGCTCCTCTTCTACAACACGCTGTTCGACGAAAACGCGGCCTGCCACATCGCGCTCGGCCAGTGCTACTCGAAGTGCTTTCTCGATGGCGCCAAGCTGAGCCCTGAGCAGATCGCCGAGCAGGGCGGCAACAAGAGCTTCATTCACATCGACTGGATGATCGGCTCCGACAAGGTCGACATAGATGGCGTCCACGCCGATGGCCGTCGCGTGCCGGTCTTCCGCAAAGGTGAATGGGCGGCTTGAGCCGATCAGATTGCAGAACGCTTGCGGTGGGATTCCCCCACCCCTAACCCCTCCCCACAAGGGGGAGTGGAATTCATTATGATGTTGGTCTCTCAAATCGCCCCGCGCGCGGCGGCCACGGCGTAGCGCGCGAGACCTGGATCGAGACCGGACCGCCGCTCGGCAAGAAAGTCCTCGACAATGCGGCGGCGGGGCTCTGCCGCGGCACCTTCGAGATGGCCGAGGCCGTGCAGTGCGCTCCGGACGCAGACCGGGTTCGGTGAGCGCAGTGCCGCGGCGAGCACATCGAGAAACGTTGCCACACGCTGGTCCTTGGGGCCGGCGCCACGCCAATAGCCGAGCGGTGACGCATCCCAGAGCATGTATGTGAAGGTGCCGAGCGGCCCCGCCGCATCGTGCTGCAGACCGGGAGCGGGCACCGCGCGCGGCGTCAGGCACTCCGCATAGAGCACCTCGACCGAGGCAATGGCCGCGCACTGATCCGCCAGCGGTACGGTCTCATTGTTCTGCCGGTGCACGGGCGAGTTTGCCAGCCGATAGCCGAACGACGACCACCGCATGGAAAAGAGCCCCATGAGGCCGATGCCAATCTGATCGTTGCTGAAGCGGATGAGGTCCATTCCGGACCGGTTCATGACGTGCGCGAAGAGCGGCGCGATCTCGTCGGTGCGCGCGACGAATTCGTGACAATCGAAATGCGCCGCGCAATTCGCCTCGCGCGCAGCTGCCGGCAGGCGAAGAAAAAAGTGCTCGAGCAGCGCCTCGTAGCGATGGCTTTGCGGCTCCGGCAGCCTGTGCATGTACCCCTCCAGATCCAGGTCTCGCTCCTTTCGTCGCGCCATGGCGGCAAAAGGTTCGATCGGATCGGCGGAGGCGATTTCAAATGACATCAGCGCTCGAGCAGATGCCGCGCTTGCGACGCCGTCTCGAACGTGAACTACGCGATCGGGAAATGCAGCTAGCGGCGCGGCGTCATGTTCTGCATGGCTTCGGTCATCATCATGCCGAGCTCCTGCGCCTGCTTGGCGTAGGCTTGGATCTGGGCCTGCGCAAACTGGGTCTGCAGCGCGAACACCTGCTGAACATCCTTGGCCGATGCGAGGTCGCTCGCGAGCGCAAAACTCGCCTCGGCGTTCTCCTTGGCGAAGCCCACGGCCCGATCCTGCACGGCCTGGAAACCGCTCGTCAGCTCATTGGACGGCAAACCTTTCGTCCACATGCCGACGGCTTGCGTCATGGCATCCAGGAACTGGCCGTACGTCGCGCGGGCCTGCTCGACATTCTTCTCTGCGAGTTCACGCATCTGCTGAGGGAACTCGAAGGGTGTCTGGGCCATGGATGCCTCCTTTACATGGACAGTGGCCGCGGCGCGCGTCGCGTAGGCCGAATTTCCGCGCTCAATGTATCAGGATGCGTCCGAGTGCGTAACCCTGAATGCCGACTCGGGGCACCCTGAGTGCGGAATGTCCGCTGGCGCCTCAACTCGTTGGCTGATCGAGCTTTCGAGTAAGACTCTCGAACTCGCGCCGCAGTTCCTCATTCCGGAAGATCTGCTCGAATGTGGGCGCCTCGAGCTTTTGGATGGCCTCAAAGGTCGTCGCGCTCTCGCGCATGAGAACCCGCAGCTGGAAGCTCGCTTCCACCGTCTCGTAAGTGTTGTCAGCAATCCTGAGATCATGCACGGCGCGGGAGCGGGCACGGGCAATCTGCTCGCGCTGCTGCAGCAGATAGCGCCGATACCCCTTGGCGGCTTCCTCGGCGAGGCGCTGGCTCTCGCGGTTCGCTTCGAGCGCGCGGCGCTGATCGGGGCGGTTCTCGGCACGCAGGAGCTGGTTGGTCTTGGCGCGCGCGGCCTCGACGTCCTTCACGATGGCTTCGAGCTTCGGCAGGTACTGCTTGTCGATCTTGTTGACCATGGAATCCTGGGCGTGCACGAGGATCGCGAAGAGCGCCGCGTGCATGGCAAAGTATTTCCGCGCCGCGCCGATGTTCTCGCCAGACGCCGCCATCAGCTTGCCGAGCTGACCGTCGATGAGCTTCGCCGAGTTGAACACAGCGACGAGCCGCACGATGTCGCCCGAGAGCACACCGTCAAGCAGCATATCGAGCTGCTCGTTGCCAAGCTCGATGCCGCTCTTGGCGAGCGCCGTGCGGATCTCCTCCTTGGTCGCGGCGATCTGATCGCGATTGAGATCGATGCGCGTCTTCGAGTCCGCGATATCACGCTCGAGACTGTCGACCGTGTCCGCCGTCACGCCCGGAATGAGCGCACTCTTCGGCGCCGTGATCTGCTTCTCGCGCAGCTTGACGATGCGATCCTCGATATCCTGGATGTTCTTGCGCAGGCCTTCGATCTTCTTCTGGCTCTCGACCACGGGCACGTCGGTCACAATGCCGAGCGCGGCATCGAGCAGATCGCGGATCTTGCGCTCGCGGTCCTCGCGCGTCTCGGTCCACAGCGGCGGGACGATGAAGTCCTTGCTCGATGGCAGCTTGCGCGCCTCGCCGCGATTGCGTGCGGTGTCATTGAGGATGGCGTCGATCGCCTTCATGAGGCGCTGCGCCTGCTCGTGCAGCGGATCGCCTTCGCGCGGATCACGCGGCTGCGCTTCGGCCGGTGGTGGTTCGGAGGGCTGCGCCGCGGGCGGCGCTTGCGGCGTTGGACTACGGCCGGGCGTACCTTGGACGCGCGTGACGCCACTGCCCGGCTGGGCGCCCTGCTTGCGCAAGACTTCCGCGATGCCATCGCGTGACGGCTCCGCAACCGCAGCAAGCGGCATGAAGCCCGCCGTTGCCGCAACAACGCACCCGATCAACAACCCGCGCATGGCCGTACCTCCGCACACGAACATAGTGTGCCGAATAGGGCGTTACCATGGTGCGGGCATGAATATCGTTGACAGGTTCGGCCGCTGGGGCCGAGCGGGGGCTGCTCACCTCGATCTGCTGATGCGCTGCAAAAGCAGCGAGGCGGGCGCATGGATAGTTTGGGCCCACCTGCGCTGCAAAAGCAGCGAGGCGGGCCCGGGCGCCCGCCTCGCAACGGCCAAGTGCACGCGCACCCGGCCGGGCCTTGCGGCCTCTATCTGTCGTCAGCAATGCCCGGTACTGACCATCGATCTGACGGCGCGCGAGGGCTCCCCCTCCGCTCGGCGCCTTCTCATTGAGCGCGGGCGCATCGCCTCGGCTCATCTCACAGGCAGGCAGGCGCCCTGGCAATTGGGCTTGGGCACCGACCCACCGATCTCATTGCCGGCGCAGGAAACCCATCCCCCGATGGCATCCTGCGTCCGCTATGCACATGCAGCCAGCCATTTCCGGCAGCGCACGGGCAAGCGACCCGGCATGAGGATCACACTACCGGGGAATCACTTAACAAGCCGTTAAATGGCGTCCCGCACGCCCGGGCCGCGCCTACTCCGCCGCGTCGACCTGGATCTGGTCGATGGTGTTATCGACCACCACCGGCGTGTCGTAATAGGTGATCTCCGGCTCCGCGCCATAGCGGTCGGCGATCATCTTCTTCCATTCGGCGGTGTAAACGCGATCGGCAGCCGCGCGGCTCTCCCAGAGGTACACGCCGCCACCGATGCCGCTCTCATTGTAGAGGTAGTACTTCCGCACGAGACCGGGCAGCGCCCGATACTTGGGCGCCGATCCCTTGAAGAGCTCGGCGGCATCGTCGAGCTTCACGGTCGGTGGAAGCTTGAAACGCACGATCGCAGTGATCATCGCATCCTCCTTATGCTACGCACTCGACACTACGCACTCATTGGGGCCGGGTCGCCTCGAAGGCCGGCACGGCGGCTGCGAACTCATCGAGCCACTTCACGAGCTTCGGATGGCCCGCGCGCCACTTCCCGCCATGGCGGAAATCGAGATAGCCGAGCGCGCAGGCGAGCGTCAGATGGCCATAGTCGGGGCTGCCTTTCCAGGCGGGCGGCGAGGCTTCGAGGAGCGCGAGCGCACGATCGACCTTCGCCTGCTGGCGATCGATCCAGCCCTGCACCCTCATCTCCTCGGGGCGGAAGCGTCCTTCATAGACGAGCAGGAGCGCCGCATCGAGAATGCCGTCCGCGAGCGCACCGAGCGTCAGCGTACGAAAGCGCTCAGGCCCGTTCTTCGGAAAGAGCACGGGCGATGCGCTAAGCGTGTCGAAATATTCGCAGATGACGTGGCTGTCGAAGATCGCCGTACCCTCATCCGTGATGAGGCAGGGGATCTTGCCGAGCGGGTTCAGCTTGTTGAGCGCATCATCGCCCTTGTTCGTATCGATCGGCAGGAGCTCGATCTTGCCCGTCAGGTCCTTCATGCCCGCGGCGATCTTCACTTTGCGCCCGTAGGGTGACATGGGCGACGACATCAGCTTCATGGTGTGCGCTTCCTCGAGAATTTTGGGACACAGGGTCCGGCGGGACGCAATCGTGCCGCGCAGGCAGCACGGCCGCAAGTCATTTCAAGCTCGGGAATTATGAGGATTTTGGAGAGCTGGCCGGCGTCCCGAGGCATATGCCGTCGGCCTGACACCCCGCCACGCCAGCGCCAGCCAGCTCCCGTGCGACCTTCATAGCGGTTGGCTCACCGCAGCGCCGCACATCTCTCGCGGTTATGCACGATCAGCTCGAAGTGTGGACGAAGGACGACTCAAGTTTGCGTGTTGCCCTGATGCCCCTGCCGCGCCAGCCAGACCGTATGACCGCCGCACGTTGCATCCTCGACCACGTGCGTGAGGATCTCGAAGCCGTGCCCGTCGAGCAGCGCCGCGTACTCTCCCGCATCCAGGCTCGCGTGATAGAGCGGCTCGCCGCCATACGTGCCGATCGCCTCGCCATGCGCGGGCCCGCTTGTGAACATGAGTGCCGCGCCGGGGGCTGCGTGCGCGCGGAAAACGGCGAACATCGCGCGCTGATCCTCGGCGGTCAGATGAAAGAAACTGTCCCAGGCAAGGATGCCGCCGAACTGCGCGCCGAGATCGAGATGGCGCATGTCACCGACGACCCACGTATGATCGGGAAATCGCTCCGCGCAAATACGGATGAGTGACGGCGCGCCATCCACGCCGGTCACGGCATGACCGTGCTCGATGAGATAGCGCGCCATGGGCTCGCCCGATCCGCAACCGATATCGAGCACCGAAGCACCCGGCGGCATCGCCGCGCGAAAGCGCTCGAGCCATCCGCGCTCGAACAGCGCGCGCCCGCGATCGGCGTCGTAGGACGCAGCATGGCGCTCGTAGAGGCCCATGATCGACGCGGATGCAGGATGCGGATCGGGCTGCTTACTCACCTGCGCTGGCCCACATCGATGCGATTGCCATCCGGATCCGCGCACACGAAGGCGCGCTGACCGTAATCCTTGTCCTTCAACGATTTGATGATCCGCACGCCGGCGCGCTCGCAGATTTCATAAAGCGCGTTCACATCATCGACGAACATATGGAAGACGTTCACTGTGGTCGGCTTGTGATCGCGGTACTGGTTGAGGTGGATCTCGGCGCCGTCCTTCTTCAGAACCATGAACCCCACGGGATCACCGTTCTCGAAAACCTTCTGGAAGCCGAACACACTGGAGTAGAAAGTATACGCGGCCTGGATATCCCGCACCGAAATGCCGGGTGCCGCACGGCCGAACGTCACGCGCTGAATGGGAGAGGTGCTCATCGCATCACACGAAGGAAGCGGCAGGGGCGGCGATGCGCGTGCCTGGATTGCGGAGCGGTGTCCCGCGAATGAAACTTGCACAGTTGGCTGCGTGTGGGAAGTGTGATCTCAGCCGCACCGCGCACCGAAAAATGGAATGAACGCGCCATGACGAAGATCGACTACGAGGCCGAGTACAACAATCGCCGTCGCGTGCCCGAGAACGAGGCCATCGCCGCCCGCTGGAATGCGGCCTCGGAAGCCTGGCGCAACGAGGCCGACCTCCTCGCCGATCAGACCTATGGGCCGGGCGAACGCAACCGCTATGACCTCTTCCGCGCACGCGGCGCCGCCAATGCCCCGCTCGTCGTCTATATCCATGTCGGATACTGGCAGCGCGGCGACCGCAAAGCGCAGAGCTTCATCGCGAAGGAGCTCAATCAGCGCGGCATCGATGTCGCGCTGCCCTCCTACTCGCTCGCGCCCGCCGCGACGGTCGCGGCGATCACGGCCGATATCCGCCAGTGCCTGAAGACGCTCTTCCAGCGCACGAAGAAGCGCCCCGTGGTCGTCGGTCACTCCGCCGGCGGCCATCTGGCAGCGACGATGCTGGCGACCGAATGGAGCACGGTCGGTGATGTGCCGCATGATCTTGTGCGCGCGGCCTATGCGTTGAGCGGCGCCTTCGATCCCGAGCCGCTGATCACGACCTCGCTCAACGATGCCTTGAAACTCGACAGCGCGAGCGCACGTGCCGCGAATGCCATCACAGGGCGCAAGCCGCCGCCCTCGGCAACCATGGTCGCGGCGGTCGGTGGTGATGAAAGTCAGGAGTTCATTCGCCAGAGTCTGGCGCTCACGGCCGCCTGGAGCGCCGCCGGCGTCAAGGCCGAGTGCGTCGTGGTGCCAAATGCCAACCACTTCACCATTCTGGATGAACTGGCGCGCGCCGAGAGTGCCGTTCTGGCACGCATCGTCTCATTGGCGAACGGTTGACGCCGTTGGAACTGAGGAGAGTTGGGGCGCGGTAAGTTAGCGCTTGCGCGTCCAGGGGAAGAAATTCGACCAGCCGAGATCGTCGGTGACGATCGCCACGCGCTGGCGATCAGCCCGATCGAGCTCCAAAAGTGCAATGGCGAGTGCATTGCGCACCCGGCCTAACTCCGCCGAACCCTCGAGTTCGCCATGCATATGCTCGATCGTCCAGCGCAGGGTCGCGACGTCGATGCGCCCGTCGGCGACAGTACGCGGCCTGAGCTCAGTCGGCTCGCCGGCAACTGCCGTTGCATCCTTCACCATGACATCCCTCACGCAGTACAGCGTCGTTTCGGCACAATAATCTCTGATCAGACCGCATAAGACACGGTCTCCCCTCGTCAGAGCACAGGCCGTGCCACGAATGGTTGTGCAGGCACAGCGCCGGCTATAGAGCAGCCCATCTGGGCAAACTTGCGACCTCGCCCCGTGCGGCCGCTGGATGACAAGCTGCAGGCTCCCCACAGATTTCTGCTCCGTCGCGGGTTTCCTCGGATCGGCGAATCTGGTCGGTCTCGCGGTCGGAGCATTGCTCAGGAACGGGCTGCGCACAGGGGGCGGGGGCATGGCCAATTTCGCAACGCATATTGGTGTCGGCACGGTCGCCAGCGGAATGCTTGCGACGCTGACGCTCGCGGCCGATGTCGTGGCGCCGGAAAACCTCGTCGCCGTGACGCTCGCCGGCGTGCTCGGCAGCGTGCTCCCCGACATCGACCTCAAGGACTCGCGCGCCGGCCGCGCCATGTTCGCCGGCCTTGCCGCGTTCTTCTCCTTCGCGGTGCTCTTCACGTTCGCGGAGAAGTTCTCGATCGCCGAGCTATGGATGCTGTCGATCGGCACGTTCCTGTTCTTCCGCTATGTCGTGCACGCGATTTTCCATCGCATGTCCTATCACCGCGGCATCTATCACTCGGTGCTCGCGGGCCTGTTCTTCGCGTTCCTCACGGCCATCGTCTACTACTACATCCTCGGCCGGCACGAGGGCGTATCCTGGCTCGCCGGCGGCTTCATGTTCATCGGCTATATGGTGCATCTCGTCCTCGACGAGATCTATAGCGTCGATGTGCTCGGCACGCGCGTGAAACGCTCGTTCGGCACCGCCGTGAAGTTCTACGACGGGCGGCGCATCGATCATTCGATCGCCATGGCGGTCGCCACCGTCGCGGTGCTGTTCCTCACGCCGCCGACGAGGACATTCGTCGACGGCATGACCTCACAGAATATGTGGACCGGCCTGCGTCAGCGCATGCTGCCGCAAGACAATAACTGGTTCGGCGTTACGGGAGATATCGTGAGCTTCGCGGGGCGGCGCGCGCCGTCAGCGACACCGGAGGCCACCGCACCGATCTCCACCGGCTCCATTCCGAAGAGCGATGCGGCGCCAGCCGCGGACGCGCCAGCCAAGCAGTAGCGGCGTCACGCCAAGCCCTGAAATTATGCGCGCGCAGCGGATCGCACTGCGCGCGCAGTCGACCGTTATACTCAGACCATCAGGAAGCTGCAGCACGCACGGGGGCGGACTTGATCGCGGCGCCTGCGAGATAGTTGCCCACGAGATCCGTGACGAGCGATGCCGCCGCCTCACTCGTGACATTGGACAGCTTGTTCGCCGTCGAGAGCGATGTAATGCCGTGCACGCCGGCCCAGAGTACGCGCGCGGCCCGCTGGCGCTCCATGACGGCATCCGGCGGATAGAGCGGCGCGACGGCCTTCTCGACTCGGCTCATGAGCCGCTCGAGCTTTTCCTGATACCAGGGCGGCGTATCGGTCCCGCCCGGCATGTAATGCTCGAACAAAAGATTCCAAAGCTTCGGGCGCTCGTGCGTGAACGCGAGATACGTCTGCGCGAGCTGCTGCACCTGCGCCTTCTGATCGCCGCCCTTCGCGAGTTCGGCCACGAGCCGCTCGTCGAGCTGATCGAGCACCCGCCCTTCGACGTTGAGCACAACGTCGTCGAGGTTCTCGAACATGTTGTAGATGGTGCCAGGGGAATAGCCGATCCGGCGCGCGATCTCTCGAGCCGAGAGGCCCGCGAGTCCATGCGCCTCGATAATCGCCGCAGCAGCGTCAAGAATGAGCTGTCTCAATTGTTCGGGAGTGTGAATGGAACGGCGGCCCATGGAGACCTCTGACGGATTGTCAGCGCGCTGGAAGACAAAGTTTCTATTTCGGCGATCCCAGAACGAAGCGTGTCATCCACGTTCAAGGCAGCGGGTAGGGAGCGGATTCCTGAAACCCGATCAAGGTGGGTCTCGGAACTTCTCTCTCTCCGCAGAAGGACACTATCCGCGTCATGAGGGCGGACGACACGAATGCCGAGCGCCAAAATGTAAGACCCCTCAGGACGCGGTTTAGTTCCCGACCACGCGGAACTATCGTTACTCCAAAGCCCCCGTCCGAGGCGACACCTCACGCTGAAATCCACGCAGAATGGCAATCAAATTCAGCTCATCTCGGCCCAGACTGGCACAAATTCCTATTTGAACACTCGTAACCGACTGTTCCAGTGCATCCGGGACGGTGCAGCCATTAACCCTATGCCCGGCGAACACACCTGCCAGCAAATCACCCGTCCCATTAGGAACATCGTCCAATTTTTTGTCGAGGCGCGTCCAGATGTCGGCGCGCGACACGGCGACCGTCGCGAGAGCGTCATGCGCCGCTGGTATGGAAGTCGCCACGGTCACCGATGAGCCGAGCGCACGCGCTGCGTTCTCTGCGCTCGTGACATCGGTGACCGGTTGGCTCGAAAGCCACGCGAGTTCGAAACGGTTCGGAAATATCACGTCGGCCAGCGGCACGAGCTTCGCGGCCAGCGCGCGCGCCGCATCCTCGGCGATGTAGAGCCCCTTCGGATCATCACCAAGCACAGGATCGCAGAAGTAAGTCGCGTCTGCACGGTGCGCACGCACGCGCACCACCGCATCAGCGACGACATCGACGTGCGCGGCACTCGGCAGATAGCCGCTCAGCACGGCATCGACCTCGGCGAGCCAGCCGTGTGCGTCGAGCGTCGCCAACATCCCGCTCAGCAGCGCTGGATCAACCCGCTGGCCCGCGACGGCGCCATGTCCCGGATGGTTCGAGAGAATGACCGTCGGCAGCGCGATGACTTCGTGGCCGAGCGCCTGAAGCGCCGGCACAACGACGCTCAAGCCCACATGCCCGCGCGCGACTTGCGATGAAATGGCGAGGATCGTGCCCATGCGTGGCCCTCTCAGGCGCGAGCGATCTCAAAAGACATTGGATTCGGCAAGCGGCGTGTTCGCGGCGATACGCGCCCAGCCGAAGCGCGTGAGGTCGATCGTGCGGTAAGTGCCGTGCGCGATCAGCTCGGCCATGGCGCGCCCTACGCCCGGCGAATGCTGGAGACCGTGCCCCGAAAAGCCGCACGCGAGCAGGAAGCCCGCAACATCGGGATGGGGCCCGAGGATGGCATTGTGGTCGAGCGTGCTGAGATCGTAGTGGCAGCACCAGGCATTCACGACCTTCAAGGTCTCGAAGGCGGGCACGCGATGCGCGAGCGTCGGCCAGATCAGACGCTCGAAGTAGCCGTCCTCGATATCGAAGTCCTCGGCATCGGGATCTTCGTCTTCGGGTGGCGCGACGCCGGGGATGTGATAGCGCCCTTCCGGGCGGAAATAGACGCCGCTCGGATCGATCATCAGGCCAGCGCCGGGCAGCGGCGTCGGGCAGTCGATCACGAACACGTACCGCTTTCGCGGCCGCACAGGCAGGTCGATCCCGGCCATGGCCGCAAGCTTGCGTGAATGCCATCCCGCCGCGCAGACCACGACCCGCGTCGCGATCGTGTCGCCCGATGCCAAGCGCACACCGCTGACCGCACCATGCTCGACATCGATGCCGACAACCTCGTCGGCGAGATAGGTAACGCCGTCGGCAATGGCGCGCTTGCGCATGAGGGCGAGATGCGCGTGCGGATCGACCCATCCTTCGCCCGAGAGCCCCCAACCGGCACCAGAGAGATCATCCACATTGAGCCAGTCGAAACGCGACTTGAGTGCGTCGGGCTTCAGCAGCTCCACATCCGCGCCGAGGCTCTGTTGGAGCGCGATGTTGGCGCTGAGGACAGGCGCGCCTTGCGCGCTCGCCATGATCGCATAGCCACGCTCGACGAGGCTCACGTGCGCCTCCGGCCCGTACGTCTCCTGAATGCCGCTGAAGTACTGCCAGCCGAAGGTCGACAGCTCGATATTCTCGCGCGTCGAGAACTGCCGGCGGATCGACGCGACCGAGCGGCCCGTCGCACACCACTGATAGCTCGGATCTTTCTCGACCACGATGACGCGGCCCTTAAAACCTTCCCGGCGGAGGAAGACGGCCGTCGCGCTGCCCACTGCAGCGCCGCCAACGATGACGACGTCGGCGCTCTGCATCAGCGCGCGCTCCTCGGGCTCGGATCAGTCACGAAGCGCACGCCGTATCCAGACGTGATTGTCGTGGAACGCCGCGCCGCCGTAGGGCGCGATGCGATCCGCACCGGTCAGCGTGTTGAGGCCGACCTCGCCCTCGAACTGATCGTTCGGCGGAATGGACTCGACGATAACGACACCGCGCTGCACGCCGTCGTAGGCTTCGGCAGCCAGCCGGATTTCGCCGCGCTCGTTGCCCATGGCAATGCGGTCGCCATCCTCGATACCGAGCGCCGCGAGGTCCTCGGGATGGATCTTGGCGCGCGGCGGGCCTTCCTGCTTGCGGCTCGTCGGCATCTCGTTGAACGAGGAATTGAGATAGTTGCGCGCCGGGCTCGTCGCGAGACGAAACGGATGCTGCGCGTCGGCCTTCTCGATGACGTCCCAATGATCGGGGAGGCGCGGCACGAGATGCGCGATGCCCCAGTCCCAGCGGCGCGAGGCCGGCACTTCTGGCCAGTCGGGCTTGAACTTGAACTTGCCGTCCGGATAAGCGAAGCCGCCGATGTAGTGCGATGTCTCGAAATCCGGCTGCGCATCGATCCAGCGCTTAGCCTCGAGATTCTCGAGCGTACCCCAGCCCGAGTTCTGCAGCGTCCAGTCGACGATCTCGCGCGCCGCCATATCGAAACCGCGATGCTCCGCGCCGACGCGCTTGGCGAGCGCACAGATGACATCGTGATTGGACCAGCATTCGCCCGGCGGCTCGATGAGCTTCGGCCCGAACAGAATGTTCTGCTGGCCACCCCCCTGATAGAGATCGTCGTGCTCGAGAAACATCGTCGCCGGCAGAACGACATCCGCCACCCTCGCCGTCGCGGTCATGAACTGCTCGTGTACGCACACAAACAGATCGTCGCGCGCGAAGCCGCGCTTCACGGTGTTCTGGTCGGGACAGACCTGCACGGGATTCTGGTTCTGGATGAAGAGCGCGTGCACTTCGGGGCCGTCACCGAGATCGCTCCGGTCGCCCGTCAGCACGGCGCCGATGCGGCTCATGTCGAGCATCCGGATCGACGGATCGATCACGTCCGATCCTTCGATGAGCGACTTGTTCCACTTGAAGATCGCGCCGCTGTTGTGGAAGGCGCCGCCACCTTCGTGCAACCACGATCCGGTGACCGTCGCGATGCACGAAGCGGCGTGCATGTTCACCGCGCCATTGCGCGAGCGCGAGAAGCCATAGCCGAGACGCAGATACGTCCGTGGTGTCTTGCCGATGAGCGCGGCGAAGCTTTCGATCTCCTCGACCGAGAGCCCCGTGATCGCGCTCGCCCACTCTGGCGTCTTGTCGGCGAGGTGCGCTTCCAGCTCTTCCGGGCAATCGGCGTACTTCGCCATGTACTCGCGGTTCGCCATGCCATCGCGGAAGAGCACATGCATGATTGCGCACGCGAGCGCGCCGTCGGTGCCGGGTCTCAGGCAGATGCCGATATCAGCCTGCTGCATGGTCGCGTTGCGATAGATATCGATGACCGCGATCTTCGCGCCCCGCTCGCGCCGCGCCTTTACGGCGTGCGTCATCACATTGACCTGCGTGTGCACGGGGTTCGTGCCCCAGATCACGACGAGATCTGCCTTCGCCATCTCGCGCGGATCGGGCCCTGCAAGGCGCCCCGTGCCGGCGACGAAACCCGTCCAGGCCGAGGTCGTGCAGATGGTCGAGAACTGGCGCGAGTATTTCTTGGCATGGCGCAGGCGCTCTATGCCGTCGCGCATGACGAGGCCCATCGTGCCCGCGAAGAAGTACGGCCAGACCGCCTCACTACCGTGGCGGCGCTCGGCATCGAGCAGTGCCTCGGCCGTAATGTCGAGTGCCTCATCCCACGAAATCTGCGCGAACTGACCCGAGCCCTTGGGGCCGACGCGCTTCAGCGGATGCAGCAGCCGATCTTCGTGATGAATGCGCTCGGCATAGCGCGCGACCTTCGCGCAGATCACACCAGCGGTGTAATCGTTCTCCTTGGTGCCGCGAACGCGGCCGATGCGGCCGTTACCGAGCAACTCCACATCGAGTGCACAGGTCGAGGGACAGTCGTGCGGACATGCCGAATGGCCGATCTTGACGTCGACGCGCTGCTGCATAGCCCTCTCCCGCAAGGCGTGCGTGCCGACGCCAGACTGCGGCCACGGCTCATTAGTCGCATTCTAGCGGGAAACGGTCAGCCGCCAAGCGCCGGTCGATCAGATGCAGGATAGGGGCGCGCTCTCAGAAGCGGTACGAAAGACCGACGGCGAAGTGTGGCGACCAGATATCGGTCTTCACGTAGCCGCCGCCATCGAGATCCGCATTGATGTGCGTGTAGCTCAACTTGGCCTCGACGAAGCCCGACCAGTTCGGGCCGAACGGCATTTCGAGACCGACCAGGCCCTGCGCGGCGAATCCCGCGAGCTGATACTCGAAGGTGCGCGGGCCGGTATCTCCTGCAATCTCGACCTCGACATGCGGAATGGCGACGCCGATACCGAAGCCGGCATACGGCCGGATATTGTGCCACTGCCACGGCTCGAAGCGGTAGAGGACGTTCCCCGTGACAATATTGTTGCCATCGGTGAATTCGAGCTTGTTGAAGGTGGCCCCTACATCACCCTTGAGCTGCGCATAGGCCTTGGCGTGTGTGAACTCGAAGGCCACGCCCCAATTCGGATTGCTGTCGAGCCAATAGATAGCGCGCGCGCCCCAATAGGGTGGCATTTCGAAGGACTTACCGTCCCAGCTGACATCCAGAGTATCGTTGACGACACCGGGCCGGCGAACCTGCACGTCACTGTCGAAGTTGCCGTTGACGCCGCCATAGACCTGGATCTGAACCTCGGCTTGCGCCGGCGCAGCCGAAAAGGCCGCTGCAGCCGCGAGACCGAATGCCAATATCGCGGTCCGGACGTTGCCAGACTGCCATCCCCACGCTCTGCCGCTGTGCATCGCGTCCAAGCCCCGCCAGTGATCCGGCTGCCGAATCTGCAGCTCTTCCTAAGGATATCGGGTAGCAGATCGTGTGGACGCCGCAAGCAGCAAGGCGCGCAGTCTCCAGATTTACAACGCTTTTTAGAATCACTGTTGCCTTGGTGCATAACCAAGGCCGCGCACTGATCAGGCGGCCCCGGCCAGCTCGGCGAGACGGTCCGTGCTGCGGACGACAATCTGGGTTGTACGTGGAAGGTCGATAACGCCGGTGCGGCGCATCTTACTAATCGTCCGGCTGACGGTCTCGATGGTCAGTCCGAGGTAGTCGCCGATATCCGTCCGCGTCATTGGCAGGTTGACCACGATAGCCCCCCCCGCCCGAGCCGTGCTCCGTCCCGCCAGCATGAGGAGGAAATCCGCCACCTTGGCCTCCGCCGACTTGGACGCGAGGCACGTCAGGTGGTCGCGCATGGCATTCAGCTCGGCCGCCGCCATGCGGAGCAGCTTGCGGGCGAAGTCCGCGCGCTCGTCGATCATGCGCTCCAACCCAGCGCGCGAGATCCTGCGGACACGGGCATCACCCACCGCCTGGGCATTGTAGCCGTAGGTCGAAGGGCTGCAGAGCCCGACGATGTCGCCCGGGAAGCGGAATGCGAGGATGTGGCGGCTGCCGTCCGGCATAATCCGGTAGAGGCAGACGACGCCTTCCGTCACTTCGAAAACGTGGCTCGCCTCATCGCCTTCCAGGAAGATGTCCTCCCGGTTCGCGAGCTGGACGAGGCCTGCCTGATCGGCGGCGCCCGAGGACCGCTCACGCGTGCCCCGGAGGATGCCCGCCTCCAAACCGGCGTGGGATGAGCGGGCTGAAATCGCTGGGTCCATCACAATCGCCGTCATCTCTCGATCTCCTGCTTGGCCTTCGACCTTGCGGAGGATCAAACGATTGCGACGTCATGCCCGTACCGGCGCGACGTAATGAAATGTCACAAATTGTAATGTGCACGTGCTATCAGTCGGTGAGTTCAGGATCTGTACCCTTGCGGAGCCAGCGAACCTCTTTCGGGGCGCGTGCCCCGGCAGACTGGATACCAGCCTCTCGCGACATGCAACGGACCGGCAAGACCTGCATCCTCGTCGTCGATGACGACCCGAAAATCCGCACCCTGCTCCGGCGCCTGTTCGAAGGCGAGGGCTGGGACGTCGCGGAGGCGGCATCCCGTGAGGAAGTGCGCAATCAGCTCGCGGCGGGCCGCGTGGATCTGGTCACTCTCGATCTCGTGCTCGGCGGCGAGGACGGCCTGACGATCGCGCGCGAACTGCGCCAGGAGTCGAATCTCCCGCTCATCATGGTCTCGGGCAAGGGCGACACGATCGACCGCGTGGTCGGGCTCGAGATCGGTGCCGACGACTACATCACCAAGCCTTTCCACGTCCGTGAGGTGCTGGCCCGCGTTCGCGCCGTGCTGAGGCGCAGCGAGGAGGCTGTCGCTGTCCAGAACTTCGCGGGCGCAGCACGCGAGGCATTCAGCTTCAGCGGTTTTGTGGTCGATCTGTCGAAGCGTGAGCTGCACGGCCCGGAAGGCGCGCACATTCCGCTGACGACCGCAGAGTTCGCCCTGCTCGAAGTGTTCGTGCGCAACGTGAACCGGGTGCTCTCGCGCGACCGCATCATGGACCTCACCAAGGGCCACGAGTGGAACCCGCTCGACCGCACGATCGACAATCACGTCGCGCGCCTGCGCAAGAAGATCGAGTGCGATCCCGAGAACCCGCTGCTCATCAAGACCGTGCGCGGTATCGGCTACAGCTTCACAGCGGATGTCACGCCGGCGAGGTAGGATTTTTTTCTAGGGCGACCCTCCCACCTTTCGGTCGTGAAAGCAGCCACCCTACTTCATGAGCGCGCGACCGCGCGCCGGCCGTCAGGCCGCCCCAAAAACAAAAACCTACTTCGCCGCTTCCACCGCGTGCGGCACCACGAATTGCAGATTCGCCAAGCGCGCATAGAGCCCGCCGCGCGCAATGAGATCGCGGTGCGTGCCTTCCTCGACAATGCGGCCCTCGTCGAGCACGACAATGCGATCGGCCTTCTGAATGGTGGCGAGGCGATGCGCGACGACGATCGTCGTGCGCCCCTGCATGGCGACATCGAGCGCACGCTGCACGGCGACCTCGCTCTCGGCATCGAGTGCGCTCGTGGCTTCGTCGAGCAGGAGTATCGGCGCCGAGCGCAGCAGGGCGCGCGCAATGGCGAGACGCTGGCGCTGGCCGCCGGAAAGCGTGATGCCGCGCTCGCCGATGCGCGTATCGTAGCCCTCCGGCAGCGCGCGGATGAATGCATCTGCCTGAGCGGCGACAGCCGCGCGCTCCACGTCTTCCTTGCTCGCGCGCTCATCACCGAAGCGAATGTTCTCAGCGACCGAGCCAGCAAGGAGCGTGATTTCTTGCGGCACGAGTGCCATGCGCCGGCGCAGTTCGCCGAGATCGGCATCGCGTGCGGGAACGCCATCGATGATCACGCGGCCCGCCGTCGGATCGCGCAGGCGCTGCACGAGTGCGAGCAGCGTGCTCTTGCCAGATCCCGAAGGACCGACCAGCGCGACCCGTTCGCCGGGTGCAATGGCAAGCGACACGTCGACGAGCGCGGGGCTCTCGCTGCGACCCGGATAGACGAAGCCGACGCGCTCCAGCACGATGCGCCCTTCGGCCGGGACCGGCAGAGGCACGGGCACCGGCGGCGAGACGATCTCCGGTTGCGTATCGAGCAACTCGGTCAGGCGCTCGGCTGCACCGGCTGCCTGCGTGACCTCACCCCAGACTTCGGAAAGCTCCGCGAGTGCGCCCGCCGCGAACAGCGCGTAGAGCACGAACTGCCCGAGCCGGCCGCCTGACATCTCGCCCGCGATGACCAGCGCCGCGCCGTACCAGAGAATGCCGACGACACTGCCGACGACGAGCAGGATCACGACGGCCGTCAGGCCCGCACGCGCCTTGAGGCGTGCATCGGCCGCACCGAAAGCAGCCTCGACCGAATCCGCGAACCGTGCCCCCAGCACCTTCTCGGCCGCGAAGGCCTGCACGGCCCGAATGCCGGTCAGTGTCTCGGATGCGAGCGACGAGGCTTCCGCGAGCGCGTCCTGCGCCCTGCGCGAGCGCTGGCGTACGATCCGCCCATAGGCGACGAGCGGCAGCACGATGAGAGGAATGGCAACGAGCACCAGCGCGGAAAGCTTCGCGCTCGTCACGATCATCATCGTGAGAGCGCCGAGCAACATGATCGCGTTGCGCGCCGCCTGCGAGAGCGCAGTGCCGGCAGCCGCCTTGATCTGGGTTGTATCGGCGGTGAGGCGGCTCATGAGCTCGCCCGAATGCGACTTCTCGTGAAAGGCCGGCCCGAGCGTCATGAGATGGCGGAACACATCCGCACGCACGTCCGCGACGACGCGCTCGCCAAGCCAGTTGACGCAATAGAAGCGGGCGGCGCTGGCGATCGCGAGTGCAGCGCCAATGAGAACGAGCACCGCGAAGTACCGGTCGATGAAACCGCCGTCACCACCGGAGAAGCCGAAGTCGATCATCCGCCGTACGGCCAGCGGCACCGACAGCATGGCGAGCGCCGAGGCCACCATGGCAAGGCCGGCCAAAGCCAGCATGAGCGGGTGGCGCATGATGTAGGGCTTCAGCGCAAGCAGGGGGCGCAGCGACCGGCGCCCACCCTCGCTGGACGCCCCATCGCCCGGCATGTCTTCCGCCGGCTCCATTCTCTTCGATTTCCTACGTGCCACGCCGGATCCCCTCGATGCTCACGAGCGCCAAGCACTAGAGCATCAGCCCGCGACGACCTTGAGGCGCCGCAAAGGCGAGAAAATTGGTTCTGGGGCCATGAATGCCCCAGCCGGCGGCGGCGAACAAGCCTCCGGCTGGCGGTCAGCTGCCCGGAAGTCATTGAGTCGCAAGCGAATTGCCTCATCGGCCAATCGCATCAGCGCTTTGAATTACAAAAAGAAAAGGCCCACGACGATGAGCTCATCGCCATGGGCCGAAGGGTCTCGGTAGTTGCGTACGGGCCTAGAGACGCGGCTTAGCGGCGCGCGGCAAAAGCCTTCTCGACCGGCTTGTAGGCTTCCTTCGCGATCTCCGAATAGAAGGAGCCGATCTTCGACATCTGCTGCACGTAGTCCTCGTACGCGCGCTTGGCGTAGCTCGACTGGATCTCGAAAGCCTGCTCGATGGTCTTCGCCGAGAGCAGCTTCTCGAAGGTTGCAGTGCCCTCTTCGAACGAGCGCTTCGAATAATCGGTCATCTCGTTGGCAATCGTCTGCCAGCCCTTGTTCCACTCGCCAACGAGCCGCATCGCCGTGTCGGTGTTGGATTGGCCGAGCTTCTGGAAGTCTTCGAATGATTTCATCATGGGGTGTGGTCCTTCGAACCAACGGGCATCAGAGTTGTGTGTGTTCTGACGCAGAGGCAGGGGAAATGTCTCTTGCGATGCCTCGAGATTTAGGTGCGCTGCACAAATATGTCAACCCAAATATTGCATCGCACCATGAACGGCTGCTCATCGATCCGCGTTCGAACGATAAACTTTAGATAAAATTTGCATCTATCGCTTCACGGGACGCAAGGACGCCTGCGGTAAGGTCCTTCTCGACGGTTCGAGATCGAGCGCCCCATTGGCGCCCCAAGACGGTGTTCTCATAGGAACTTCCGCGAGAGGGCGGCCATCCAGGCGGGCGGTCTAGGGATGACCGGGGAGGCCAAGACGCGCCATCTGGCGCGGTAAACGGGTTAGCAATCATGTCTGCAGCAGCAAGCTGGCGAGCAACACTTGCCGGCATGGCAGTTTTGATGTTATGCCTCGCGGCAGCCGGTGCGACAGATGCGCGCGCCGACAGCCGCCATGCTGCTTTTGTCGTCGATGCGAACTCGGGCCGGGTTCTTCATGCGGCCAATGCCGATGCCCGGCGCTTTCCTGCCTCCCTCACCAAGCTGATGACCCTTTACATCGTCTTCGAGCAGATCGAGGCCGGCCGCCTCAACGCCTCGACGCCGATCCGGATCTCCGCCCAGGCCGCGTCCGTCCCGCCTTCGAAGCTCAATCTCGACCCGGGCGAGACCATTCCGCTCGGCGCCGCCATTCGCGCGCTCGTCACCAAGTCGGCGAACGACGTGGCGGTCGCCGTTGCCGAGCACATCTCCGGTACGGAAGCCGCCTTCGCCCGCGCCATGACGGCGAAAGCCCGCCAACTCGGTATGCGCGCGACCGTCTTCCGCAACGCCCATGGCCTGCCGGATGCCGAGCAGGTGACGACCGCGCGCGACATCGCCACGCTCTCGCTCGCCCTCTACGATCATTTCCCGCAGCACGCGCGCGTGTTCGCCACACGCCAGTTCAACTACGCGGGCTCGGCCTACCGCAATCACAACACCATGCTCGGCTCGTTCGAAGGCATGGAGGGGATCAAGACCGGCTACACGCGCGCCTCGGGCTTCAATCTCTCGGCCTCCGTGCGTCGCAACGGCCAGCACGTGGTTGCCGTCGTCATGGGCGGGCGCACGGCTCAGGCACGCAATGCCGAGATGCGCACGCTCCTCACGCGCAGCCTCGCGCGAGCGACTGCAACCAAATCGCGGCGGCCCGTGCAGATCGCACGCGCCGAACCGGCGGAACGCGCAGAACGCCCCGTTCCGGCACCGCAGCCCGCACGCGCTCCTGCTCGATCGATGCCGCGCCTCGTCGAGCCGGTTCGCGCCGCGGTGGCACCAGCCCGCGCATCGAATGAGCCGACCATCCACATGGCGCGCGTGCGCACCGTGCCCGTCGTGCAGCATCAGGGCGGCGGCCAGTGGCAGCAGCCCGCGCCGCAACCTTCCGCCATCGAAGCCCATGCCCGCATCACGATGGCCGAACAGGGTCGCGGCGCGCAGCCCTCGACGCTCGGCGCACAGGCGCGCCGGCTCGATGACGGACATCCTGCCATCTATGCCGCCGAGCAGGACGCCCCGACCACCACCGCAGCGCTGCAGCAGCGCGGCCATGGTCAGCCTTCCTATGCCGGCGTCATCAGCCGGGGCGACTTCGGCGTCCAGGTCGGCGCGTTCGCCACGCCAGCCGAAGCCGAGGCACGCCTCCGCGAAATTCGCCAGAATGCAGGCGGCCTGCTCGCTGCCGCAATTGATGTAACTGAACCTGTCGCGCAAGGATCGCGCACGCTTTATCGCGCGCGCTTTGCCGGCCTTGATGCCAAACCAGCCGCCGAAACCTGTTCGGCCCTCCGCCGCCAGCGTGTCGACTGTTTCGTCACGCGCTTGCGCTGAGAGAGGGAAAATCAATTATGACTGTCAACGGCCCCTCGATCTCATCCCAGCTCGCCGCCCTCAAGGCGTCGATGCAGTCCTCGGCGACGCATGGCGCTGCCTCGGTTGCGAGCGCATCGGCGCCAGCACCGCAGAGCGTCATGCGCAGCGCACTCTCGCCGGTCGCCGCCGGTGCCATGCTCGGCCTCTCGGCCATGACGCCGAGCCCCCCCGCCACTGCCGCCAGGGTGAGCAACCCTTACACCAGCCCGGCCGCGGAAACGTACACGCGAGCCGGCATTCCAGCCGAGAAGGCCGCATGGATTGCGTCGCTCGGCGCCGACTCGTGGGAACTCCGCCAGCCGACCCGCATTGATGAGTCTGCCTTCGCCCAGCGCGCACTCGACAGCATGATCCGCAGCGGAATGGCGAAGTTCCCGGGATTCGCCGAGGCGCGGGCCAATGGGACGCTCAAGATCCAGCACACACACGAGCAGCCCGAGCTCGCCTACCGCTCGTTCCAGCTCACGCTCTACAAGGATGGCCAGGAGTTCGGCGGTGTCGGCTTCGGCACCATGAACAAGGATCGCTGGCTTGAGCTGCGCCAGAGCGGCACCTTCGCGGCAACCGGCTCGGTCGCAGGCAACGACTACGTCGCGACATGGCCGCTCGCCTGGGACGGCAGTGAAGGGCTCATCCCGCAGCACGCCGCCTGATCCGCTCGGAACGGCACGCCTCGCCAGCACAAAATTTGCCATGCTGTCATCCCGTGCTAAGCACGCCTCCCCATGAGCGGATACGATTCACGCCGCAACTCAGGGAGCGACGCCGAATGACATCTTGCAGCCCCACCACAGTAAGAATCGCGACCGGCGCGATGCTCGCGGCACTCCTGCTCGCCATGCCGACTGCAGCGCACGCGCAGTCCTGCGGTAACAGCGCCGAGGGCTTCGGGCGATGGCTCTCGGCCATCAAGGTACAGGCCGCGAAGCAGGGCATTTCCCAGAGTGCCATGGACCGTGCTCTCGACGGTGTGACGTATGATCCGACCGTCATCCGCCTCGACCGCAACCAGCGCTCCTTCAAGCTGAGCTTCGAGCAGTTCTATGCGCGCCGCGTCGGCAGCGCCTTGATGAACCGTGCCCGCCAGCGCCTCGCGCGTCACAAGGCCGTCTTCGACCGCGTCGAGCAGCGCTTCGGCGTGCCGCGCGAGATCATCGTCGCCATCTGGGGCCTCGAAACGAACTTCGGCGCCGATACGTCGGGCCGCTTCTCCATCATCCGCTCGCTCGCGACGCTCGCCTACGACTGCAGGCGCTCGGCATTCTTCACGCCGCAGTTTCTCGACTCGATCCGCATCGTCCAGCGCGGTGACATGACACCCGCGCAGATGCGCGGCGGCTGGGCCGGCGAGATCGGCCAGACGCAGTTCCTGCCGAGCCCCTACATCAAGTACGCCGTCGACTTCGACGGCGACGGCCGCCGCGACCTCGTCAATTCGGTGCCGGATATTCTCGCCTCGACCGCGAACTTCCTCAAAGGCCATGGCTGGCGGACGGGCGGCTCCTGGGAGCCCGGTTCCGCCAACTACGGCGTCATCCGCGACTGGAACCGCGCCCAAGTGTATCAGCAGACCATCTCGGTGATGGCGACGCGGCTAAAGTCCGGCGGCTGAAACGCAGGCAGTATTCGCCGCGCATGGAGATCGGCGCAAAGCGCCCTACACACGCGGGTGCGCCGTGGTGTAGGGTGCCGCAGCGAACACCTTCCGCGATCAGCGAGCGCGCACCCGAGCCACCATGGACACCGCCGCCACCGCGCACGCTGAACTGACCCCGGTACGGCGCAATCTCATTCTCCTGATGGTCGTGCTGGCGACCACGCTCTACGGGACGACGCTGCTCGTCGTCTCGACCATCCTGCCACAGATGCAAGGCTCGTTCGCGGCCACCACCGACGAAATCGCCTGGGCGATGACGTTCAACATTCTCGCAACCGCCATCGTGACACCCATGTCGGGCTGGCTCGCGGGCCGCTTCGGCACGCGGCGCGTGATGGTGTGGTCGCTCGGTGGCTTTACGGTCGCGACCTTCATGTGCGGCTCGGCCGAGTCCCTCGAGGGCCTGGTCTTCTGGCGCATTCTCCAGGGAGGTTTCGGCGCGCCGTCGACGCCGCTGACGCAGTCCATTCTGCTCACGGTGTTCCCGCGAGAGCAGCAGACGCGCGTCATGGGCATCTTCGGCTTCGGGGTGGTGCTCGGGCCGATCTTCGGGCCGGCGCTCGGCGGCATCATGGCGGAAAGCTACAACTGGCGCTGGGCCTTCTATGCCCTCGTTCCCGTCGGCATCGCCGCAACGGTCGGGCTGCAGGCCGTTCTGCCGAGCGAAAAGGAGCAGACCGACCGTCCGCTCGACTGGATCGGCTTCCTGGCGCTCTCCATCGCCCTCGCCGCGACGCAGCTCGTCCTCGCGCGGGGCCAGCGCCTCGACTGGTTCGACTCCTACGAGATCATCATCGCGACCTTCGTCGCCATCATCGGCTTCTGGGTATTCGTCACGCACTGCCTCACGAGCCCGCGCCCGTTCCTCGACCCGCGCCTCCTGCTCGACCGCAACTACACGCTCGGCATCATCCTGGTGACGATCTACGGGATGCTCAACTTCACGCCCATGGTGTTGCTGCCGCCCCTGCTCACTGGTTCCGCCGGCTACACCGACAGCCTCGTCGGCTACGTGGTCGGCGCACGCGGCGTCGGCGGCTGCATCGGCTTCCTCGTCGCAGGGTTCGCCGGGCGGCTCGACGGGCGCATTCTCATGATGGTCGGGTTCGTGATGCTGCTCGTCGCGGGTCTCTGGCTCATGCACATCGACCTGAACGTCACCTACATCGACCTCGCCTTGAACGCCGGCCTGCAGGGCATCGCGATCGGCCTCATCTGGGTCCCGCTCACGACGGCGACATTCGCAACCCTCAAGCCGGAGCAGATGGGCGAGGCCTCTGCCGTCTACCACCTTCTGCGCAATCTTGGCTCGTCATTCTTCATCTCGGTCTGCGTCGCAGAGATCATCCGCTCGACCGGCATGAACTACGCCCACCTCGCCGAGCTGCTTACACCATACAACCGGGCGCTGGACATGCCCTCGGTGCTCGGCCGATGGGACCCGGATAGTCTCAAGGGCCTGGCCTCGCTCTCCAAGGAGATGACGCGCCAGGCCACGCTGATCGCCTATCTCAATGCCTTCGGCCTCTTCACTACCGCTTGCGCCCTGACGCTGCCCCTCGTCCTCTTCATGCGGACGCGCAAGCCCCGGTAGTTCGCCGCTTCGTTAACTCAGTTTTCCCACCCTGGTCTGAGCCATGCCTCGAAGGCGTCGGCGAATGGCGCTATTGTGCAACACGCATTTCATTTCCGCCGCGTCCGCGGCAACCATCTATCTTTACGACCCCGATACCTCCGTGCTCACACTGGGCACCTGGACAGGGGCAGATCGATTGCAGGCAGGAGTTTGGGGCGATGTCCTATCGGGGAGACGATCTCGATCTCAAGGTGCCAGCCGGCCGCGTGCGCGGGGCTGCTGCCAGCGCATCGGACGCGCCGGCTCGGGGAACGTCCGATTCAACCCTCTGGGTCGACGAAACCGTCCTCGCCTGCTGCAACAACGCCTTCGATCTCGCTCTGGCTTACGGCGCGAGTGAAGTCCGCCTCGCTCATCTTCTTCATGCCCTCACCCGCGTCGAAGCGGCCGTGCGCATCCTCGAGCAACGCGGCGTCGCCGCCGCCCACCTGCGCCAGGAAAGCGCCGCCCTCATCGTCAACGAAAGCCCCGTCCCGCTCAATGGCGAGCGCAATCCGCCGCGCCGCTCCGTCGAGTTCGAGGACACGCTGCGCCGCGCTGTCGATGCCGCCCGCCGCCGAGGCGCACCAGCCGGCGTCGAGGAAGTGCTCTTCGGATTTCTCTCAGGCAGCCGGACCAATCCCGCCATCGACCTTCTGCGCCGCATGGCTCCCGATCTTCCGATCGAAAACGCGCTGCCCGTGGATCCGACAGCGCGCCTCGATCACATCGAGGACACACTGCGCGGCATTCACGCGGAGCTCGCCGGCGATCGCAAACTGCTTTCCGACCTCGTGCGCGATCTGCAGCGCGAAGTGGCGAGCCAGCGCGGCGACAACGCCAATCTCTCGACAGCCCTCCGCGAGCGCCTGAGCGACCTCGCGAGCCATCTGAGCACGCCCCCCGGGATCACCGACAAGCTCACCGCGATCGAGCAGGCCGTACGTGGCGGCATGGGGGAGGGCGCGCGCACGTGGAACGCCATCCATCAGCGCCTCGAAAGTCTCGAAGCCACGATGCGCGCCGCCGATCCGGTCGAACCGCTCGTGCAGCGCATCGCCGCCGTCGAGCAGGCCATACAGGACCGCGCGAGCGATTCCGTGCGGAGCTGGGTCGCACTGGCCGATCGCGTCCAGTCGCTCGAGAAGCTCTATCAGGCCGGCTCCACCGAGGCCATTCGCCAGTGGAGCGCGCTTTCGGAGGGCAACGCCGAGATCCTGAAGTCGCTCACGCAACAACAATCGACACCGCTCGATGGCGGCGCACTCACCGAACGCCTCGAAGTGATCGAGCGCACGGTCCGCAGCGGCCTCGGCGACACCGTCCGCTCGAATGCCTTGCTCGCCGACCGCGTCGGTGTCGTCGAACGCGTCATCGGGACGCGCAACGACACGCAGCCCGTCATGCTCCTCGATGAGCGCCTGCGCGCCCTCGAGAGCGCCCTCGACGGGCGCGCACGCGAGACCGGCGGACGCTGGGTGGAACTCGTGGATCGCCTCAAGACCATCGAGGGACGCCTCGGCAGCACCGCCGTCGCCACGCTGCCCACGGCGGACGAGATCACGAAGCCTGTCGTCGGTTATCTCACCTCGGTCTCGGATGCCACGGCCGCGCGCGACGACAAGCATGCCCGTGTCCAGGCTCAAGCCATGGCCGAGATCGGCGGGCGTGTGGCCGCACTCGAGCACGTCGTGCAGGCCAACAATGCCGCGATCAATGCCGCGGCTGGCGTCTACGACCGCAACACTGACGAATTGCATGAAGGCTTCGTGCGCCTCAGCGAGAACCAGCACACGCTCGCCTCGGCAATCGGCGATTGGCGCGACGACAGCACGACAGAGCTGCGCCGCATCGCTGGTGGCCTCGACCGCCTGAAGGCCGTCGAGGATCGGCTAGAGAGCCTGAGCCGCCACTTCACGGGCGGACCAGGCGGACCTCCCCGCGCCGCAGTGCCCCCTGCTGCCGAGACCTACACGCCACCTCTGAGATCGAACTCGGCAAGGGAAACGACCGCGCCATCGGAGAACCTCGCCGGGTTCCGTCGCTGGCTCTTCGGCACTGACAACGTCGCCCAGGCCAATGCGGGCGCCGATCTGCGCTGGCAGCGCATGCGCGATGAGGTCCGCGCCGCCGCCGGGCGTCTCCGGAAGCGGTAGAAAATCGCTGGCGAAGCCATCTCCCAGCAACTTGTTCCTCCCCCCTTGTGGCGGAGGTTAGGAGGGGGGATTGCAGAACATCAGCGGTAGGGCTTCCCCCCACCGCTAACCCCTCCCCAAGTCGCGCCGGAAGGCGCGCCTCTGGCGCGGGGGGAGCGGGATATCTTGGTCGCTCACCCCTCACACTTGCCCGCGCTTCCCGCCTGTGCTGCTGTCTGCAAAACAACAGCATCACCCGGAGGACGCCGATGAATCTCTCATACATGCTCAAGGAGCGCGCCGCGCAGGGCAAGCCTGTGCGCATCGGCCAGATCGGCGCCGGCAAGTTCGGCACCATGCACCTCGCGCAGGCGCGCCTCACGACCGGCCTGCATCTCGTCGGCCTCGCTGATCTCTATCCGGACCGCGCGCGCAGCCGCATGATCGAAGGCGGCTGGCCCGCCGAGCAGACACAGGCCAAGTCTCTGGGCGATGCGCTCAAGTCCGGCGCCTCGCACATCACCGACGATGCCATGTCGCTCATCACCTGCCCCGACATCGACGTCATCATCGAAGCGACGGGCGATCCGGCAACCGGCATTAAGCTCTGCCTCGCGGCGATCGAGCACGGCAAGCATGTCGTGATGGTCAACGTCGAAGCCGACAGCGTCGCCGGCCCTCTGCTCGCGCAGAAGGCGCGCGCGGCTGGCGTCGTGTACTCACTCGCCTGGGGTGACCAGCCCGCGCTCGTCTGCGAGCACGTCGATTGGGCGCGCGCGTGCGGTTTCGAGGTCGTCGCTGCGGGGAAGGGCACGCGTTATCACCCGACCTATCACCAGTCGAACCCCGACACGATCTGGAGCATTCTCGAGACCTACATGCCCATCGAGAATCGCGCGCACATCAATCCGAAGATGTTCAACTCGTTCGTCGATGGCACCAAGTCGGGTATCGAGATGACGGCCATCTGCAATGCCACCGGGCTGGTACCGCAGACCGACGGTCTCGCCTTCCCGCCCGCCTCGCGCTTCGAACTCGCCGAGGTCTGCAAGCCGCGCAGTGCCGGCGGCACGCTCGAAAAAAAGGGCGTCACCGAGGTCGTCTCGTCAATTACACGGGATCACCAGAACGTGCCGAGCAATCTGCTGATGGGCACCTACGTCGTCATCACGTCCGAAAGTGCCTACGCGCGCGAGTGCTTCAAGGAGTACTCCATGCTGCAGGACAAGAGCGGCACCTACGCCTCGCTCTACCGTCCGACACACATGATCGGGCTGGAACTGGGTCTCTCGGTCGCCTCCGCCGCGCTACGCAAGGAGCCGACCGGCACGCCGATCTGCTTCAACTCGGATGTCGCCGCGACGGCGAAGCGCGATCTCAAGAAGGGTGAAGTTCTCGACGGCGAAGGCGGCTTCTGCGTGTGGGGCAAGCAAACACCGGCCGAGATGTCATTGAAGGAGGGTTACCTGCCGCTCGGCCTCGCGCACAACGTCGCGCTCAAGCGCGACATCAAAACGGGTGAGCGCCTGAAGTGGGACGACGTCGCCTACGACGCCACCGACAACGCCGTCAAAATCCGCCGCGAGATGGAGGCAGTGTTTGGAAGGAGGAATGTGGGGTAGATCGAGGGGCGGTCTAATGACCGGAAATGCCGACGAGACGCGGGATCAGAAACGAGCGCGACAGACCACTGAGATATACGCTGCGCTCGGTCGCTATGTGGAAGCCTTCGAGTTTCTTGTTCTCGCCATTCGAAGAGGATGTCTCTTCCTCACCGCGCGCGATAATGCGCAGCAACGGCTCATGCAGATCGTATTCAATCATCGCAGCATGACAGCCGACAACCTATTCCGCATCTATCGCGCCATGGTCGGTGAGATCGTCAACGATACTGACAGCCAGTTTCCCGGCTGATGAAAGGCTGGCCATTCTCGGCGTGCTTCAGAAATTCGATCAAGATTTTCAGCGAGCGTCTGCACAACGTAATGACCTATTGCATGGTACTTGGTTTGTAGGTTGGGGCAATCAATCAACGGAGGACTGGTCGAAAATTGGCTATCTGAGACTAAAGGCGACAAATGACGGGCTGGCCGTGTTTCCAGGACCAAACTCAGCCGAGGACCTCGACGCTCATACGCACGAATGCCAGCGTCTTTCGGAATTCTTCGGTCGCTTCGACGGATGCTTGCTATTGAACCGGATGGGGGAAGGCCCCACTCGCGTATCCAAAAATTTTGTGAATACGGGCACTAACAAGAAGCCAAACTGGCAAATTAGACCCCTAAACGATTAGGCTTTCGCGGACAGGGCAGCCCCCAAATCGCCGCAGGCAAATCACATCCCCGGACGCCCCGTTTTCCTTGGACGCCCGCGCCGCCCTTTCTTCTCGGCCTGCGTCGGCACATCGACTGTGCGCGTCGGCTTCGGCGGTGGCGCGCCGCCCACGGGCACTTCCGTGCGCCCGACCGTCATCTCGTCGAGTGTCGGCTTGCGCACGCGCGAGGTCGATTGTGCGTAGGTGGGTTGTACGGGCTGATACGCATCGTTGATGCGCGACTGTCCCCTCTCCCCGTTCTTCACGGGGAGAGGGTT
>JAEYPL010000348.1 GCA_023410905.1 Pseudomonadota bacterium
GTAAGCGCCTACGCGCGCACCGCTCGCCCATCGGCGCCGGTACAATCTGCAGCCGTGGAAAACTCCGCGCCTGAGGCGCAACACGCTGTCGGGTCGTTTCAGGCCTGCGCCGCGAGGCGCCCAATAGCCAGAGACAGATCCGTCATGGGAGCACCTGCGAAGACCGCCAGTCCCTCCCGCAGGTGCTCCCAATCTTCTGTGCCGCGCTTCAGAGGCGGGCTCACTTGAGAAGCGTGGCTGCCGCGAGGCGAATGCTCTCCTCCGGAGAGGTCGCGAGGTGCAGGATGGCCTCGGCCAGCATTGCATTGTGCGCGCGGTCGAAGTTCTCGATCAGCAGGCCCATGTCGTCGCGCACGTGCCCCGTTGTGGCGCGCGTGCCTACGATGCGATCAATGAGCGGGCGCGGATCGGTGGTGTATGCCCAGATCGGCAGGCCGAGCGCATGGGCGAATCCGAGCTCGAAGGCGGTGCCGTCATCGGCGTGCGGGCCTCGAAAGGGGCTGAGGTCGGCCACGACGCCGTCGGCGGTCCGGAGCTCGCGGAGGCAGGCCGCCTGAATTGTGCGGGACGACATCGGACCGTCGAGATCGAAGTCGAGGGGATAGAGGCCCTCGCATCCGTACTGCTCGCAAAGCGCGACGAGCCTGGCGCCGGCATCGTCAGCGTCTGCCTGGAAGACCGTCGGGCCGGCCAGATAGATGCGGGGTTTCATGATTGAAGCCTCATCTCCGCCTCGTTCGAATCATCGTGTAGAGTGCTGTCGAACAGTCTATGCACCCTGCCGACTTCCACAAGCTCGGCAGAGGCTGCCGGAGCCGAACGTGGCCGAACTCGCGCAGTATGCCGCTCTCCCTTACATCCAGCTCGACGGCGACATTCGCGTCTGCCTGATCACGAGCCGCGGCACGAGGCGCTGGATCATCCCCAAGGGCTGGCCGAAGCCGCCGCTCCACCCGTATGAGCAGGCGGCGCGCGAAGCCGAGGAGGAGGCAGGGCTGGTCGGCGAGATCGCGACCGATCCGATCGGAAGCTATACCTATCGCAAGCGCCTGCATTTCCTCGCGACCGCCGATTGTCGCGTGTCCGTTTATCCGCTGCTGGTGACGGCCCAATGCGGGCAGTGGCCGGAGCAGGCCGAGCGGGAGCTCACCTGGGTATCGGCAGCGACCGCCTCGGGCATGGTGCGGGAGCCCGAGCTTGGCCGGATCCTGGCGGCGCTGCCCGAATGGATCACGGCGCAATCCGTGCCTTGATCGGCACTGCCGGCACGATGTTTCCCCGTTCTTGTCAGAGAGATGGCTTGTCATACTGAGTTCGCACACGTATGCGGGCCGGGAATGACATTGATCTGCGCGGCATGAGATCGCGCATCTGGGGGCGAACTATCATGACGATGACGACCGGTGGGGGCCGGCCTGCCGCGGAGCATAAGCTCAAGAAATCGTCCCTCGACAAGGATCTGAGCAAGATTGCCCGGATCGAGGACGCCACCCGGGCGAACTCGCTGAATATCGTGGCGCTCAGCGGCGGCATTCTTTTTCTGGCGGCGGCGGGCCTGATTGCAGCCTCGCAGATTGCGGGGGAACCGCGTGGCGCCCTGATCGTCGTCGGTGCGATCCTGGCCGGTTACATGGCCATGAATATCGGCGCCAACGACGTCGCCAACAATGTCGGGCCGGCGGTCGGCTCTCGCGCTCTGACGATGACCGGTGCGCTTGTCATAGCGGCGATCTTCGAGGTTGCGGGTGCGCTCATTGCGGGTGGTGATGTCGTCACCACCATATCGAGCGGCATCATCGACCAGGCCTCGATTGCCGATCCCGGTATCTTCATCTGGGCCATGATGGCGGCGCTGTTTTCATCCGCGCTGTGGGTGAACCTCGCGACGTATCTCGGTGCGCCTGTTTCGACGACGCACGCAGTGGTCGGCGGTGTGGCCGGTGCCGGCATTGCGGCCGCCGGCTTCGGAGCCGTGCAGTGGGACACCATGGGGGCAATCGCTGCAAGTTGGGTGATTTCGCCTCTGTTCGGCGGCGTCATCGCTGCGGCATTCCTCGCTTTCATCAAGACGTTCATCATCTACCAGGATGATAAGCTGGCCGCCGCGCGACGCTGGGTGCCGCTGCTTCTCGCGATCATGACCTCCAGCTTTGCTGCGTATCTGATGATGAAGGGCTTGAGAAAGGTCTGGCCCGTGTCGGGTGGCACGATTGCGGTCACCTCGGTCGGCGTATTTGCGCTGTCGGTGATCGGGCTGCGCCCGATCATCAACCGGCAATCACGCGGCCTCGAAAATCGCAACCAGTCACTGCGCATTCTGTTTCACTGGCCGCTCATCTTCGCAGCCGCCCTGCTCTCGTTTGCGCATGGTGCCAATGACGTCGCCAATGCCGTTGGTCCGCTCGCGGCTATAATCGAAACATCCAGATCGGGCGATGTCGGGAGTATCGCGCACATACCCGTGTGGGTCATGGTGATCGGGGCTTTCGGCATCAGCTTCGGGCTTTTCTTCTACGGGCCGCGCCTCATTCGCACCGTTGGCGAGCAGATCACCAAGATGAATCCCATGCGGGCGTTCTGTGTGGCGCTCTCGGCAGCACTCACGGTCATCGTCGCCTCGGCGCTCGGAATGCCGGTCAGCTCGACGCATATTGCGGTCGGCGCCGTGTTCGGCGTCGGCTTCTTCCGCGAGTACTATACGACGCACAGCCGACGTCGCCGCGCCTATATCCACACGCCGGACGGCGAGAAGATCAACGTCGCGGAGCACGCGATGCCGGATCCGGAGGAGTTGCTCCGGCGCAAGCTCGTCAGGCGGTCGCACTTCATGGTGATCGTGGCGGCATGGGTGATTACCGTGCCCGCCTCGGCGCTGCTGGCGGCGGGTATCTTCCTCGGCTTGATGCAGTTCCGGTGAGTTAGGCCGTGGTCGGCGGCGTGGCCTCGCCTGCGGTGATCTCGGTGAGGTTGCCCTCGGCGTCGAGCGCGAAGACCTCGCGATCGGGAAGTTCGGCCTTGATGCGGCGGGCGAGGGCGAGGCCCTGCTCGAGGTGCTGCTTGTGGCGCTCATCGGACCATTTGCTGTTGGCCGGATCGTCCGCATTGAGCGACATGTCGTACTCTGCGGCCCAGGCCCAGAGGTCGTTCTCCAGCTCCAGGGAAACGTAGAGATAGTAGGGCGAGAAGTTGCCGACCTTTCCTACGTCGAGTGCCCAGAGCGGATAGCATCCATAGTCGGCCATGAGCTTGATGCTTCGCGAGTCGGCGATATCGCCGCCAGTGTCATCGGGTTGGTCCGTGGTGGCGCTGCCGTCGTCGCTGCTGTCGAAACCCGAGAAGGCCGGCTGGCGCTTCGGCGGCATGAGCGTGTGCCGCAGGATGTAACCGACGTGCAGAACGATGGCCGCGGCCGCCGAGCCCCAGAGCAGAGGCGAGGCATCCGCGATTTTGGTCAGGCGTCCGGTGTAGGCGGCCCAGATCGTGAAGAGGGTGGCGGCGCCGAATACGACGAAGGCATTGATGCTGCGCTGGCGGGCCTCGGGAGGTGGCGGATCGGCGACATCGAAGTAGTAGGGGCCGAGAACGAGAAAGAAGAAGATCTGGATGAGCGCCGAGATCGCAAAGAGCCATGCCGCCGGCTCGAGCAGCAGCATGAGGCAGACGCCACCGGCGAAGAAGAGGACGGAAAGCGTGAGCAGCCAGATGGTGCGATGCTGCTCCACCCGCTCGGTCTTTTTCATGCTGATGGCGGCGATGGCCTCGTCGATCAGGTTGGATGTGAGCGCCGCGCGCGCCGTGAAGTAGCCGGCGATGACGTAGAACGCGCCGATGACGCGCAAAGCGATGCCAATGCCGTCCATTCTGTCCCGCCAGTCCCCGTCGATGCCCGTTCAACGCATAGCGCAGCCAGAATGAGGACGGAACTGCTGAAAGCGGCCTCCGCCAGGGTGCCGCAGAGGGCGTCCGGCGGGTTGCGGGCGCCTCCCGATCGTGTGATAAGCGGCGCGGGAGGCTGGCGGCGGACGGGTCCCTCGCCAACCGGGTCAGATCCGGAAGGAAGCAGCCCTAACGATCAGGATCTGGGTCGTTTGCCGGTCTCCTTTTTACCGCCCCCATAAGGGCTTACGCAGGCCCTGGGGGTGCAGTTTCCACGAGGATGTCGGGCGGCATGGCGCGCTGGAAAGGGCCCGGCAGCGACGACGAGGAGCCGCACAACTTCGCGGATGACGATGCTGCCGAGACGGCTGGCATCGACGACGGCCCGTCCTTCTTCTCCGATAGCGAAATGGCGCCTGCCGGCAAGCCCGCCGAGGGCGGCTATGTGGTGCTTGCCCGCAAGTACCGCCCCGAGACTTTCGACGATCTGATCGGCCAGGAGGCCATGGTCACGACGCTGCGCAATGCCTTCGCGGCGGACCGTATCGCGCAGGGCTACATGCTGACCGGCGTACGCGGTGTCGGCAAGACGACGACGGCACGTATTCTTGCGCGCGCGCTCAATTACGTGAAGGCGGGTCTGCCAGATCGCCCGACCGTCGAGATGGACGGCTATGGCGCGCACTGTGAAGCGATCATCCAGAGCCGTCATCCGGATGTGATCGAGATCGACGCGGCGTCGAATACGGGTGTCGACAACGTCCGCGAGATCATCGAGAGCGCGCGCTACAAGCCGATGGCGGCGCGCTACAAGGTTTTCATCATCGACGAGGTTCATATGCTGTCGAAGGGCGCGTTCAACGCGCTCCTGAAGACGCTCGAGGAACCGCCGCCGCACGTGAAGTTCATCTTTGCGACGACGGAAGTGCGCAAGGTGCCGGTGACGGTGCTCTCGCGCTGCCAGCGCTTCGATCTGCGCCGCGTCGAGGTGCCGGTGCTGGCCGATCATTTCCGCCGGATCGCCGGCAAAGAAGGTGCGACCGTCGAGGACGAGGCGCTGCTTTTGATTGCGCGCGCTGCCGAAGGCTCGGTGCGCGATGGCCTCTCGATCCTCGATCAGGCTATTGCCATGGGCGAGGGCGCGGTCACGGGGCCGACCGTGCGCGCCATGTTGGGCCTCGCGGATCGCGGCCGCATTTACGATCTCATCGAGCACACGCTTTCCGGG
>JAEYPL010000044.1 GCA_023410905.1 Pseudomonadota bacterium
TTCCGCCTGCTCGAGGAGCAAGATCGACTGGTCGAGCGCGGCACGCTCGCGCTCTCTTGCTACCTGCTGATCATCTTCGAGGAGGTCGCCATACTGTATGCGCTGCATTACATTCTCCATGCCACCCGACGCTCAGCCAACGCCTCAGAGATAATTCATCAGCGTGAGCCGCTGCAATCGCGCAGTCACGGCGTACGACGCCTCGATCCTGGTCTCCAGCAGGCTAAGCCGGTCCGCAGCCACGAATTGATCGACGCCTTCCAACTCACCGATGCGCAGCTCGAGCGTCTTCTGCTCAATAGCAATACGCTCGTTGGCTTGCGCAAGGCGTTCCTCAACGACGCCGACACGCGCCTGGGACGCCGCAATATTGTGCCCACCTTCGCTCGCCGTTTGTGCGATCCTGCTTGCTACGACCTCATAAGCTTGCGGACCGAGACGCTCAACACCACCGTCGATCGCCAGCGTCAGCGCGAAGTAGATCTGGCGGATGCCACGATCGTTGGCTGTCGCCGAGGTGTCGATCTCTTCACGCTGAGAGATGCGATCGCGCATCACTTCGTCGGTCGCATGGGAGAAATTAGTGCTCCACTGCGGTTCTTCGAAAAGAGCTGCGAATGGTCCGTCGATGTAGGCTTCCATCTGCGCAGCCGTGATGTCCTTGACCTGAGGATCATCGGGCGGGAAACCGAACGCGGTGGTGAAAGCCGCAATCACTGCGGTGCGGGCCGCGCTCGGAGGGTCGCTCAGGTAATCATCTACGGGCGGCGCGGAAATATTGAGACCCGAGAACGCATAGACGCCATTCGTGCTGGTTCGAAGCACATCAGCCATCGTAGTAATCCGCGCCTTCGCATCAGCGACGAGCAAACCGGGGTCAGCGCCCAACTTGTGAACACCGAGTGTCGCCTCGCTGAAATCGGCCCCGAGATCGCGCATCGCGGAGAATGAGGACTGAATATGGTCCATGCGCTGCTTCACGACGGCATTGGTGTTCTTCAGGCTGGTCAAGGTGCTGACGATATTGCGCATGTCCAGCACGCCGCCGACACGCCCGCCGAGCGCCTTGCCGACGTCGGCGTGGCGTCCCGTACTGAATTCCTTGAGCGCATCGACAAGCGATGTCTGATTGCGCGCCATCGAGGAGCGTTGGATCTCGCGTGAGACGAAGGACGAGATGGTGTCGGCTTTCATGGGTTAAATCGCTCCCGTCGCGCGCAGAATGGCTTGGAACATCTGATCGACCGTCGACATGAGACGGGCCGTCGCCTGATAGGAGCGCTCGATCGCCATCAGGCTGGTCATTTCCTCATCGAGGTTGACGCCGACCTGACCGTGCCACGCGTTGACTGCGCGCTCGCCGAGCACCTCCGTCGTGGCAAGACGCTCGCTCGTAAAGCTGCGGCGACTTTCGAGCCAACCGGCACTGTCCGAGGCCAGCGAGATAAGGCTTGTCGATGCACTGAGCCCCGTCGCCGGATCGAAGGCCTGCGCGGTCGACAGATTGGCCGCGAGATCGCGAAGTCGCTGGCTGAAGCCCGCACCGCCGCCCGTATTGTAGCCATAGTCCGGCTCGCCCGGATCGCCGATACCGCCGTCGCGCAGCAAATCGAGGCTGCCGCCCTGGCTCGGATCCGCATTCGGATTGACGCGGATCGAGAGCGCCAATCCATCGAGCACCGCCCCACCAGGCGGCAGTGCCGGACCGCCCGACCACGTGAAGAGGCCTGCGATGTCGGGAAGCGTCGGCGTGCCCGACTGATCGCTCTCGGCAAAGGCGTTGATGAGACCGCGCGCGAGCTCATCGATCTGCCGGCCGTAGCTGATCGAGACGTCGTCACGAATTTGCAGGAGGCCACCGATCTTGCCGCCGAGCCGTGTCGCCGCCGCACCGGAGTGCACGACACCATCGATCGTCAGCAGGCCGCCCGGCTGCCCGGGCGAGAGCGGCGCGGAATCGAAGCCGATCGTGCGTGGCACAGTCTCGAACAGCGTGGTCCCGCTCGCCGTGAAGAGAACCATATCGTTGTTGGCACGCGTGTGCGCGTTGATGTCGATCAGTCCCGAAATCTCGCGCAACAATCCGTTGCGGCGATCGATCTGATCGGTGACATCGCGGCCGATGATGGTTCCGGAAACGATCGCGTTGTTCGCGTTCTCGAAGTCCTTGAGCAGCGTGCCCAGTTGACGGGTCGCATCGGCAAGGTCGGAATTGGCCTCCTTGCGCACCTGCGCAACCAAGCTCGCAGCGTCCTGCAGGGTACTCGCAACATTTGTCGCCACCGAGACGACGTTACGCAGAAGCGAAACATTGCTTGGATCGGCAGCCGCAGCATGAAGCGCCTGCTGCATCTGCGTCAGCATTGCAGAAGGACTTATCTCGAGTTCCGGATCGTTGATCGATCCGGCCAGGCGCTCAAGCGCGCTCGTCATGGCCGAGAGCTCGCCGCTCTTGGCCGTATTGCCGAGCACGCTTTCGAGCAGACGCGTCGAGACGGCGTTACTGACGGTGCTCAGATGAACGCCGATCTCGGACGATATCGTATGTGCATACTTGCGGGAAGCGTTGGGGTTGTCGACGTTCGAGATGTTTCGCGACACCAGGGAAGATTGCGTTGAATTCGCGAGCAACGCGCCCCGGGCGATCTCATGAGCAAGCGTAAGTGACATCTACCTCCCCCAACCCGACCCGTCCCGCCCGGCCTACCGCTTCAGGTTGACGACCAATTCCATGAGCTCGGAGCCCGTCTGGAACACGCGTGAATTTGCCGTGTAGTTGCGCTGCGCCTCGATCATGTCGGCGAGCTCTGTTGCAAGATCGACCGTCGAGCTTTCAAGCTTACCGGACTCAAGCGTTCCGAACCCGGCAGTCCCCGCGATACCGACCCTGAGATCACCTGACGTATTGGATGGCAGATAGACGTTGCCCGCCTTCGGCGAGAGGCGATCCGGACTAGGCACGGTCGCAAGCGGAATGAGGTAAGAGGCGAAGCGCGATCCGTCCTGATAGACCTCGTAGAGCCTGCCGTCGGCATCAATCTCGATGCCCTTTATCCGGCTCGGTGCGTTTCCGTTCGTATTGATGAGATCGACTTCGTAGTCGCCCGACGTCTGCGTCATCGACGACAGATCCATCGTCATGGTCGCACCACCGGGGATCGGCACATCAAGAGATTGCGCGCCACCGGGATCGAGACGGCCAACGCCATCAAAATCCAGCGTCGTCGTCGCCAGAGCTGCGCCGCTATAGGGAAATCCACCACCCGCATCGCGGTCGGCGGCGTTGTAGACAGTCATTTCCCACTGACCGGTCGAGATCTTGGCGAAATGGACGTCAAGCATGACCTCCTCGCCGAGGTTTCCGATCGCGAGAACCGAAGAACGTGCAGTCGAAGTCGCGCCAGCGGCATTCGTCGACGGCAAGTCAGCCGGCAGGACATCATCGGAAAGCGCCGGCAGGTTCGCGATCAATGCCCCGAGCGTGGTCGGGATCGCGCGCATACCACCAGCGGTGATATTCACGGGCACGAGACCTGCCGTCCCGTTGATGACGGGAGGACCGGAAGCGTTTTCAGGGAGCGGGTAGCCCATGAGCTGGAAACCCGCGGAGTTTATGAGATACCCCTCGCCATTGGGCACGAAAGAGCCGGCCCGCGACAGCGCGAGGCTGCCATCCGGCGCCGAAACCAGCATGAAACCCGCCCCCTTGATCGCAAGATCAAAAGGCGAAGTCGTTCCGGTCAAAACGCCCTGCTGGGAAATGCCATAACGGACGTTCGTTTCGACACCACCTGAATTGTAGGATGTCGTGGTATCATTCAGCAAAAGCGAGGAGAATTGCGTGCTCGCCCGCTTGTAGCCGACAGTCGACGCATTGGCGATATTATCGGCGATCGTGCCCAGCCGATTGGACTGCGCATTCATTCCCGACGCGCCCGTGCGCATCAGTCCATAGACGCTCATGTCATTCCCCCAGACGGATCGGATGTGGTTGCCAGAATAGCGGCAACCACCTTGCGTCAGGCTGTCGCCGAATCAGATGGCGGCGGCAATCTCGCTCACCGCCCCCTCGGCTTCCGACCTGGAGGACCCCACGAGCCGATATCCAAGGTGCCGCTTGGAGTCGATCGGGTCATAGCCGAGCCTGCCGCGCAGCCGGCGGCGCAGCTTGGAGATATGGCTCTCGATCACGTTCTCGTCGATCTCCTGATCGAAGAGCCCGTAGACCGTGTTGAAGATCTGGGATTTGGTCACGCGCCGCGACTGATTCGCGACGAGAAATTCCAGAATTCTCAGCTCCCTGCGCGGGAGCGGCAAAGGCTCGTCGCAGACCAGCGGATCGCGGCCGTCCCGATAGATCCGGATCGCGGCTGAGCTGCCTTTCGGCTCCTTCTCGACGCCTGCCCGACGCGAGATCGCCTCGATCCGCGCCAGGATCTCGCGCACATGGCAGGGTTTCGAGATGACGTCGTCGACGCCCACCGCGAACAGCTCGAGCGTGCTCGCGAGCGTCTTGTGATCCTTCATGGCGATGATAGCAGCGGCGCTCCGCCGCTTGATTATCCGCGCGAGAATTTCCGGCCGGCTGCATTCGCCAATGAGAAACGCATTGATGGCCATAACATCTTCATTTGCAGCCGCCTCTACCCACCCCTCGAAATCACCGCCGGAAAAGCCGGCAGCCGGAATACCCTCACGGTCGAAGGAAGACCGGAATGCATCGGTCACGAGATTACGGTCATCAACGATGACGATCATTTATCAGCGCCCCCCGGCGAATCAGTGCATTGCCCAACAATTGATTAACGTGAATTAACAGTTTTAGAAACGGGGGGTCGTCCGTTCCCGCATCACCGAGTCGTGCGGGCAACGGAGCTCAATAGTAATTCACATAAACTATAGAGTAGTCCTCCTGGCGGCGATCAAACAGCGCGCCCTGCACCATTTTTGATCTCCGGCCGTAGCGCGTTCCGTTCGCAGTTGGCGCGGGCGCGGACCGCTCATGCAGCCGCGCGCATGCCACCGGCGCCAATCCAACCGCGCCCTTTCTGCATGAGACCGCTGAGACCAGGCCGGCGCCGCACTGCCGGCGCACGCTCAGACTCCCCATCGAGCGCGCGCTCGAACGCCGCGATCGCCGACGCGCTGGCGACGCTCGCCGCCCCGAGCGTGTTCGATGTCGCGAAGGCGAGCGCCTCGGCACCCTGGCGGAACTTCTCCCGGAGATCACGCGGGAAGAGCGAATCGACGAGCCTGCCCGTATCCGCGAGATTGCGGCGCATCTCCACGCTCAGCGCACCTTGCCCATGATCGGCCATGATGCGCACTTCGACGAGCGCCTCGTGCAACACCGTAACCGCGCGGCTCGCCGCCTCGCGTCGCAGAAGATCGAGAAACTCGCGCCGGCCGGGCGGCTCGGCGCGCACCGGGCTCGTCGCCACTACGGGACGGCGGCTCCAGCGCCGCGAGAAGCGGATGGCGAGCCAGTAGAGCGGCAGGAAGCTCGCGGCTGTTCCGACAGTGAAGACGATCAGGGTAGTGTTCACGAGCCCCTCCGTGACAATGACCGCGCATGAGAAGGCCCAAGGAAACGGGAAGGAGCTTGCGCCAGCCTTGATGCCGGATCAGGCGCGCCGGCGGACCGGCTGCCCCTTGATCTCATCGGGCTTTGCGGCCACAGGGGTCTCGATGCAAATGCTGAAGAAGCCCTTCTGCTGGCCGAGCTGGCCTTCGAAGATCGCCTCGCCTTCGCTCTCGATTCGCACGTGCTCGAGTTGGTCGGCATCGAACTCGACGAGCGAACCCGGCTGCAATGCGGCAACGTCGCCAAGCAGCATCGGCGGTCCCACAGCAACGGCGACGAGTTCGACCTCGGTCTTGCCGACGCTCTCGCTGAGGCTGCGCCCCCAATGGGCATCGATCTCGACCGGCGCTTCCTCTTGAGGTACCGAAATCTGATCGCGCACGAGCTCGAGGCCTCGCGCCGGCAACGCGACAACGATCCGCTCGTCGAAGGCTTCGAGCAGAATCTGAGCCATGACCAGCTCGGATTTATCCGCACCAAACGGCTCGGCATCCAAGGACCGTTCGATGCGCTCGAGGCGGCAGCTGAAGGCGACATACGGCGCAAGACGCGCCTGAAACTGCGCCATAACAGCACGCGCGAGCTGATCGGCGACCGACTCTTCGAGCCCGCTGAGCTCTCGCGCCGGCGCTTCGCCGAGTTGTCGCCCGTCTCCCCCGTACATGGCATCGAGCGCACGGAAAAGCAGCATGGCATCGAAGGCAACGACGGCACGCGCATTCCACTCGGCGATGTAATAGACCGCGCCGACCATGCCCGAGCATGGGCCGAGCCCCTCGTAGGCGCTCTGTTGCACGGTCCGCTCGAGCACGACTCCTGCCTGGAGACCGAATGTCTCGCGCAGTGCCTGTGGGCAGTCCTGAGCGCTCGCCTCTATGAGCGCGCGGAGCGCCGGCAGCTCGATGATCGGCGCAGCCGTGCTCTGGAAGATCTCAGTGATCTCCAGCCGCTTGAGCCGATCTTCTTCGAGTGCCGTGTCCATTGTTCCTCTGCTTGCTCGGTCCTATGCCTCAGGCGGCGCGCCGTCGGCTCGCAGTGTGATCAACCCCCGCTCGGCCAAGCTCAATGCAAGCACCGCAATCCAGCGCCGCGCCTCGCGAATAGCCTGAGGCGCGACGCGGGCGTCCGCGGCAAGCTCGGCCTCGACGATACGCCGCGAGCGTGGCGACAGCGTCTGCAGTATCATATCCACGAGGCCAGGATCGGCCTCGCGGAGCGCCATGACGACGCGCTCTGCGGGCACCTCGTCCATGAGCCGCGCGCGATCCTCGGCGCCCATGCCGCCGATGTCCTCGAACGTGAAGACGAAACTCCTGACCCGCTCCGCATCCTCCGGATCGGTCTCGCTGATGCTGTCCAGGATCTCTTCGATCTGGTCGCGCTCGAGCTTGTTGAGGATCGCGGCGAGTTTGGCGGGCTTGTTGTCGTCGGTTTCGGTGCCGATCTCCGCAAACAGCACCTCACGGAGCCGTTCCGCGATGAGTTGCATGGCGGCGTCGGTCGTGGGTCTCAGCAGCAGGAGACGGCGGCTCAAGTCCATGCGCTGCTCGCGCGTGAGGTTCTCCAGCACGCTCGCGGCCTTGCTCGAATCTAGGCGCGAAAGAACCACGGCTGCGACCTGAGGCTGCTCACCGGCGAGAAACGCAGCTATGCGGTCATCTTTCACATCGTTGAGGCGTACCCACACGCGTTCCGATGTGGTGCCCGAGACCTCGGCGATGATGTCCGAGATCTGATCCTCGCTGACCACGCCCGAAAAGAGCTGCTGCACGCCATTCGCGGAGCCGACCAGGGTATCGGGCGTATCGAGTGCCTCATAGAGCTCGTCGATGATCTGTTCGATGATCTCCTCGGAAACCGGCGGCAGCGCCGAAACCGAATGGCCGACGAGGCGAATTTCCTGATTGTCGAACTTCTTGATGATGACGTCGGCGGACGGCTTGCTCATGGTGAGAAGCAGGGCCGTCACCTTGTCCACAGCACTGAGCGACGGTTCATCGTCGTCGCGTTTTACCGGCAGCGAACTGCTCATGCTCTTGCCGTTCTTCCCATCGTTGACCGCAGCTATGCGGTGCATATGGCGCGCCCCACCGACGGCAGAGGGAATAAATCATGCTGCCTGTCTGCCACACCGACCTTGCGGCTGACTGACAGGCGTACACCTCCGCCGACCTTGGCCAGCGTCCACCATAAACAGATTCGCGGCTTCTCAGATGGGTCGGAAGCGAGATGCGTATGAAACTCCCGCGACCACTGGCGCCGCGGCCGCACCTCTGGCCGGTCCAGTCTCACTGTGCGCTGACGATGTGCCGGACTGACGGCCAGTTCCCTGGCCGCCGAACTGCGCCCCGCCCTCGCGCGCGGCCTGGCCGAATTGCTGCTCCTGTGGACTACCTTGGCGCGGGCCTTGATCGCGCGCATCGCCGTCCGTGCCCTGGCCACCGAATCGCGCGACGCTGATTTCACCGACGATGTAGCCCGCGCCATTCAGCCGCGCCGCCAGCACGCCGCGGTCGCTCTCGACCTTGCTCACGGTATCGGCGAGTTCGGCTGCAAGCTCGATGCGCAGATTGTCATCGGTACCCGAGACGACGATCGTGACGGCACCGAGATGACCGGGATTGAGCTGAAGCTTGATGATGCGCAGGGCGGGCGCGAAAGTTTGCCGCGTCTCGGGCTCGAAATTCGGTACGGATGGCGGCGCCGACGCGGCGGCCTCGGCGGGCGCGCCGAGCAACTGCTGCACACGATCTGCAATCTGGAGGCCGACGGCTCCCGGCATCACTTCGATACCGACGGCTGGAGCAATCGGCGCCGCTGTCGATGTCGTCACGTTCTCGGCGGCACGGGCCAACGCAGCAACGACGGCGGGACGCTCGCGCGGCGCCACTTCAGCCTGCGAGGCGGCCTTGCTGCCATCCAGGGCGGGCATGTCGCGGCCATTCTCGAAGGCATCCTGCGCAATCTGCCAGCGTCGCGCCTCCACGCCTGCTGCCTGGAAATGCTTCTCCTGGCGCACGACACGCACGGGCACGAGCTCCACGTCCTCGGCAAGCTCACCGCCGAGTTCAGGCCCGCCCGCCCCATCATTGCGAAGCACGTCGATGTCCATGCCGCGCGCACCCGCGGCCTTGCGCGCGAACGCAGCAACGTCCGGCGAGACTGTATTCTGCGGCCTGGCCGTGACGTCGACGCCGAGTGCCGCAAGAACCTCGCGCGCTGCGGCGACCGAATTCGCCAATTCGGGACCAGGCGGCGCTGCGGGCACCTCGCTGGCTTCAGCCTTCTCGCCCGGCTGCACACCCTTCGCCTGCGTCTTGTCGGCGGCGCGACCGGCAGCCCTGGAGCGGAGCCCGTCGGCAATCTCATTCTTGAAGCCGGAGCGCGCCAACGGCTCGGCATCGCCGTCCTCGCGCCCACGCCCCATCTTCCCACCTCGGGCATCGAGATGGCGGCCGAAACGAAGTGGCACCGCTGCGTCGTCGGCTTTTTTGGAACGAGGCTCATCAGCCCCCGTATCCTCGACATTCTCGCCGGCCGTTTCGGCCAATGCCGCGGCAAAATCGCCATCGGGCATATCGCGCTGCCCTTGCGCGCCCTCGCCAGCACCCGGCACACCTTTGGCTCCGGACGGAGCGGCGGGAAGAAGGACGTTCATTCGTCAATATCCTTGAACATCTTGTCGATCTGAGCAATGCGCGCCTGCACTTTGGCCGCCGTGGGGTTCTGGCCAGCAAGAGCGGGCGCCTGGGATTTGTCGGCGACGAGTTTCGTCACAGGAACAGGTTTCGACGTGTCGGTCGTCGGCACCGGGGCGCTCTGCGGCGGCGAGCGGATGAGATGCGAGATCGCGCGCGCACTTGCGATCAGCTCGCCGACGGGTCCAGCAATCCCGGACGCCTCGGCCGTGTTCAGAAGCGCGAGCCCCTCCTCGGGCGCAAGTCCAATGGCCAGTGCCGCGCCCTCATAGGCCTGTGTCCAGGCAGCTTCAGGCGAACCGCTGCGGGCATACTTGCGCGCCATGCGTGACGCATTGACGGTGGTCGCGAGCTTGCCGGAGTTGAGGCCGATCTCGGCCAGAGCCGCATAGAACTGCACGAGCTTGTGGGGATCGAGATAGTGCACCACGCCGCGCATCCAGCGAACGCCCTCGTCTTTCTCGCCGTAGCCGTGCTCCACCATGGTCGCCGCCACCGGCCGCATGACGGCGCTCATATAGGGCGACCGCGGAAAGCGGCGGAAATAGCGCGATGCGAGCGCCTCGAATTTCGTCCGGTCGACGCGCGAGATCGCGCCCTCCATCGCGAGGCGGAGCGCCGTCTCCTCAACGAGTGTGCCCGGTGAGAGGAGTCGTGCCTCGTCGGCGAAGCGGATCACGCGCGGGAGATCCGTATTCGCGAGCACGAGCGCCTTCACAAGCGCGACATGCCCCGCAAGGCTCGGCGGCAGCGCGAAAACATCGACCTTCTCGAGATGACGGAGCGCATTGCTGCGCTGCCCTTCGGCATAGGCAAGCGCGCCCTCGGCAAGCGGGAGCTCGGCGGGCTCAAAAAGCTTCTGGGTCAGTACGGCCCGAAGTTGCTGGGGATCGCCGCCGCTGAGCGCATACTTGATGAGTGCCTCGCGATTGCGCTGCATGCGCCACACAGCCGGCGGAAATGTCTTCAGTTCGTCGGCGATCTCCTGGACGATATCGCGCTGCATGGCGAAAGCGGTCTCGTCACCTTGCGCGATCCGTTCCTGGACTACACTGAGCGTGCGCACCGCATGATAGGGCTGCCGGACGCCCTCGGAGGCGAATGTTCTGTCGCCGCCGACGTTCGCCGCAGCCGGTGGCGCCGCGACCGCCGTCTCCGCGCAGCCGAGCGCCAGCGCAAGGAGGAAGAACGCCGATGGCGCCCTTCCTCTTGCAATCCAGCCGGTGCGTCGCGTGGCAGCGCTCATTCATCGACCTGCTGCAGGAGAATCTCGATCCGGCGGTTCGCTGCCGCCTCCGAGTTGCCCGGGATTTTCAGCTTGCGGTCCGCATAACCCTCGATGCGGGTGAAGCGCTTCTCGTCCACGCCCGCACGCACCAGCATGGCGTAGGCGGCCTCCGCACGCGTCATGGAGAGGCGCCAGTTGTTGTTACCGCTGTCCGTGCGGTAGGCGCGACTGTCGGTATGGCCACGCACGACAATGCGCTTGCTGTTGGCGGTCAGAACCGGCGCGATGCGTGCGATCAGATCGATCGTCTGCTGGCTCGGATCCGATGAGCCGATCGCGAACATGCCGAACGTGCTCGTGTCCGTCAGGCTGAGCACGATGCCGTTGCCTTCGATCGTCACCTCGATGCCGGGCCCGCCGGATCCCGCGATCGGCTTCGCGACCTGTTGAATGTCGCGCAACACGCCTGCGGCTGTCGCCTCGAGAACCCTCTGCCCGGCCGCCGCCGCCTCCTGCTGGCGGACCGCTGCATCCTTC
>JAEYPL010000074.1 GCA_023410905.1 Pseudomonadota bacterium
TCGTCGTCCTTGAGCCACTTCGTCACCTCGAGGCCGGAGACCTCGGGGAGCTGGATGTCCATCAGAACGAGATCGGGGCGGTGGGCGCGCGCCAGATCGAGCGCGTCGTGGCCGTTGCGGGCTTCGATGGTTGCATAACCATGCGCCTCGAGCAGATCGCGGAAGAGCTTCATGTTGAGCTCGTTGTCCTCCACGATGAGGACCGTCGCCTGCCCGACGCTCGCACGCGGACGCCGTCCGTCGATCGCCGACTGACGCTCCTGGTAGCCCATTGATTTGGTCCGCTCGATTGTGGTCATCGGACGCTTCCGCCGAATCGTCTGCTTGGTTGGAGACCACACTGCTCCAAAAGCCTAAGGATATGTTTAAGAATGCCGGCTCAAGACTGCGGGAGATCGGGCAAGGATGCGGAAAAACAACGCTCGCGACACGATGCCGCCCATTGATACAGCACGACAATTAGGTTTGGACGCGCTGCTCTTCATTGCGAGCGACTCGTTAAGAATTACGAAGTTTCTCAATGTGACCGGCATGGATGCCGCCGAGCTCAGGACAAGAGCCCGCGAGGACGCGACCTTGGTGGCCGTGCTGGAGTATCTCCTCGCCGACGAAACTCTGCTGCTCGTATTCGCGGCGAACGGCGGCCACCATCCCGAGGATATCGCGCCCGCGTTCGAGCGGCTGCAACATGATGGCGACTTCTGAGGAGAATGCGGATGCGGGCCCCAGTCGCTGTATCCCTCGCGCGCAAGCCGCCACCGCTCAGGATCGGCCTCGATCTCGGCGGCACGAAGATCGAAGGCGTCGTCATGGACGAGGCTGGCGTCGAGCGTCCGCGCCGCCGTGTGCCGACACCGCGCGACGACTACGTGGGAACCATCGAGACCATCGCGACGCTGGTCGACGCGTTGCGCCTCGAAGCGGCGGCCGAGCCTGGGGCGGCATCATGCACGATCGGCGTTGCGACTCCGGGTTCGATCTCACCGCAGAGCGGGCGCCTGCAGAACGCCAACTCCACCTGGCTCAACGGCAGGACGCTCGGACCGGACCTCGAAGCCCGCCTCCGGCTGCCCGTGCGCCTCGCCAACGATGCCAATTGCTTTGCCCTCTCGGAGGCGCTCGATGGCGCGGCGGCGGGCGCCCGCAATGTGCTCGGCGTCATTCTCGGGACGGGCTGCGGCGCTGGCGTCGTGATTGACGGCCGCCTGCTCGACGGGCCGCGCGGCATTGGCGGCGAATGGGGACACAACCCGCTGCCCTGGGCGAACGCGGATGAGTTGCCCGGCCCACTCTGCTGGTGCGGGCGGCGCGGCTGCATGGAAACCTGGGTATCGGGCCCGGCGCTCGCGGCAGCCTACCTCCAGGATGGCGGCGCGACGAGGCGGGCGGAGGACATTGTCGTGCGCGCCGCAGCCGGCGAGCATCAGGCCCGCGTCGCGCTGGAGCGTCACGCGAGCCGCCTCGCGCGCGGGCTTGCCCACGTCGTGAACATTCTGGATCCGGATGTGATCGTGCTCGGCGGCGGCCTCTCGCGGCTCGGGCATCTCTACGAGCAGCTGCCCGCGCTCATAGCGCCGCACATCTTTGCCGAGGATACGCGGGTCGACATCCGCCCGCCCCGCTGGGGCGATGCCTCGGGTGCGCGCGGCGCGGCCTGGCTGTGGCACGGCACGCAGGTGTGAGGCCGCGTCGCTACCCCACGCTGATTGGAATTATTGAGAAATTCAGTCGATCAGCGACTGTCGAGGAAGCGGGCAGGGTCCGGCTTGAGGCCGGTCACGCGCTCGAGCGCCATGGCAGCCAGCATACGATCGCCCATGGTCTTCTCGGGCAGGCGATCGATGCCGAAGCGCTCCAGCGCCTGCGCCTCCGCGACCGAGCCATAAGCCGGACCGCCGAGTTTCATCGCGGTCAGGTCGTCACGGCAGCCCGCAAGCGCGAGCATGAGGGCAACTGCGATGCCGGCACGCACGATCATGGGAAAACCCCCCGTCATCCAGACCTTCGCCGAATTGTGGCAGCATCGCCACGGCTATGGCCAATTCCCGTCTCCCCCGAGGCGGACCAGGGTTAATTTAATGGACTCGTGGCGAAGGAGCAACCCTGCGGAGCGTGTTTTCCACTTAGAGCTGTAGCGATATTTCCTACAGCTCCCGCGCGTCTACTGTGCATCCCGCGATTTGCCGGCCGCGTCTACGGAGAGAGCCTGCGCGATGAAGGCGTGCGTGGGCGTCGGCACGCCGTGGCGCGCCCCCACGCGCACCACACCGCCAGAAAGCCAATTTACTTCAAGGGGTTTGCCTGCGCGCTTGTCGTGTGCCATGGACGAGACCATGCCGTCCGGCAGGTCGTCGATGGTCTTCATGACGCTCTCGTAATCGCCGGGCTTGATCGCGATGCCCTCGGCCTTGGCGACGTCGATCACTTCCTGAACGGCGGTTTGCAGGAGGCCATAGGTTCCTGCGGCGTCGCGCAGCTCCTTCGCCGCGTGCCCCGTGAGCGCCGTCACGCCGGAGAACGGCGCCAGCATCGCGAACTTGATCCACTGCGCGCGGCGGATGTCGCTCGGCATGATGGCGTCGATGCCAGCGGCCTTGCACAGCGTATGGAAGGCTTCGAGCTTCTCGTTCTTCGATCCATCCGGCTCGGAAAATTCGATACGCGCGAACTTGCTCGCGTGCTGGATGACGCCCGGCCGGGGAATGTGCGAGGCAATGCGCGCGACGCCTGGAATGACGTGCGCTGCCGGGATCACCTGTTTCACGACATCCGCACCTTCGACGCCATTCTGGAAGGCGATCACGATAGTCTCGGGGCTGACCACGGGCTTGAGCTGCGCGGCCGCGGCTTCGGCGTCCACCATCTTGGTCGCGAAGATCACGATATCGGGCGTGCCGGCTTCGGCAGGATCGAGCACGGCTTTGGCCGGCTTGACCAGCGCCTCGCCGAGCAGGCTGTCGAGGAGGAGGCCGTTCTCGCGCATGGCCGCGAGGTGGCTCCCGCGCGCGACGAACGTGACATCGTTGCCCGCTGCCGCGAGCCGCCCGCCGAAGTAGCCGCCGACACCACCCGAACCCATGACCAGAATGCGCATGACCGATCCTTTCGTTGTTCCTTGGGCGGCACTCTCGCAAACCACCTTACTGTCGCGCAACGGCCCGCGCGGCATGGCTGCCGGGCGGGCCGATGTTCAATCCGCGCCGCTCAATGATTATCGCGCGGCAAACCCTTCGTCTTGGCAATGCGCTGGTACTTCACGGCCGGCTTCAGCACCATGCCGTTCGACAGTTCATCGACGATGCCGCGCTGGATTTCCTGCCACGGCGTCTGATGGTCGGGGAATTTGTAACCGCCGGACTTGGCCAGCGCGTCACGACGCTTCTGCAGCTCCGCCGCGCTGATCTTGATGTCGGCCGTGCGCTTCCTGAGATCGATGCGCACGATATCGCCAGTCTTGAGCAGCGCGAGCCCGCCCCCCGTCGCCGCTTCCGGCGAGGCATTGAGGATCGATGGACTGCCCGACGTCCCCGACTGGCGACCGTCACCGATGCACGGCAGCGAGGTAATGCCTTTTTTCAGCAGATAATCGGGCGCACGCATGTTCACGACCTCGGCCGCGCCGGGATAACCGACCGGCCCCGTACCGCGCATGAAGAGCAGGCACGACGCATCGATCTCCAGCTTCGGGTCGTCAATACGCTTGTGATAGTCCTCGGGGCCGTCGAACACGATCGCACGGCCCTCGAATGCCTCGGGATCCTTCGGGTTCGACAGATAGCGCTGGCGGAACTCCTCGGAGATCACCGACGCTTTCATGATCGCGCTGTCGAACAGGTTGCCCTTGAAATTCAGGAACCCGGCGCTCTTCTTCATCGGCTGATCGTACGTCTTGATGACATCGCGGTCCGATGCGAACCTGCCCTCGCAGTTTTCATAGAGCGACCGGCCGTTCACGGTCATGGCTTTCTTGTTGATCTTGCCCTTGGCGATCAACTCTGCGACCACGGCCGGCACGCCGCCGGCGCGATGATACTCCTCGCCGAGATACTCGCCCGCCGGCTGCAAATTCACGATCAGCGGAACTTCGTAGCCGATCTTCTCCCAGTCGTCGTTGTCGAGCTCGACGCCAATGTGCGCCGCGATCGCGTTCAGATGGATCGGCGCGTTGGTCGAGCCGCCGATCGCGGAGTTGACGACGATCGCGTTCTCGAAGGCATGGCGCGTGAGGACGTCGGAAGGCTTCAGATCCTCCCACACCATTTCGACAATGCGCTTGCCGGTGAGATACGCCATCTGCTGGCGCTCGCGATAGGGCCCGGGGATCGCCGCGCAGCCGGGCAGGCTCATGCCCAGTGCCTCGGCGAGGCTGTTCATGGTCGAGGCCGTGCCCATAGTGTTGCAGTGACCCGCAGACGGTGCCGACGATGCGACCAGTTCGAGGAATTCTTTGTACTCGATCTCGCCGCGCGCCATCATCTCGCGCGCCTTCCACACGATCGTGCCCGAGCCCGTGCGCTCGCCCTTGAACCAGCCGTTGAGCATCGGCCCGCCCGAAAGCACGATCGCCGGCAGATCGACGGTCGCCGCCGCCATGATCTGCGAGGGCGTGGTCTTGTCGCAACCCGTGGTGAGCACGACGCCATCGAGCGGATAGCCGTAGAGCACTTCGACGAGCGAGAGATAGGCGAGGTTTCGATCGAGGCTCGCGGTCGGACGCTTGCACGTCTCCTGGATGGGATGGAGCGGGAATTCGAAGGCAATGCCGCCGGCTTCGCGGATGCCCTCGCGCACGCGCTCGGCGAGGACGAGATGATGCCGGTTGCAGGGCGAGAGGTCCGAGCCCGACTGCGCGATGCCGATGATCGGCTTCCCCGACTGCAGCTCGTCGAGCGTCAGGCCGAAGTTCATCGTGCGCTCGAGGTACAGCGCCGTCATGTCGGCGTTGTCGGGATTGTCGAACCACGCCTTGGAGCGCAGCTCCGACGGCTTGATCTTGCGGCTGCCGTTCGATGCCTTTTTGCCGTTTTTCATATGGGTGCCCCTGCTTCCGAGAACGTTTCCAGGAAGGACCATAGCGGATGGCGCCCGGCTCGGACATACTCGGATCGTGCGGCGCATATCAGCCTTAAGGACAGCCAGAGGATATGAGCGGGCCAACAACCCAGATCCACGCGACCGCCATCGCTCTCGATGATCGGGCCGCGCTGATCCTCGGCCCGCCCGGCTCGGGCAAGTCCGACCTCGCGCTGCGCTGCATCCTGCAGGGGGGCTGGATCGACGGACGGCACTGCTTGGGCCAACTCGTGGCCGACGATCAGGTCATTGTCGAGGACAGTGTCCGCGGACTGATCGCGCGTTCCCCCGATGCTATTGCCGGGCAGATCGAGGTGCGCGGCGTCGGTATCGTGGAAGTTCCGTCTGTCGAGAGCGCGCGGCTCGTCCTGGCTGTAGAGCTTGCCGAACCTGCCGCGATCGTGCGCCTGCCCGATCCGCAGCCGAGCATGACCCTGCTCGGGGCGGAAATCCCGCTTCTACGCGTGGCGCCGTTCGAGGCGTCGGCGCATCTCAAAGTGTTGCTGGCGTTGGTGCAGGGCTTGCCCGGCGGTCAATAAATTCGCGCGCTTGCGGCTCGCTCCAAGTCATAAAAAAGGAGGCGAGCTGCAATCACCGCGCCGGCAATAGCTCCGGCCGATATTCGAAGTGCATGGAATCGTAGTGGTACCACTTGCCGCCCCAGATGAAGCCGTGCTTCTCGAAGACGTCGACGATCTCCTGCGGAATGCGATTGCGGTACACGGGCTGGCCATCGGCCCCAGGCTTGCCCCAGCGCCAGTAGTCCGCCTGCTTCGTCGAAATATCGATGGCGATCCCGAGACCGTGCGGACTCACCCGATCCGTCCCTGCAATAGGCCGGCAGTTGTAGGTGCCGGCGGGCGGGAAGAGATGGGCATCGAAGCGCGCCGGCAGGCGATCGAGCTCCGCCGAGACCGCCGCCAGCCGCTCAGCGACGCCATTGACGCGCGTCACCTGCAGGCTTTTTCCCCACTTTTTTGGCAGCCACACCACGGGAACGAGATTCTTGCGCACTTCATCACGCAGACAGTCGCCGTACATGGCCGTGAAGAACGCATTGTTGCGCACCCGCCCGGGATCGACATCGCGAGCCGGTGGGGGCGCGGCGCCGACGGGGTAGGGCTGAACCAGCATGTCCTTGAGATCAGGTGCATCCAGGCGGGCAGCCGGTGTCTTATGCCCGAGGCCGTCATCGAGTGGCATGCGCTTGCCATCTCGCCACACCAGGGCGTTGCCGTCGCGCCGCGTCAGGAATTCTGGGTAGGCTGCGATCAGGCGGCTCGCGACTGCCGCAATTTCAGGCGTCTCGGCGTGGGCTGGCCCCGTGAGCGGGAGCTGACAGCCACCGAACAGCACCAATAAAGCTATGCTTTTCCTGCATATCATCGCGCCAGCTCGCTCTGATTCGACCTTAGTCGTACGACCGCTCGCGCCCTGCCGACGGATCACGATCGCTTTACGTCACCGATTAAGCTGCTAAACTTTGCCGCAAGTACGATCCAGACCGAAGCCTGTCGACCCGTACCCGGGGTGTTGCCGAGCGGCATCATGCGTCCCAGGCGCTGGAGTATCGCACTGATGGAGGCGGATGACGAACAGGGAGCCGAGGCTCCCGCCGCGCAGTTGGCACCCGCGATGGCCCCGGGAATGCAGGACTGCGCCTCCGCGATCCAGCCTGTCGCCTTCCGCAGCGAACCCACGATTACGCCGCCGCCCTTGGATGCCGATGTACGCCCCCGCACGATTGAGCGGAATGGCGAGCGCACGCACGAGCGCACCGGCGACCGTCATCAGAATTCACCCACGTACGGCGCGCTCGATCTCGGCACGAACAATTGTCGTCTGCTTGTCGCACGGCCCTCGCGGCGCGGTTTCCTCGTCGTCGATGCGTTCTCGCGCATCATCCGCCTCGGCGAAGGCGTTTCGACGAGCGGGCGTCTCTCCGACGCCGCCATGCACCGCACGATCGAGGCGCTGAAGGTCTGCGAGGCGAAGCTACGCAAAGCCAATGTCGCACGCTCGCGCCTCATCGCCACGCAAGCCTGCCGTGTCGCCGCCAACGGTGACGAATTCCTCGACCGCGTGCGCCGCGACGTCGGCCTCGAAATCGAGGTTGTCTGCCGCGAGACGGAAGCGCGCCTCGCCGTATCGGGCTGCGCCGCCCTCATCGACAAGCATAGCGATCTCGTTCTCGTCTTCGACATCGGCGGCGGGTCATCCGAACTCATCTGGCTCGACCTCAACCGCCGCCGCGACGGCTGGCGCCGTTCCATGGCCGACCGCATCGAGGCGCAGCACTGCATTGCGGCTTGGACCTCGCTTCCGCTCGGCGTCGTCACGATCGCGGAGCGCTTCGGCGGCCGTCATGTGGACGAGGACACTTTCGAGGCCATGGTCGACTATGTCGGCGAACTACTGGCCCCCTTCGAGCGCGAGCACGGCTTCCGCTCGCGCATGCACAATCGGCGCGTGCACATGCTCGGCACATCGGGCACCGTGACCACCGTGGCGGGCATCCACCTCGGCCTCCCGCGCTATGACCGCAATCGCGTCGACGGCTGCTGGCTGCGATCGAGCCAGGTGCGCACCGTAACCGCGGACCTGCTCGCGCGCGGCTATGACGCCCGCGTCAGTGAACCCTGCATCGGCCGCGATCGCGCCGACCTCGTGCTCGCAGGCTGCGCCATTCTCGAAGCGCTCATGCGCATGTGGCCTTGTGATATGCTGCGCGTCGCGGATCGCGGTTTGCGCGAAGGCATTCTCGCGACGCTCATGGCAGAGGATGGCGTCTTCCGCTCCTCGCGACGGGACGGCTGGCAATAAATGACCACGAGTGGCAAGGGTAAAGGCAAGAGCCCCGGCAGCGGCGGCTCCTCGGCCAAGAATTTCGGCGACTCGCGCCAGCTCACCGTGCGCCTCAAGACGGCGCGCAAGCGGTCGGCCTCCTCGCAGCGCTGGCTCGAGCGCCAGCTCAACGACCCTTACGTCGCGGCCGCCAAGCGCGGAGGCTGGCGGTCGCGTGCGGCCTTCAAGCTCATCGAAATCGATGACAAATATCGCCTGCTGAAGCCGGGCCATCGCGTCGTCGATCTCGGCGCCGCGCCCGGCGGCTGGACGCAGGTCGCGGCACTCCGCGTGAAGTCGGTCGAAGGGCGCGGGCAGGTGATCGGCATCGACTACCTGCCGGTCGAGACCATTCCCGGCGCCACGATCCTGCAGCTCGATTTCCTCGATGAGGACGCGCCGGACAAGCTCAAGGCCCTGCTGCGCGACGGCGGTGCAGATATCGTGCTCTCGGACATGGCCGCACCGACTACGGGCCATGCCAGCACGGATCACCTGCGTATTATCGCCCTCGCCGAGGTCGCAGCGCAGTTCGCAACCGAAGTTTTGGCACCGGGCGGCGCATTCCTCGCCAAGGTTTTCCAGGGCGGCACCGAGCGTACTCTGCTCGACCTGCTGAAGCGCGACTTCGCCATCGTGCGCCACGTCAAACCCAAGGCGAGCCGTTCCGATTCCGCCGAGCTTTACGTGCTCGCAACCGGCTTTCGCGGGCGCCAGTAGCGCTCAGGCTGGCGCCGGCGAGCGTGGCTCGAACTGCGCGATCAGCACATACGCCGTCGTTGCCGCGACGAGACCTGCCACATACGGCGCTTCGACGCCGAGCACGTGCTCACCGACGAGCCAGACAGATGCGCCGCTCGCCATGGCCGCAAGCGCGCTGAGTTCACCACCGAGCCGCGTGAAGAGACCGAACACGAGCGTCACGAAAATACCCGCACTGGCAAAGGCCGAAGCCAGCTCCACCAGATCCGAGATGTGCGTCGCGCGCAGCGCCAGCAGATAGGCGATCACGCCGAGCGTCGCGACGGACGCTCGCGCAACCGTGACCTTCATCCGCTCGGACGCGCCCGGCCTCATGCGCAGCAGCAGATTGTGCGACAGCATCGACCCGGCCGCGAGCAGTGCCGAATCCACCGTCGTCAGGATCGCTGAGATGAGTGCGCCGACGAACAGCACGTAGAGAATTGGCGGCAAGTGGCGCTGCGCGATTTCCGGAACGATCTGCTCGGAATTGGCAATGTCGGGCACCAGCATGGGACCAATGAGGCCGAGCGTGACCGGAATGAGCGCGATCAGCAGATAGCAGCAGCCACCGATGGTCGCGCCGGTCCGCGCCACCTCCGGCGAGCGGCACGCCAGCACGCGCGAGATCAGCTCGACCGCGACCACGGAGCCACAGATTGGAATGGCCCACTTTTCGGCAAGCGCCAGCCACGACTGATCGGCCGGAAAGAGCACCCAGCGTGATGGCTCGATTTTCGCAAGACCTGCCGAGATGCCACCGACCTCGGCGACCGCCACCCAGCAGAGTCCCGCGAGGCCTGCCACGATCACCGTGCTCTGGATGGCATCGTTGTAGGCATCCGCGAGCAGGCCGCCAAGTACGGTGTAGGTAACGACCGCGATCACGGCGAGGGTCAGCGCCGTCTCGAGCTCGATGCCGGCTGCCGAGCCGACGATCTGCCCGAAGCCACGGATCTGCGCTGCCGCCCAAAGCACGGAGCCGGGAATGAGCAGCACCGCCGCAAGCCGCTCGACGCGCCCCGAGAACCGGAAGCGAAAGAAATCGGCGAATGTCTGGATGCCGCGCCGCCACAGCCGGGCCGCAAAGAAAAGCCCCATGACCACGATGCCGAGGGCATAGGCAAAGGGCTCGGCCTGTGCGCCCGAAAGCCCCTCGGTATAGACGCGGCTCGCCGCGCCGATCACGACCTCGGCGCCGAACCACGTTGCGAAGATCGAAACGGACGCGAGCCCGACGCCGAACGAGCGGCCGGCCAGCATGTAGTCGGTCTCGGTCGCAACCCGCCGCGCAACCCATGCACCGATCAGGATCTGCAGGCCGACATAACCAATGATGCCCGCCACTGTCGCGTTCATGCTGTCCCCCGCCTTGCCCGCCCGTCGCGGCGCGCTGCGAGGATGGTTCATTGCGTGCGCTTCATGCAAGAGGCGACGTCGTCGCTCGCGCCACCATATCCCTTCTCCCCGTGCTTACGGGGAGAGGGTAAGGATGAGGGGCGGAAGCTTGCTGAAACGTCGGCGTATGCCGACGCCCCTCACCCCAACCCTCTCACCGCAAGAGCGGGGAGAGGGAGAAGTAAGCGATAGCCCAGTCGCGCCGCAGGCGCGACCAACGCCGCTCAAAAATCGAGCGGTAGCACCCGCACTGGCTCGCCGGGCGCTGCGGCCGGCGCATTCGGCGTGCGCACGATCAGGCAGTCCGCAATCGCCAGCGGCGAGAGCAGCGAGCTGTCCTGTGAGCGCACGGGCGACACCTTCGGCGGTCCATCGCCATCATGCGTCAGTGTCGCGCGCATATAGTGCTGACGCGGTCCGTTGGCCTCAAGAGCGACGGCTGCAACCGCCGGTCGCGTGGCTTCGGTGGCCATGGGCCGTCCAGCCAGTTGCTCGACCAGCGGCACAACGAACACGCGCGCGCACACGAGCGAGGAGACCGGATTGCCCGGCAGTCCGACGACGCGCAACGGCCCGAGACGACCGCTCATGAGCGGCTTGCCTGGCCGCATGGCGATCTTCCAGAAGGCCAGCTCCATGCCCTGTTTGGAGAGTACAGGCGCGACGAGATCGTGATCGCCGACGGACGCGCCGCCGATCGTGACCAAAATGTCGGCGTCTTTTGCGCGCGCGACGTGGTCGTTGAGGCTTTCCGCCGTATCGCGCGCAATGCCGAGCTGGATGATCTCGGCGCCGAAGTTGCGCAGCATGGCGCCGACGCCGAGATGGTTCGACGCTATGATCTGCCCGATGCCGGGTGTCTCACCCGGGCGCACGAGTTCGTCACCCGTCGAGAGAATGGCGACCTTCGGACGGCGCCAGACGGCGAGTTCGCCGTACCCCATGGAGGCCGCGAGTGAGAGTTCGCGCGGACCAAGCCGGCGGCCAGCTTCGAGAAGGCGCATGCCTTCCTTGAAATCACCACCGCGCGGGCGAATGTGATCGGTCTGGACGTCTTCGCCATCGACCACGACCTGGGCGCCTTCGCGCGTCGTGTGCTCCTGAATGACGATGCCGTCAGCGCCTTCGGGCACGGGCGCGCCTGTGAAAATGCGCACGGCCTCGCCAGCGCCCACACGACCGTCGAACGGATGGCCTGCAGCGGACTCGCCGATCACCGTCAGCTTCGCTGGCAGGTTCGCGACGTCACTCGCGCGAACGGCATAGCCATCCATGGCGGACGCGTCGAACGGCGGTTGCGTGAGGCGCGCAGATACCGGCTCGGCGAGAATGCGGTCGTGCGCGGCCTCGATGGCGACGCGCTCGGCCCCCAGCGGTGCGGCGTCCGCAAGAATGCGGGCGAGCGCCTCTTCGACCGAAAGCAATGCCATGAGATCAGTCCTTCGCGTCGCCGGCGGCGGTGTGCCACGTGCCCGAACGTCCGCCCGTCTTCTCGACGAGTTGCACGGGGCCGATGACCATGCCGCGGTCGGCCGCCTTCAGCATGTCGTAGATGGTCAGGCACGCAACGGACACGGCCGTCAGCGCTTCCATCTCGACACCCGTCTGGCCGCTCACCTTGACCTCGGCCTTCACGGCGATGCCGCACGGCTCTGCGCTCGTTGTGAAGTCGACGCTCGCCTTGGTGATCGCGAGCGGATGACAGAGCGGGATCAGTTCGTGCGTGCGCTTGGCCGCCATGATGCCGGCAAGACGCGCGGCGGCGAGCACGTCGCCTTTCTTCGCTTCACCCGTCGTGACTAGCGCCAATGTCTCCGGCGCCATGGAAACGAATCCCTCCGCGATGGCCGTGCGCGCGGTCACGGCCTTGTCCGACACATCGACCATGACGGCATCGCCGGCCTCGTTGATGTGCGAGAGGCGGCTCATGATGCGCGTCCTGTCAGCAGTTCGCGCGTCGCTGCGGTGACGTCGTCCTTGCGCATGAGGCTTTCGCCGACGAGGAAGGCATTCACGCCCACCTTCGCGAGCCGCTCGAGATCGCCATAATTTGCGATGCCGCTCTCGCCGATGACGATGCGATCCCTGGGCACGCGCGGTGCGAGGCGTTCGGTCGTCGCGAGTGTCGTCTCGAACGTCTTGAGATTGCGGTTGTTGATGCCGATCAGGCGGCACGGCAGCATAAGCGCACGATCGAGCTCGGCATCGTCGTGCACCTCGACGATCGCATCCATGCCCCAGGCCTGTGCGGCCGACGCGAGATCGCGCGCAACAGCATCCTCGATCTGCGCCATGATGATAAGGATGCAATCCGCGCCCCAGGCGCGCGCTTCCGCCACCTGATAGGTGTCGAGCATGAAGTCCTTGCGCAGTGCCGGCAGCCGCGTTGCCTTGCGTGCCGCCGTCAGATACTCCGGCGCGCCTTGGAAGGATGGTGTGTCCGTCAGCACGGAGAGGCACGCCGCGCCACCGGCCTCGTAAGCTTTCGCCAGCGACGGCGGATCGAAGTCCGCGCGAATGAGCCCCTTCGAGGGCGAGGCCTTCTTGATCTCGGCGATCAGCGCGAACTGCCCTTCGCGAATGCGCCGCTCGAGCGCGCCCGCGAACGACCGCACCGGCGTCGCGCGCCGCGCCGCCTCCTCGATGGCCGCCTGTGGCCGTGCCTGCTTCGCCTCGGCGATCTCGGCGAGCTTATATTTCGTGATCTTGTCGAGAATGTCGCTCATGTCTGCCCGTATACTCCTGTCCGGCCCTGCCTTGCCAGCTCGAACGGCAATCAGCCCGAACACAACGCTGAGTTTGCTTAAGGTTTGGCGCCTTTGCGGCACATCGGCAGCTCGCGTATAAGCGCTCCTCACGCATCCTACCACAGCAGGCCCGACAGTATGACGGCGGCAGAATTGCCCGGCACGCATTTTACCCTGGCGCACCTCTCGGACGTGCACCTCGGCCCCTTGCCGCCCATCGGCGCCCGCCACTGGAATGTCAAGCGCCTCCTCGGCTGGCTGAACTGGCAGCGCAGCCGGCGCCATCTCTACAGCCGCGACGTCCTCGACCGTATCGTCGCCGACATGGTCGCGCAGGCGCCCGACCACATTGCCGTTACCGGCGACATCGCCAACCTCGGCCTCCCCGCCGAGCATGAGGCCGCACTGACTTGGCTGCGCACGCTCGGCGATGGTGAGCGCGTCACGGTCATCCCCGGCAACCACGACATCTACAGCAGCATCGGCGCCGACCAAGGCACCACGCGCTGGCACGCACATATGTCACCCAACACCGCTGCCGCCGACTACGCCATCGCCGAGGCGCTGAGCGGGACGGCAGCCTTCCCCTTCGTGCGCCGCTTCGGCAAGCTCGCCATCATCGCGCTGAACTCGGCCGTACCGACGCGCCCCATGTATGCTATCGGCCGCATCGGCAAACCCCAGCTCGATCGCCTCGCGCGCATTCTCGACCGCCTCGGCGCGGAGGGTCTGACGCGCGTCGTGCTGATCCATCATCCGCCCGTGCCGGGTCTGTCCAAGGCGCGCCACGATCTACAGGATGCGGATGCACTCGCCCAAGTCCTCGCCCGCCATGGCGCCGAACTCGTGTTGCATGGTCACGAGCACATTTCGAGCGAGCACTGGCACCCGGCGCGCACGGGCCACATTCCCATTATCGGCGTGCCATCGGCGGCGCTCGCACGTCCGCACAAGAAGGAACCGCCAGCGCGCTATCACCTCTATCGTATCGCGCTCGACGGCAACCGTCCGTCCATCGAGATGATCGCGCGCGGCCTTGCGGAACCGGATGGCCCCGTCGCCGAGCTGGAGCGGCGACGGCTCATACCCACGACAAGTCAATAAAGGCGGGTGGGTTCGGGAGGGTGG
>JAEYPL010000123.1 GCA_023410905.1 Pseudomonadota bacterium
ATGCCGATCCGAACGTGAAGGCCTTCGTCATGATCGGCGCTGGCCGCAGCTTCATTGCGGGTGCCGACATTCGCGGCTTCGATCAGTCGCGCCCTCCGCCGAAGCGGCGCAGCTATGAGCTGCTCGATGAAGTGTCGAAGCCCGTTGTCGCTGCCATTCACGGCTTCGCACTCGGCGGCGGGCTCGAGCACGCGCTTGGCTGCCACTACCGCATTGCCGTGCCTGAAGCGAAGGTCGGGCTTCCCGAGGTTCTCATCGGCATCATTCCCGGCGGTGGCGGCACACAACGTCTGCCGCGCCTCATCGGACCGAAGGCCGCACTCGACTTGATCACGTCGGGCCGTCACGTGCCCGCACCTGAGGCAAAGGAACTCGGCATCATCGATGATATCGTCGATGGCAAGGATCTGCGCGGCGCTGCAATCGCCTACGCGAAGCGCGTTGCAGATGTAGACCCGCTCCCCCGAGTGAGTGCGCGCACGGACAAGATTGCCGAGGCCAAGTCCGATCCCGGCATGTTCGAGGCCATGCGCAAATCGATCGCGCGCAAAGCCCGTGGTCAGAAGGCGCCCTATCACTGCATTGCCGCCGTCGAAGCTGCGACCATGCTGCCCTTTGCGGACGGCATTGCCGAAGAGCGCCGCCTCTTCCTCGAACTCGTCAGCTCCGACGAGGCCAAGGCATTGCGCTATGCCTTCTTCGCCGAGCGCGAGATCAATCGCATTCCGGGCCTGCCGAAAGATCTCAAGCTTCCCGAGATCAAGAGCATGGCCGTCGTCGGCGCCGGCACCATGGGCGGCGGCATCGCCATGAGCTTTGCCGATGCGGGCATCCCCGTGAAACTTCTCGACGCCTCCAAGGAAGTGCTGGAGCGCGGCATGAAGCGCATCGGCGACAACTACGCGGTGAGCGTCAAGCGCGGCAGTCTCTCGCAAGCGGAAATGGACAAGCGCCTCGCTCTCATTACACCCGTCGAGACGTACGAGGAGATCGGTGACAGCGATGCCGTGATCGAAGCCGTCTTCGAGCAGATGCCCGTCAAGCAGGAAGTCTTCCGTCAGCTCGACGCGGTCATGAAGTCCGAGGCGCTGCTCTTTACGAACACCTCGGCGCTCGACATCGATCAGATTGCCGCCGTTACCAAGCGGCCGGAGATGGTCGCCGGTACGCACTACTTCGTGCCTGCCAATGTCATGAAGCTCTTCGAGGTCGTGAACGCGAGCAAGACCGCGCCGACGACGCTGGCGGCCGCCATGAAACTCGGCCGGGATATCGGCAAGGTCAGCGGCTATGCCGGCAACTGCGACGGCTTTGCTGCCAACCGCAGCCGCATTCCCTTCACGCTCGAACAGAACCTCATGATCGAGGAAGGCGCACTGCCCGAGCAGGTCGATAAGGTCATGGTCGAGTTCGGCTACCCCCTCGGGCCGTTCGCGGTCGCCGACATGTCGGGCCTCGACATCGGCTACGACACGCGTAAGCGCCGTAAGGCCGCCGATCCCAACTACCGCATGTTGCCGATCCCCGATCGGCTTGTCGAAGCCGGCCGCAAGGGCCTCAAGACATCGGCCGGCTGGTACGACTACGAGCCGGGCGACCGCACACCGCGCCCATCAGCTGTGGTCGGCGAGATCATCCGCGAGGAAGCCGAGAAGCTCGGCAACAAACCGCGGACGTTCAGTGATCAGGAAATCCTCCATCGCCTGCTGTTCAGCTCCATCAACGAGTTCTGCAAGATCCTCGAAGAGGGCAAGGCGATCCGGGCGAGCGACCTCGATGTGATGTGGCTGCACGGCTTCGGCTTCCCGCGCTGGCGCGGCGGCCTCATGTTCTGGGGTGACACTATCGGCGCGCGCGAGATCTACAATCAGATCGCGGCATGGCATCAGCAGTACGGCCGCCACTGGAAGCCGTCGGCGCTGTTGCGCGAGACGGCCGAACGCGACGGCAAGCTCTCCGAGATCAAGTCGAAGGCATTCGGGGGCTGAGAAAACGATGGGCGCGGTTCTACGGGACCGCGCCTAGCGCCTAACGCGACGGCGGAACGGCTCTGTCTCGCCCTGGGGCGCGGCCTGCCCTGCAGCGGGCGCACGCGGAGAAGCGGCTGTCCGCGCAGGATTTGCGCACTCGGTCAGCCAGAGATCGAACACGGGATGCTCGAGCGCGTTGAGGCCCGGGCTCTCGGCAAACATCCATCCCGAGAAAATGCGCCGCGCCGAGCCATCGAGCAGCACTTCGTCGATCTCGACGAAGGCCGAGGTCTTCGGCGCCTCTGTCGACGCCCGCGAATAACAGGCACGCGCGGTTACTTTGAGCGCCCCGAACTCTTCGGTGTTGTTGAGCGTCGCATTGAGCGGGCTGATGCGCGCCGTCACCTTGTCGAGCGCCGCGAACACCGCCGTCTGGTTCTCGATGCGCTGCGCCTGAGCACCGGTCGTACTCGCCATCAGGCCGAGCATCACGGCGAGTGCCGCGCCGGCACCGTGCCAAGCTGCAGATCGATGTCGCGACACAAGTTGCATCCAACCCCTGTTCGAAACCGTGAACGTGTTTAGCACGCAATCACGCAATATGGGCCACGCCGTGACGAGGCCCGCCTGACAGGGCAGATCCCCCCGCTTATTGCGGGCGCCACGGCTTGTAGTCGCCTGTCGCCCGCGGGCGCGTGCCGGACGCAAGGATAGAGCCGGCCGGCCTGTGGGCCGCTGGCGTTCCCGTCAGATTCTCCTGATGCGGCTTCTGCCAGGGGCGGGGCGTGTACTTC
>JAEYPL010000132.1 GCA_023410905.1 Pseudomonadota bacterium
TCTGTGCCTTGCCGCCGCGTCGCTTCTCGCCGATCGGCGTCAGAGCAGGATCGGCCAGCAGCGGTTTGAACTCCTGATACTCGTCGGGATCGACCGTGCCTTGGACCACGGTTTCGCCGAGCCCCCAGGCGGCATCGATCACCACGATCTTGTCGAACCCGGTCTCGGTGTCGATCGTGAACATGACGCCGGCGCTGCCGAGGTCGGAGCGCACCATGGTCTGGACGCCGACGGAAAGCGCGACCTTCAGGTGATCGAAACCCTTGGCCTGCCGGTAGCTGATGGCGCGGTCGGTGAACAGCGAGGCGAAGCAGCGCCGGCAGGCGTCGAGCAAAGCCGCTTCGCCCCGAATGTTGAGAAAAGTCTCCTGCTGCCCGGCGAAGCTGGCATCGGGGAGATCCTCGGCCGTCGCGCTCGATCGCACCGCCACATCCACGTCCGCCTTGGCAGCGCGCTGGCAGAGCTCCCTGTAAGCGCCAGCGATGGCTGCGGCGGTTTCCTTCGGCCACGCGCCGCGAAGAACGGCGCTGCGGACCGTCTGCCCAGCCTCCGCTAACGAGATCCGGCCCGCTGCCAGGTCCTCGAGCGCGCCAGCAATGACATCCCTCAGATGGTTGGCGTCGACAAAGCGCCAATAGGCATCTGAAGTGGTTGCAAAACCCGGCGGAACGGCAATGCCTCGTTCATCGAGATTGCAGACCATCTCGCCGAGCGATGCATTCTTGCCGCCAACGCGAGCGACGTCGGCCCGCCCCAGGTCCTCGAACCAGATCACTTCCTGTGCTTGTGTGGACATGGCTGCTTCCTCGGCAGGGCTTCGGTTGTCGGCGGATCGGCGAGCGGTGCCATAGCAGAGCGTCTTGTGAGCCCGTCTTACGAACCATCGAACTCAACCCGGTGCGCGCTCGCCGTTCATTGTCCCTGCGCGTGCTGGCTCCCGAGATGGAGCTGATTTCTACAGCGGAGCCGCGTCACGAGCCTTGATCCATCACAAGCCCCATACGCGATGGATCATATACCGTTGGTCAAGTCGTCATGCAGGCGTTGAGGTCTCTGACTGAGGCGTGGCGCAAGCAGCGCATCAGCGGGATTACGCGCTCCGCGGCAGGGACATAGGAGATTCGTGATGGGACGCGTTCAGGGCAAGGTCGCCATAGTGACCGGTGGTGCCGTCGGGCTGGGCCAGGCGTGCGCCGAGCTTCTTGCGAAGGAAGGCGCCAGCGTCGTTCTCACCGATGTCAATCGCGCCGAGGGCGAACGGACAGCGCAGGATATCCGGGACCGCGGCGGCAACGCGCTGTTCCTCGAGCACGACGTCTCTCAGGAAGACGATTGGCGCCGCGTTATGCAGGAATGCAAGGATCGGCATGGTCGGGTCGACGTTCTGGTGAACAACGCCGGCGTCGGAATGGGTTGTCCGCCGGACGAGCAGACGCTGGAGCAATGGCGCTGGCTCATGAGCATCAATCTCGACGGCGTCTTTCTCGGTACCAAGCACGCGCTGATCGCCATGAAGCAGCAAGAGCCGCTCGGCGGTTCGATCATCAATCTGTCGTCGATCGAAGGGATCGTCGGCGATCCCAATCTCGGCGCCTACAATGCGTCGAAGGGCGGTGTTCGGCTCTACACCAAGTCGGTGGCGCTGTATGCGGCGAAGAATGGGCTCAAGGTGCGCGTCAATTCCGTGCATCCCGGGTACATCTGGACGCCGATGGTCGAAAACTATCTCGCGGCCCTCGGCGATGTCGCGGAAGGCCGCCGGGCGCTGGACGCGCTCCACCCCATCGGCCACGTCGGCGAGCCCGACGACATCGCCTACGGTGTGCTGTACCTGTCTTCCGACGAGTCGAAGTTCGTGACCGGCTCGGAGCTTGTCATCGACGGCGGCTATACGGCGCAATAAACGCGGATCGCGAGGAGCGGCTTTCGGACGTCGTGAGTGCGTGAACGTCTTGTGGCTCACCGATGTTGTGGTGGCGGGTGATAGTCTTGCCCCGCCCGGCACCGTCAGGCCGGCTGGGACTTCGCATCCACCCCCGCCCCCCTGATCGTCAGGCTCGCGGCGTTCCGAGACCCGCGATGAACTTGGGGAGATCGACGGGCATCGGGAACACAATGGTCGAACTCTTCTCGCCCGCGATGTTGAGAAGGGTCGCGAGGTAGCGGAGCTGCATGGCCTCGGGCTGTTTTGCCAGGATAGCACCCGCCTGCAGTAGATGTTCTGCGGCCTGAAGCTCGCCTTCCGCATCGATGATCTTCGCGCGCCGAATGCGCTCGGCCTCGGCCTGCTTGGCGATCGCGCGCACCATGGTCTCGTTGAGATCGACGTGCTTCAGCTCGACATTGGCTACCTTGATGCCCCAGGCATCGGTCTGCACGTCCAGGATCTCGCGCAGGTTCTGGTTGAGCTTGTCGCGCTCGGCGAGCATCTCGTCGAGCTCGTGCTGGCCGACCACCGAGCGCAGCGTCGTCTGCGCCAGCTCGCTGCTGGCCTGGCTGTAGTCCTCGACCTGCAGGATGGCCTTTTCCGGATCCAGGACGCGATAATAGATGACGGCATTCACCTTCACCGAAACATTGTCGCGGGTGATCACATCCTGCGGGGG
>JAEYPL010000225.1 GCA_023410905.1 Pseudomonadota bacterium
CTCAGGGAATGGGTGACGACCGACTCACATGGCGCGGATACGCGGGTCGAGGTCGCAAACCTCGCACGTCCCGAGGATCTGGATCAGGAGCTGTTCCGCGTGATCAGCCCGACGCTCAGAAAGCAGAAGTAGGCCAATCGGTTGATCGCTTTGGTGCGAGCCGGTGCGAATCACCTGGGGACAGCTCTGAAACAATCAGTAAAAGAATCGTGAGTGTGCGCCGGCTGGACCTTGATTTTCGGTCACAGGCAACTAAATTCGTCTGTAGAGCGGTGGATGTCACATACTCGGCAGTGCCCCCCGTCTAGCCGAAGACATCGATCCGCTGCACCGGCTTCCCTCCCGGTGCGAAGCGCCGAAAAAGCGCTCAGCGCCCAACCTCTCCCCCCGGGGTTGGGCGCTTTTCCATTTTTAAAGCAGCATCTTCTCTAAAGCACGGTGTAATGAGGCGCAACGTGCTTCTCATGCTGGTGCCGGCACACCTTCCGCGCCCGCGAAGGCATAGTCGATACGGCGGAGCTCATCGGCGACGCGATGCAGCCGCTCAGTGATGCGATCGACGAAATGGCCGGCAAGGTCGGGGTCATCCAGCATCTGCTCATGAAGGCCCGCCCGCGTGATTCGCAGCGCACGCACGGTCGTATGGGCGACGACGGTCGCGCCATGCTCGTGATCGACCAGCATGGCCAGCTCGCTCAGCAGTGACCCAGCGGCAATGCCCTGCGTGTTGAGGCCTACCGCCGGCTCGTCCTCGAGGAAGCGCACGGCATCACCCGCGACGATGAGCACAGCCGCATCGCCAGTGGTACCGGCTTCGACGATGGTGTCGCCCGGATGGTAGACGATGCGCTCGGCTTGCCGCACGATTTCGGTGAGCTGCAGGGGGGTGAGCCCTCTGAAGATCTCTTGCGACATGAGCTGGCGGGCCAGCACGCTGATGGACATGGACGAACTCCACTTGCCACTCTCGGCCTGACAAGGCTCGGCTGATTCGGGTGGCGGCTCCAAGGCCGCCAGTCCGATTGCGCGACTTTCCCCTCGAAACCCACAGGTCCGTCCTGTTCTCCCGTGCCTGGACGCCCAGGCGGGCGGTGCCTAAGGTCGCGGGCAACAATCAAAGTCGGCGCGCGGGAGGAAAAAACATGGCAGCGGCCACCCTCAAATCCATGATTCGTTCAGGCCCCATGGTCGTGGCGCCCGGCGCCTACGACTGCCTCACGGCGAAGCTGGTCGAGCAGGCCGGTTTTCCCGCGGTGTACATGACGGGTGCCGGCACATCGGTCGCACATGGCCTGCCTGACTATGGCCTGCTGACGATGTCGGAGATGGTCGCCAATGCCGGCCGGATCACGGGAACGATCAGCGTGCCGCTGGTCAGCGATGCCGACACGGGCTACGGCAACGAGCTCAACGTCTTCCGTACTGTACAGGCCTTCGAGCGCGCCGGAGTCTCCGCCATCCACATCGAGGACCAGGTCTTTCCGAAGCGCTGCGGTCACCTGGACGGCAAGGAGCTGATCAGCCGCGAGGACTATGCGGCGAAGATCCGCGCGGCGGCGGCGGCCCGCCGAACGGACGATTTCATGATCATCGCCCGCACGGATGCCCGCGGCGTCGCCGGCTACGACGAAGCGATCACGCGGTGCAATCTCGCGCTCGAAGCCGGTGCGGACATGGCCTTCTTCGAGGCGCCGCAGTCCGTCGAGGAGGTGGCCGCCGTGCCCAAGGCGGTGAAGGGCGCCTGTCTCTTCAACAATGTGCTCAGCGGCAAGACACCCGCGATCCCGCATTCCGAGATCGAGCGCATGGGCTATCGCCTCGCGATCGTGCCCGGGATGCTGATGTCGTCGATCATCGGTCTTTGCGACAAGCTGCTGGCGGAGCTCAAGGCCACGGGACTGACGCCGGCGACATTCAGTGGTGGCGGGCCCGGCGTGACGTTCGCGCGCGTCGGTGCGGCCGAATGGGACGAACGGCGCACGGCGTTCCGGACAGCGGCAGCGAAGAAACCGGGCCGTGACGCGGCGGAGTAAGCAACCGCGCCGCTCCGAGGGCGCGCGCGGTCAGGCTGTGGGCGCGTCGTCGAAAGTGGAAGCAAGCTGGGGCTGGCCGAAATAGAAGCCCTGCTGGTGGGTGATGCCGGCGCGCGCCATCATCTGCGCGGTTTCCTCGTCGCCGACCCACTCGGCAACCGTCTCGAGATCGAACGTCTCTGCGATCTCGACCAGCGTCTTGATGAAAACCTGATTGTCCGGCTCGGCCGTCAAGTTACGGATGAAGGATCCGTCGATCTTGACCATGTCGACGTTGAGCGTCTTGAGGTTCTTGAAGGATGTGTAGCCGGCGCCGAAATCGTCGATAGCAACGCGGCAGCCAAGTTCCTTCAGCGTGTCGACGAACGCGATCGACACATCGAGGTCATGGATCGCGGCCGTCTCCGTGATTTCGATGGTCAGCCGTTCCATGATCTCGCGGCGCCCGCCGGTCAATTTATGCAGCGCGACCAGCCATTCGTGATCGCTCGACGTGTAACCGGAGACGTTGATCGACAGATGAACCGTCGGGTGGGCCTTGGCGAAGTCGACGGCAAGCTCCAGTACGCGGCGATCGATGAAGCGCGAGAGGCCGAGCTGCTCGGCAAGCGGAATGAACTCGCCGGCAGAGACGATGCTCCCGTCGGGACGCTCCATTCTCAGCAGGCACTCGTAGAATGCAGGCTTGCGCGTCCGCGTTTCGACGATCGGCTGCAGGGCGAGCAGCATCCGGTTCTGCTCGAGCGCGGAGATGACCTCGTCGGCAATCGAGATGTTGCGCTGGCGGGCCTCGCTGGTGCTCCTGCAGGGCTGATAGGCAGCAAACCCATCGTGGCGCCGCGACTTGGCCCTGTCCAAGGCCTGCATGGCATGACCGAGGGCTTGGGAGACCGTGGAAGCCTGGTCCGGAATGAGTACGCCGCCGATCGAGATCGTTGCCGAGAGCTGGCAGGCGGCCGTGCGGATCGTCGTGTCCCTTACGATCCTGATCAGGCGCTCGGCGGCGACGCGCATGGCGCCAGGGCCGCAGTCGTTCAGGATGATGCCGAACTTGTTGGACGAGTAGCGTCCGACCGCATCTCCGGAGCGCATGTGTGCGCGAATGATCTGCGCGACCGCGGCAAGAACCTCGTCGCCAACTTCGAAGCCGAAACTGTCGTTGATGGTCGCCATGTTGTCGACGGCGACCATCAGGAAACACCCGGTCCGCTGAATGCGTTCGGCGCGGGCCAGCATGGTGCCGAGCGCTTCCGTCAGGCGAGCGCGATTGAGCTGTCCGCTCAGGTCGTCATGGTCCGACCGGTGGAGCAGTCGCTGCTCTTCCCAGTAACGGTCGTTGATCACGCGAATGACGCCGCGCACGGTTTGCGGCCGGCCCTGCCCGTCGAAGGTGCAGTAGCCGTGATCCTCGAGCCAGAGCGACCCGACGCTCCGCCGCCCACCGGGGGCGAAACGATATTGAACGCGGAATTTTACGCCAGGATCGGTCGCCTCGGCTCGCGGGCTCAGGAGCGCATTGGCGCGGGTCTGAAGATGCTCGGGAGCGACCAGGAACTGGAAGTCGGCGCCGGTGCCGATAGCCTGAGGGGAGCTCACGCCCAGCACCTCGCAGGCGTTCTCCGCCCACTCGATGCGATCACTCAGGACATGCCACGTATAGGCAGTTTCCTGGACAGCCGACAGAATGCCGAGGAGGTCGAGCGGACGCGCGCCCGCGGGATCGGCTGCGCTTTTCGCACGCCGAGCAGGCGCTTTCGCGTCAATAGCATCGCGGGCAGATGACACGGTACGAGATTCCGTTGTGCGAGCACCGGCTTACGGCCGATTGGACCAAAACGCGCTCGTGCAGGAAAACCGTAGCCTCAACAAGTTAACAAGCGATCAAATGAGCTGATCCAGCCTCTGCCACGGAGCAGCGGAGGAATGATCGATGTTCAGCAGATATGCGCTACGAACCGAAGCTCAGTGATCGCCGATATTGAGATCGCGCCGGGCAGTTCGAATGCCGATCATGAAGCCCGCAACGACATCTATGAGCGTGGCGATCATGATGAAGAAGAATACCGAGGTCGCAGCCTGCTCGACCAGCAGGAACTCGACGAGGCAGGCGATGAACACGAGCATCGACAGGCCGTGATCGAGCAGCGAGGAGGACGAGGTGTAGGTCGCCTTGATCAGCTCAAAAAAGAGCAGGAACATCGTCACCAGGATGAGCAGATCGCCCATCGAGAAGCGCCACCGCGCGCCGCCCACCATCGGCAGCTCAAACAGGACCTTGCGCAGCACGTCGTCGGCATGGTTGGCGCCGCTGAACAGCACGATGATGTTGTAGAGAATGAACGAGATAACAATCAGCGGCAGCGCTCTGAGCGACATGGAGTCCTCCCTCGTTTTGCCGCTGCAGCGGCTGGTGTTCCGCTTCCGAACACGAACTCACCGCGCTAACGCGTGAATATGGCGGGATGTGGCCGCTCGACAGAGCGGCGCGTTATCGGAATATCCGACCAGCCCCCAATGCGTCAGATTCCCAGTCGCCGGCAGGTCGGGCCAACGGGCTCAGACGTCGCTCTTCGCGGGCAGGATCTGGCGGTCGCGGTACGTGCCGGCCTTCAGGTCGATGTGGTGCGGACGGCGGACGTTGCCGGTCTTCTTGTCCTCGACGATCGTCGGGACCGAAAGCGCATCGGCGGAACGGCGGGTGCCGCGCTTCATACGCGATACTTTCTTCCTGGGGACGGCCATGTTCGTACTCTCCTGTAAGCAGTGCCCCGCTCGACGTCGGCGGGCGGCGGCCTCAAGCTGGCGCGGTCGATTGGCAACTGCGGCCGAGGCTTGAAAATGGAATTCGCGGTCAGCGGAGCCGGATAGGCCCACCTCGCAGTCGGGCGGGCTTATAGCGCCTTTCCCCCAACTTGGCCAGCGGTTGTTTCCCGCGACCAGGCGCCCCGGTTGCCGCTCAGGGAACCAGCTTGTAGCCCCCCATTTCAGTGATCAGAAGCTCGGCGCTGGAGGGATCCTTCTCGATCTTCTGGCGCAGGCGGTAAATGTGCGTCTCGAGCGTGTGCGTCGTCACGCCCGCGTTGTACCCCCAAACCTCGTGGAGGAGCACATCGCGCGTGATGACCTTCTCGCCGGCCCGGTAGAGATACTTGAGGATCGAGGTCTCCTTCTCCGTCAGGCGGATTTTCTTGCCGGCGCCATCAACAAGCACTTTGGAGGCCGGCTTGAACGTGTAATGCCCAATCGAGAAAACGGCGTCCTCGCTCTGCTCGTGCTGGCGCAGTTGTGCGCGGACGCGCGCGAGCAGGACGGCGAATTTGAACGGCTTCGTCACATAGTCGTTGGCGCCGGCGTCGAGGCCGAGGATGACGTCGGAGTCGGCGGCGTTCCCGGTCAGCATGATGATCGGGCTCTTGAAGCCGGCCTTGCGCATGAGCTTGCATGCCTCGCGGCCGTCCATATCCGGAAGGCCGACGTCAAGCAGAACGAGATCGAGCCTTGTCTCGCGTGCAATTTCAATGCCCTGACTCGCGGTGCCCGCGGTCAGAATGTCGAACTCATCATGCAGCGCGAGCTGATCTCTGAGAGAAGCACGAAGCTCCTCGTCGTCGTCGACGAGCAGGACCGTACGTGCCGTACTCATATGGCAGCGCTCCTAATTGGCGAATTTTGTGCGGGCACCATATCACTGGTTGCCGAATGGAAACAGCTATCGAGGGAAAGATGGCAATCCGGCGTCGAAATGAAAGCGATTCCAATGGTATGAGGATGCGTTGTTGTCGCGTGATTCACGTCCGCGCGCGCTCGCGTTCGGACGTTGGCGGATCGCTTTCCATGGCGTCGCTTGTCCTCCCGTGCGCCCTCGGGCGAAGTGGACGCGCGACGCGGAAACATGAAGGCGACGGGGCGACGCCGAGCGGCATTTGGCGGCCGGAACTCGTGCTCTATCGCGCCGATCGCGTGCAGAGGCCGACAACCGCATTGCCGATCCGACCGATCAACGTCGACGACGGTTGGTGCGATGCGATCGGTGACCGAAACTACAATCGTTGGGTGCGCCATCCCTATCCAGCGAGCGCGGAGCGCCTCTGGCGCGCGGATCATCTTTACGATGTCGTCGTCGTGCTGAACCACAACACGCGTCCTCGGGTTCAGGGTGCCGGCAGCGCGATCTTCATGCATCTGGCGAGGCCCGGTTATCGACCGACTGAGGGATGCGTGGCACTCACGCGGCGTCACCTGCTTTTCGTGTTGGCGAGAATGGGACGTGGCACACGCATCGTCATCGATTGAGGAATGAGGCCGCGGGGTGAGCGACGACACTGGGGGAGCAATCGGCTCAGGCCCCGCGGCCCGGCACCGCAAGGGTGCGGTACCGTCCGGAAACCCGGAAAGATGTGGTCTCACCGGGGTAGTTGAGGGCCGATTGGGATCGCCCGTCGGACGATCCCAATCAGTTTTAGTGCATTGTCAAAGATGGGAGGCGGTGCGTCTCCCGACGCTCGTGGTCAGTGCACCGTCTCGCCATGGAGGCGGGCATCGAGACCCTCGACTTCGGTCTGCTCATCGACGCGCAGGCCCATGAACAGCTTGACCACCATGAGGATCACGAACGTGGCGACCGCGCAGTACGCGATCGTCGCGATCGTCCCGTAGAACTGGATCCACACCTGAGCTGCATTGCCCTCGAGGAGGCCGCTCTTGCCCTCGCCGCCGATCCAAGCCACAGCGAACACGCCGGTTAGGATCGCGCCGACGAAGCCGCCGACACCATGGATGCCGAAGACGTCGAGGCTGTCGTCATAGCCCAGAGCGCGCTTGATGCCGGTGGAGGCGATGAAGCAGATAACGCCGCCGATGAGGCCCATCATCAATGCGCCCTTCGGATCGACGAAGCCGGCCGCGGGAGTGATGACAACAAGACCTGCAATGGCGCCCGATGCGATGCCGAGAACGCTCGGCTTGCCGTGCGTCATCCACTCCGCGAACATCCAGGCGAGCGCCGCAGCGGCCGCGCAGATCTGCGTGACGAGGATAGCCATAGCGGCGGAGTCGTTCGCGCCACCAGCCGAGCCGCCGTTGAAGCCAAACCAGCCGACCCACAGGAACGCTGCACCCATCACCGTGTAGACGAGGTTGTGCGGCGCCATGTTGTCAGTGCCGTAACCCTTGCGACGCCCGAGAACCAGTGCGGCGACGAGACCTGCAACACCCGAGTTGATGTGGACGACGGTGCCGCCGGCGAAGTCCATAATGCCGTCAGCGCCGAGGAAGCCACCGCCCCACACCCAATGGCAGATCGGTGCGTAGACCACGATCAGCCAGAGCGTGATGAAGACGAGGAAGCTTGAAAACTTCATGCGGTCGGCCACCGCACCGGCGATAAGTGCCGGCGTGATGATTGCGAACGTCATCTGGAAGACGGCGAACAGCGACTCGGTGATCAGCAGCGGAGCGAACAGACCGTCCTTCGTCATGCCGGCGAAGAACATCTTGCCGAAGCCGCCCATGTAGGCATTGAGAGCGCCGCCATCACCGAAGGCGATGGAGTAACCGACGACCATCCAAACGATCGACAGAAGGCAGGCAGCCGCAAAGGACTGCATGACCGTCGCGAGCACGTTCTTCTTGCGCACCATGCCGCCGTAGAAGAGCGCGAGGCCAGGGATCGTCATCATCAGGACGATGACGGTCGACGTCAGCATCCAGGCCATATCGCCGGAGTCCATCTTAGGCGCCTCGGCGGGGGCCTGAGCCAGCGCGGGCAGCGCGGTGGTCATGCTGACCATGGCCCATGCGGCGGCGAGCGCCGCTACGCTGGTTATCGAACGAATGCATGTCTTCATGGGTTTGTTCCTGCCACCATTCCAGTTTGAGGTTAGAGCTTCGCCGAAGTCGACGCGCCGGCCGCAGTGTCCCCCGTCTGCCATTGCAGGCCGGCCGGTGGCGGGCGCGACGTCTGTTTCGTCAGAGAGCGTTGTCGTCCGTCTCGCCGGTGCGGATGCGCAGCGTGTGCTCGATGGCTGAGACGAAGATCTTCCCGTCGCCGATCTGGCCGGTCTTGGCGGCAGTGGCGATGGCGGACACGGCTTTGTCGACCTCGGCCGAAGTCACGGCGACCTCGATCTTGATCTTGGGAAGGAAGTTCACGGCATATTCGGCGCCGCGGTAGATCTCGGTATGCCCTTTCTGACGCCCGTACCCCTTTACCTCGGAGACGGTCATGCCCTGCAGCCCGAGGTCCGTCAGCGCCGAACGCACCTCCTCGAGCTTGAACGGTTTGATAATCGCAGTGATCAGCTTCATGGCCATTCGACCTCGCGTCTTGGCGCACCCCCGACGAAGCAGCAGACGTGCGCGTTCCAAGGCCTGCGCAGAGCAGGCATTGGTTAAGACTCAAAGGGCGTGCCAGATGCGGAGCTGGAAGCTAGGCCATTGATATATATGGCTGAAAAGTGGTGTCTGACCGGTGGCGATGGGGTTTTGGGCAGTCATAATTGCCTAATTAATAGGCAAAATCGGCTTTTTGCCCGCTAGCTGACCACGAAGCCTGTCGCCTGCTTGCGCATCAGGCCTTCCTGCGTCGTCGAGGCGACTAAAAGGCCTTCGCGGGTGAAGACGCTGCCTCTGCAGAAGCCGCGGCCCCCGAAGGCCGAGGGGCTGTCCTGGGCATAGAGCAGCCAATCATCGGCGCGGAACGGGCGATGAAACCACATGGCGTGGTCCAGACTGGCGAGCTGCAGATCCTTGTCGAACATCAGCTTACCGTGGGCGATCAGGGCGGTGTCGAGCAGGGTGAAGTCCGAGGCATAAGCAAGAACGCACTGATGTAGCGGGAAAGAATCGGGGAGCGGCTTGGTTGCGCGCATCCAGATGAGCTGGCGAGGCTCCCGCTTGTCGCGGGAGAAGTAGCGCGAGACATCGACCGGGCGGATCTCGATCGGGCGCTCGCGCTCCCAATACCGGCGCATGTTTTCGGGGAGCTTGTCGAGCATCCGCTCCTTGAGATCCTGCTCGTTGGGCAGATCCTCCGGCGCCGGCGCCTCCGGCATGGGGGCGTGATGGTCGTATCCGCCCTCGTTCTTATGGAACGAGACGCTCATGGTGAACATGGCGCGCCCGTGCTGGATGCCTTTTACGCGCCGGGTCGTGAAGCTGCCGCCATCCCTGATGCGCTCGACGTCGTAAATGATGGGCTCGGCCGGATCGCCGGGGAGCAGGAAGTAGCCATGGGCCGAATGAGCGATACGCTCCTCCGGCACCGTGCGGACGGCCGCGACGAGCGCTTGCCCGAGCACCTGTCCGCCGTAGACGCGCTGCCAGCCGGCGCTAGGCCCGCGACCACGAAACAGGTTCTGTTCCAGGCGCTCGAGGTCCAGTATGCCAACGAGATCATCGACGGCATTGGTATCCGACGCTTTCTTTCGGGCCATGGCGACGGCATCCTCAGGAGCTGATGATAGAGCAGGCGCTGACGTCGCCTATCTACAGCAAAGAGCCGGAGCGCGGTATGCGCGATCATGACGTTGTTATTGCGGGCGGGGGCCTCACAGGCCTCGTTCTGGCGCGGGCGCTGGCCTATGTCTTCGGCGCTGGGGCGCGCATTGCGCTCCTGGATGCCGGCGGGTCGAGCGGACGGCCCGACGCGCGAAGCTATGCCCTTTCGGCGGGATCACGAAGACTGCTCGATGCTATCGGCGTATGGGCGGGGGTCGCCGAAGAGGCCCAGCCCGTCAGCGGCATCGACATCACGGACTCGAGCCTGACGGACGCCATCCGGCCGGTTCTGCTGAGCTACGACACGATCGTTGGGGAAGGCGAGCCCGGCATGTGGATCGTGCCGGCGGATGCGCTCCAAAGGGCAGCGCTTGCGCTGCTAGATGGCACGGAAGGGATCACGCGGCTTTCCGGCATGGCGAATGGGCTGGCCGCGGACACCAGCGGCATTACGCTTCGTTTGGCTGATGGTGGATCGATCAAGGCGGGGCTGGTCGTCGCTTGCGACGGCCGCAAGTCACCGCTGCGCGCCGCGGCCGGTATTGGCGTCGTCGAGCGTCAGTATGCGCAGACCGGCATCGTCACGACCGTACGCCACGAGCGGCCTCATGGCGGGCGCGCCGTTCAGCACTTTCTCCCGGCTGGGCCATTCGCGATCCTCCCACTGACCGGCAATCGCGCCTGTGTGACGTGGACCGAGGACGCAGGCGAGGCGGCGCGCATTCTGGCGCTCGACGATGCGGATTTTCTCGGCGAACTCGAAAAGCGCTTCGGGCATCGGCTCGGCGCGCTTGAATTAGCCGGGCCGCGCGGGAGCTGGCCGCTGGCGATGCATCTGGCTCGCGAGCTGATCGCGCCGCGTTTCGCGCTTGCGGGCGATGCGGTGCGTGGCGTGCATCCCATTGCCGGACAGGGGCTCAATCTCGGTCTGCGCGACGTTGCGGCACTGACTGAGTGTCTCGTCGATGCCGTGCGCGTCGGCCTCGATGTCGGCGATGCGACGGCGCTCGAGCGTTATGCCCGCTGGCGGCGTTTCGATGGTGCGGCGTCGGCTGCGGCGTTCAGTGCGCTCAACACGCTTTTCTCGCAGGATAATGCGCTGCTGCGTTCGGTGCGCGATGCGGGGCTGGGTGTTGTCGATCGACTGCCCGGGCTTAAGCGTGCGCTCGTCAGTGAAGCGTCCGGCCTGACCGGCGACGTGCCGAAGCTGCTAAAGGGTGAAGTTTTGGCTATTTGATCTTTGCCGCCGGCTGCTGGGAAGAGGCTCCCCGCCTTTGGTGTTGTGCCATGCCGGCGGCGGCCACTCCGCAGCGTCACGGGCGTGGCTATCTCTCGTCCAGCGGTCGGCAGTAGGTCTCGCGCATTGCGATCGCGCAGAAGAACCCGATCAGGCAACCGACGACAATGGCGCTGAGCGCGAATTGATATGCGGCCGCGTCGTAGATACGCGCGCCACCCAGCATCTCGCCTTTCCAGTTGAGATCGAGCAGCCAGCCCAAGAGTGGTTGAAAGAGCGCGCCCGCGCCTGTGACCGTCCCGTTGACCAGGCCGATTGCCGTCGCGCTGAGTGCGGGCGGATTGCTTTCGCGTGTCGCCGCGAAGCCGGCGATTTGCGCCGAGCCGCCGAAGCCGCAGAGAAAGCAAAGCAACATGAGCGTCGCGACGGACAAGCCGGGAATGTAGAGAATGGCGACCATCGACATCAGGCAGATCGCCAGCCCGCCGATCAAGGGAAGCCGGCGGCGGCCGATGCGGTCCGAGGCCCAACCGATCAGCGGCGCGCCCACTGCCCAACCGACGAACATCATCGAGGTGATGGATGCTGCGGCCGCACGATCGATGCCGAGCGTGGTGACGAAGTACGGCACGCCCCAGAGGCCGGAGAAGCCGAGGATCGGACCTGTCGTACCGAGGCCGGCGATGGCAATGAGCCAAGTCTGACGATTACGTACCACTTGACCGAGGCCAGCAAAGACCGATCCCCGCTCTGGTGTTTCGTGTGGCCGGTCGCGGACCGTCGCCCAGCAAGCCACGGCGATCAGTACGCCACCACCTGCGAGCGCGAGGATGGCGCCGCGCCAATCCAGGGCTTCGACGACGAGACGGAAGGGTGCCTGGCCGAGGATGCCGCCCAACAGGCCCATCATCATCGCGAGGCCGGAAAACAAGGCGAAGTACTGCGCCGGAAACCAGAGGGCAGCGACGGCAACCGCTCCGACGAAGCTGAAGGCCGCGGCGGCGCCAATCACGAAGCGGCCGACGGCGACGCCGGTAATGCCGCTGCTGAGGGCGAAGATGATGCAGCCGACGCTGCACACCAGCGCGGCGGCTGTCATCAGGCGGCGCGGGCCGAACCGATCGATCAGCATTCCGACGGGGACCTGCATCCCGGCATAGCCGTAGAAATAGAGCGCCGACAGATTACCGATTACGGCGCCGCCGACGGCGAGATCGCGCATCATCTCGTCGATCATGACGCTTGGCGAAACGCGCAAAATCCAGGCGTAAAAGAAGAACAGGGCGCCCGAGGCCCAGCCCAGAAGATGCAGCTTCGGCAAGATTTCCAGCCCCTAGTACGGATTATGTGCCCTAACGGTGTGGCGCGCGCTCCGTTGGCGGCCAGCCGGCTTGTCTCCACCGTGCTTGGCGGGGCCGAATCCGTCAACGCCCGCCTCAGAGGGGCCGCTGTGCGAAGGCAGCGGGCCGCAGGCCACTTGACACATAAAGATATCTTTATATGATTTGCGGCAATCCGGACCTCGAACCGGAAAAGGGACCTGAATGTCGCTGTCTTCGCAAAGCGTCGTGACCATTCTGAAGGCTGCCGCTGAGCCGACGCGGTTGCGTATCCTGTTGTTGCTCGCGACCAGCGAGCTGAACGTGAAGGACCTCACGCGCATCCTCGGCCAAAGCCAGCCGCGCATTAGTCGCCACCTGAAGCTGCTCGCCGAAGCGGGGCTCATCGAGCGCACGCGCGAGGGGAGCTGGGCCTATTTCCAGCTCGTCGTTGCCGGTCCGGCCGGGGCGCTCTCGCGGCGTCTGCTCGACAGCGTCGATCTTGCCGATGCCCAGCTCCAGCGCGACCGCAATCGCGCCGAAGCCGTGAAGCGTGAGCGCGAGACCGCCGCTCAGGCCTATTTCGAGCAGCATGCCGCGCAATGGGACGAGATTCGATCGCTGCATGTGACCGAGAACAGCGTCGAGACCGCGATGCGCGCGGCTCTGGGTCCGGGACCGTTCCATCATTTCGTAGATGCCGGTACGGGTACGGGCCGTGTGCTGCAACTCTTCGCCGATCGCTTCGAGCACGGCACGGGCATCGACATCAATCACGCCATGCTCGCCTACGCACGCGCCAAGCTGACGGCGGTCGGTGTCACGAACGCGCGCGTTCGCCATGGAGATCTCTATGACCTCGGTCTCGAGGATGGCAGCGCCGATGCGGTCGTCATCCATCAGGTGCTGCACTTCTTGAGCGATCCGGTACAGGCGATCAGCGAAGCCGCGCGCATCCTGGAGCCGGGCGGAAGACTGCTGATTGTAGACTTCGCCCCGCACGAGCTCGAGTTCCTCCGCGAGACGCAGGCGCACGAGCGACTCGGCTTTCCGCCGGGTCAGGTTGAGCAGTGGCTTCAGGAGGCCGGATTGAAGCTGCTCTCGGTCAACAAGCTCGCGCCGGAAGCGCGCGACGCGGACGGAAAGCTCACGGTGATGTTGTGGACGGCAGAGCGCCTGCGTGTGCACGCGCACAGCCGTCAGACGGAACGCATATCCAAAGTAGAGGTTGTCGGGTGATGAAGTCAGTCCAGCAATTGCACGAGCGGCGCAGTCGCCTCGTCGGCGACGGCGAGATCACCGTTTCCTTCGAGTTCTTCCCGCCGAAGACCGAGCGCATGGAAGAGGCGCTGTGGACGTCGATCCGCCGGCTCGAACCCTTGGCGCCGGAATTCGTCTCGGTGACCTATGGCGCGGGCGGCTCGACACGCGAGCGCACACATTCGACGGTGGCCCGCATCGTCAAGGAAACGCATCTCGATCCGGCCGCGCATCTGACGTGCGTCGGCGCGACGCGTGAGGAAGTCGACGAGGTCGTGCGCGGCTATTGGGATGCCGGCGTTCGCCGGATCGTCGCGCTGCGCGGCGATCCGGCCGCGGGTGTCGGCGCGCGCTACGAGCCGCATCCAGGCGGCTACCAGAGCACGGCGGATCTCGTGCGCGGCATCAAGGCGATCGGCAAGTTCGATGTCTCGGTGAGCGCCTATCCGGAGAAGCATCCGGAGAGCACGACCGTCGCATCTGATCTGGACACGCTCAAAGCCAAGATCGATGCTGGTGCCGATCGGGCGATCACGCAGTTCTTCTTCGATAACGCGCATTTCCTGCGCTACCTCGAAGCGGCGCGCAAACATGGCATCTGGGCGCCGATCGTGCCCGGCATCGTGCCGATCCATAATTTCAAGCAGGTTTCGGGTTTCGCGACACGGACCGGCGCCAGCGTGCCGGCCTGGCTCGCGCGCCGCTACGAAGGCCTCGATGACGACCCCGCGACGATGCATCTCGTGGCGGCAGCCGTCGCCGCCGAGCAGGTGCTCGATCTGGTCGACGAAGGCATTCGCCAGTTCCATTTCTATACGCTGAACCGCGCCGACCTCGTCTATGCGATCTGTCATCTGCTTGGCCTGCGTCCGCAGACGAACGGTGGCGCGCCGGCACTCACAAAAGGTGCAGCATGAACGACGCCACAGACAATCTCGTCGATGCGCGCGCGCGCAGCAATCGCATCAAGGCGCTGCACAAAGCAGCGCGCGAGCGCATTCTCATCATCGATGGCGCGATGGGTACCATGATCCAGCAGTACAAGCTGGACGAGGAGGCTTATCGCGGCGCGCGCTTCGCGGATCACTCGAAGGATGTCAAGGGTAACAACGATCTGCTCGTGCTGACGCAGCCGGAGATCATCCAGAAGATCCACGAGGAGTATCTGGAGGCCGGCGCCGACATCCTCGAGACGAACACGTTCAACGCGCAGCGCATCTCGCTTGCGGACTACGGCATGGAGCCGCTCGCCTACGAGATCAATTTCGAAGCGGCGAAGATCGCGCGCGCGGCGGCGGACAAATATTCGACGCCCGAACGCCCACGCTGGGTCGCGGGTGCCATCGGGCCGACGAACCGCACGGCTTCGATCTCACCGGATGTAAACAATCCCGGCTTCCGCAATGTCTCCTTCGACGAATTGCGCGAAGCCTATGCCGAGCAGGTGCGCGGCCTGATCGATGGCGGCTCGGACATTCTGATCATCGAAACGATCTTCGACACGCTCAATGCCAAGGCGGCAGGCGTCGCTGTGCTCGACGTCTATGACGAGAAGGGCGTCGAGTTGCCGATTATGATCTCGGGTACCATCACGGATCGCTCGGGGCGCACGCTTTCAGGTCAGACAGCGGAGGCCTTCTGGTATTCCATGCGGCATCTGAATCCGTTCTCGATCGGACTCAATTGCGCGCTGGGTGCCGAGATGATGCGTCCGTACATCGCGGAGCTCGCGCACGTCTCCGATACGCTCGTTTCGGCCTATCCAAATGCGGGCCTGCCGAATGCCATGGGCGAGTACGACGAGACGCCGCACGACATGTCCTGTCAGCTCGAACCTTGGGCGCGCGATGGCCTCGTCAACATCGTTGGTGGATGTTGCGGCTCGACGCCGGACCACATCCGCCACATCCGCGAGCACGTTGAGAAGTACCCGCCGCGCAAGCCCGCGAAGATCGAGACGCGCATGCGGCTGTCGGGCCTCGAGCCCTTCGTGCATGGGTAGAGGTTACTTCCCGGCGAATGCGCGATAGTCGTCCACGCTGACGCGCGGGATGACGAAGACTTTGTCGTCAGCGCCGCCTGTGATGTCGAACGATGAGCTTTCGTCGTCGGCACCGCCGCATTCGCTCGAAACGCGGATGCGATCGAGTCGGACGAGCAGCTCGGCACCGTCCTTGCGCGCCTCGACATTGATGCCGCCACCATCGCAATCGACGCCGCACCAGATAGGCTTGCTGGCAATGCGCTTCTGCTCCTCCGGGGGCATATGCGAGAACCCGCATTCGCCGCCGGTCTTTGCGACCTCGGCTTTTCCTCTGAGCTTCGCGGCGAAGTCGAAGCTGTAGATGTAGCGGACGGGTTCGCCCTTCTCCTCGGGCTCCATGCGCTCGACGTTGACGCAGAGACCGATCGTTTCGACTTTCTGCTTCGTGCGAGACTTTAAATGCGCCGCATCATAGCGACGTAGAAAGCAGCTCTCGGCTTTGTCCTGCGCGGGAGCCAACAGAAGCAGCCGCTTATCGAAGCCGGGCTGGAGATCAGATTGCGCGGCGGCAGGTGAGGCCGCGAACACGGCGACCGATACGGCAAGAACGCGAACTGGAAAGCTCATGGCGCATATCCATTGAGGGGCGTGCCGCGAGTTGAGCAGCCCCAGGTTAAGCTCGCATTACGCAGTATGAGCAGAGTTAACGGCGATCGCGTGACGCGAGAACAGCGGCGAGCGCCAATGCCGCCGGCAGCGCCTGTATGAACAGGATCGAGAGTTTGGCGGTGACCGCGCCGTAGAGACCGGCGACGATCACGCAGCTCAGGAAGAAGACCTTGATAGCGTGCGCATTCTCACGCGCGACGAGGCCCCAGACCAAGCCCGCGGCAAGGAAGCCGTTATAGAGGCCCTGGTTGGCGGCCAGCACAGCGGACTCGCGCGCGAAGGCTTCCGTCATGTTGAAGGACCGCAGCGCAAACGGCGTGGTCCAGAGGAACATCTCGATAATCAGGAAGCCGAAGTGAAGAAGGGCCACGAGCGCGACCAGGAGTGCTGCGACCGTTCTCATGCCTCAACTCCGTTGGTTCGCCATTGGAAGATCACTTTACGCGAGCGACAACGCCGCGTGCGATGAGATCCTCCGAAGCGTCGGCACCATAACCGAGCTCGGCGAGAATCTCGTGGCCATGCTCGCTGATCTTCGGTGGATTGAGCCGCGTGCCGAGGCGGCGGCCTGCGAGTTCAAGCGGCAGCGCGGGCGTTACGGTTTCGGTGCCGTCCGGCAGCGTCAGGGGAAGCAGTCCGCCGGACTCCTTCAGGTGCGGGTCGTCGAACAGCTCATGCGGCTTGACGATCGGCGCGTAGGGCAGACCGGCAGCGGCAACCTTGGTTTCGAGATCGTCGCGCTTCCATTGCGCGAAATGCTCGCGCAGGAAGGGCATGAAGAGATCGCGGTTGTTCGAGCGCATGGAGTTCGTCTTCAGGCGCTCATCATTGAAGAGCTGCGGGAATCCGAACTCTTCGCAGAAGATCTTCCACTGCGTATCGGTCACGACGCCGAGAAAAAGCTGGCCATCGGCGCAGTCGAACACGTCGTAAATGCCCCATGCGGAAAGGCGCTGCGGCATCGGGTTCGCCGCCTGCCCCGTCACGACGTACTGCATCATGTGCTGGCCGACGAGGAATGCGCAGTTCTCATAAAGTGCACTCTGCACGAGCTGGCCCTTGCCTGTACGATCGCGTTCGCGCAGTGCCGCGAGAATGCCGATCGCGGCGAACATGCCGCCCATCATGTCATTGACGGACGCGCCGGCGCGCAGCGGTCGGCCGAGCGGCCCAGTCATGTACGCGAGCCCTGCCATCATCTGCACGACCTCGTCGAGGGCCGAGCGCTGATCGTAGGGGCCGGAGAGAAAACCCTTGAGCGAGCAATAGACGAGGCGCTCGTTCAGCTTCTTCACGCCTTCGTAGCCGAGACCGAGCGCGTCCATGGCGCCGGGGCGGAAGTTCTCCGTAAGCACGTCGGCGGTGGCGATCAGCTTCTTCGCGATCTCCATGCCCTCGGGCGTCTTCATGTCGAGGGCGAGCGAGCGCTTGTTGCGGTTGTAGGTCGCGAAGAAGCCCGCGCCCGAGCCGACCATGCGCCGCGTATTGTCGCCATTGGGGGCCGGCTCGACCTTGATCACGTCGGCGCCAAGATCGCCGAGAATGAGGCCGCACGTCGGGCCCATGATCACGTGGCAGAACTCGACCACGCGGACACCGGCGAGCGGCAGATCATTGGCGGTCATGATGTCGACTGTCTCCGTATGGTGAGGGTCTGGGCTGCATCGGCCGGCCTTTCTTGACAGGCGCGGTGCCGGCCCATTTGATGCCCCCGGATTTCAGCGAATATAGAGCACGACGCCGTTCGGCGCGCCACGTCTCCGAGGAGGCGGGCCGCGCATGGGGTGTATGTCGTGTCAGGGGAGACGCGAGGAAGGACCATGAACCTGTTTGCACCACCGGCAGTGATCCGGGCCGAAATCTTCTCGCGGATGCCGGATGAGCTGAGACAACCCAAGCGGACGTCGTGGGGCGACTTCAATAAGGCTGGCCAGCCCGTCGATTGTTTTCTGGAAGGGCCGAGCTTCGATGCGGATGGGCAGCTCATCGTCACGGATATTCCGCACGGCCGCATTTTCAAGGTTTCATCGTCCGGCGCCTGGTCGCTGGTGACCGAGTACGACGGCTGGCCGAACGGTCTCAAGTTTCACGCGGATGGCCGCGCGTTCATCACGGACTACAAGCGCGGGATCATGACGCTCGACATGGCGAGCGGGAAGGTGACGCCGCTCATCGAGACCATCCGCTCGGAGAGCTTCAAGGGCGTCAATGATCTGCACTTCGCGGCGAACGGCGATCTCTACTTCACCGATCAGGGCCAGACCGGGCTGCACGATCCGACCGGCCGCGTCTATCGCTACACGGCGGCGGGGCAGCTCACGTGCCTCGTCAATACGATCCCCAGTCCGAACGGCATCGTGCTCGATCTGCATGAGCGCGTGGTTTATGTCGGCGTGACGCGCGCAAATGCGGTGTGGCGCATTCCGCTGATGATCGATGGCGGCGTGTCGAAGGTCGGCCTCGCGATCCAGCTTTCGGGCGGCCTCGGCGGACCGGACGGCATCGCGCTGGATGCGGAAGGCGGGCTCGCCGTCGCGCACATCGGGCTCGGCGTGTGGCGGTTCGATCGGCTCGGCCGGCCGACGCATTTCATCGAGCCGCCAGTTGGGCAGTTCGTTACGAACATCGCCTTCAAGGGCAAGCAGCTCTACATGACGGAGTCGGAGACGGGCCATATCCTCGTGGCCGACATGCCTTATCCGGGCAAACCGATGTTCGGCCCGAAAGTGGGGAGCTGACAGTGATGATGCGATCCAAGCTGTTCGTGCCCGGAAGCCGACCGGAGTTCTTCGAGAAGGCCATGCGCTCGGCCGCCGATGCGCTGACGTTCGATCTCGAAGATGGCGTGGCGCCAGCGCAGAAGCCTGCGGCGCGCCGCGCGATCGGTGATTTCCTGCGCGGACTTGGTGGTCCGCAGGAAAAGCTCATGATCGTGCGCACGAACGGCGTTACGCATGCGGACTTCGCGGAAGATGTCGACGCGGTGGTGTCGGCGCGCCTCGACTATATCAGCCTGCCGAAGCTCGAGAGCGCGGACGAGGTGCAACGTGCTGCGCTGGTGCTCGCGGAGGCGGAGAAACGCAAAGGCGTCGATCGCGCGATCGGCATCCTGGCGACAGTCGAGAGCCCGAAGGGTTTGCGTCTCGCCTATGAGATCACGAGCGCGGACAAGCGCATCGCGGCATTGCAGGTCGGCCTCGCGGATCTGTTCGCGCCTTTGCGCATCGAGCGTCACGCCGCTGCTTTGGGCCCGGTGCGGTTCGCCGTGAAGATGGCGGCGGCCGAAGCGGGCGTACCGGCCTACGACACCGTGTGGACCGACGTGAACGATCGCGCCGGGTACGAGCGCGACGCACGTGATGCGCTCGCCATGGGTTTTCTCGGTAAGAGCTGCATTCATCCGACGCAGATCGACATCGCCAATCGCGTGTTCTCGCCGAGCGAGAAGGATGTGGCCTGGGCGCAGAAAGTGCTCGCGGCCGGCGAGTTGCCGGAGAATGTGGGGAAGGGCGCCTTCACGGTCGATGGCCAGATGGTCGACGAGCCCTTCTTCCGCGAGGCCCGCGCCACCATCGCCCTTGCGCGCCGCCTGAAGCTCGTTTCATAGAGAGCGCGCGAACGCAGCAGGCTTGCAGGTGGAAGCTTGCATGTGGCTTGCGTTCAATAAACTTCGTTCAATGAAAGATCGACTGCGTGATCCTATTTCCTGCGATCGACCTCAAGGATGGGCAGTGCGTCCGCCTCAAGCACGGCGAGATGAGCTCGGCGACCGTCTTCAATGACGATCCCGGCGCGCAGGCTCGGACTTTCGAGCAGCAGGGGTTCAAGTATCTCCACATCGTCGATCTCGATGGCGCTTTCGCGGGTAAGCCAGCCAACGCCGCTGCCGTCGAGCGTATTCTCGCGAACATCTCCATTCCGGCTCAGCTCGGCGGTGGCATTCGCGACATGGCGACGATCGACGCCTGGCTCGGCAAGGGCATCGCGCGCGTGATCCTCGGCACGGTGGCCGTGCGCAATCCGGCGCTCGTGCGCGAGGCGTGCAAGAATCACCCCGACCGCGTCGCCGTCGGCATCGATGCCAAGGGCGGCAAGGTCGCGGTCGAAGGCTGGGCGGAGACGAGCGAGCTGACCGCGATCGAACTCGCGAAGCGCTTCGAGGACGCGGGCGTTGCGGCGATCATTTACACGGACATCGAGCGCGACGGCGTGCTCAAGGGATTGAACTTGCCGGGCACGGTCGCGCTCGCGCGCGAAACTTCCATCCCGGTGATCGCATCGGGCGGCCTCGCGTCCGTGGCCGATATCGAGGCACTGCTCGCGCCCGAGTGCGCGATCCTCGCTGGCGCCATCTCGGGCCGCGCTCTCTACGACGGCCGCATTGATCCGGCCGAAGCACTGAAACGACTTGCGGCGGCCGGGTGATCCGACCGCCGCTTCAATCCTTCCGAACTTGCAGCTTCAACCTGGTGGCACACCCATCAGGCGCAGGCGGATGTAATCGAGCTGATCGAAGTTGCCGTATTTGATCTGCAGCACGCCGCTCTCGCCTGAGCCGCGCCGGATCTCGACCTTGAGTCCGAGAATATCGGCGAGTTCTTTCTCGAAGGCCTTCGTATCGGCGTCCTTGTCGCGCACGCGGCGCGTGGTCTGAACCGATTCCGTCCCGGCCTGAACGAGCGCCTCGACGTCACGCACATTGAGCTGGCTCTCGACGATCTTCTGCGCGATCGCCTCGGCATCGTCACGGCCGACGAGCGCGCGCGCATGACCGGCCGAGATCTTGCCGCCCTCGACCATGCTCTGCACGGAGACGGGCAACTTCAGCAGGCGCAGCGTATTCGCGAGATGGCTGCGGCTCTTGCCGATCACTTCCGCAAGACGCTCCTGCGTATAGGCATAGCGCTCGATCAGCTCCTGATAACCGGCCGCCTCTTCGATCGGATTGAGATCGGCTCGCTGCACGTTCTCGATGATCGCCAGCTCGAGCACTTCCTGATCGGGAAGATCGCGGACGATGACCGGCACCGTGTGCAGCCCTGCGCGCTGCGATGCGCGCCAGCGGCGCTCGCCAGCGACGATCTCGTAGCTGTTGCTCGCGCCCGGTTCGGGCCGCACGAGGATCGGCTGCACGAGGCCCTTCTCGCGGATCGAGTTCGCGAGGTCCGTGAGGTCATCTTCATTGAAGGTTTTGCGCGGATTGAGCTTGCCGGCGCGAACCTGATCGATCGGCACCATGCGCTGCTCGCCCTCGGGCGGAATGCGCGGCTGCGTGACCGGCGCATCACCGATCAGCGACGCAAGTCCCCGACCGAGCCTGCTCTTCTGCAATGGCGCATTCATCACCGAACTTCCCCCGCTTCGCTCAAAATCATTCATGTCCCGGACGGCTCCAGCCTCGCTGCCGCGCTAGGCTGCCTTGTATTGACGTTCGCGCTCGATGATCTCCGTGGCGAGCCGGATGTAGGCTTGGCTGCCTGCACACTCGTAGTCGTAGAGAAGGATTGGCTTGCCGTGCGACGGCGCCTCCGCGACCTTGATGTTGCGCGGGATCATCGTGTCGTAGACTTTCGGCCCGAAGAACTCGCGGACGTTCGCGGCGACCTCGCGCGAGAAGGCCGTGCGCGCATCGTGCATCGTCAAAACCACGCCCTGGATCTCGAGGCCGGGATTGAGCGTCGAACGGATCTGGTCGATCGAGTCGTTGAGCTGCGAGATGCCCTCCAGCGCGAAGAACTCGCATTGCACCGGCACCAGCACTGCGTTCGCCGCGACGAGTGCATTGAGCGTCAGCAGATTCAGTGACGGCGGGCAGTCGATCAGGATGTAGGTGAAAGGCTGCTCACCCGCCCGCGCGCGCTGCTCGGCGACAAGGCCGGCGACGGCATCGCGAAGGCGATATGGCTTGGCGCCATCCTGCATGAGTTCGGACTCGAGGCCGACGAGATCGGAGTTCGCCGCTACGATCGAGAGGCCGGGCACGGCAGTCTGAATGCACGCGGCGCTCAGCGATGCCTGGCCGGTGATCACGTCATAGGACGTGAGGTGCCGATCTTCCGGCGCAACGCCGACACCTGTCGAAGCGTTACCCTGAGGATCGAGATCGATGATCAGTACGTTCTCGCCAACGGCCGCCAGAGCGGTGCCGAGATTGATGGCTGTCGTCGTTTTGCCGACGCCACCCTTCTGGTTGGTGATGGCCAGGATGCGCAGGCCGTGCGTTCCAGAATATCTGCCAGTCACGGGCCTAGCCCTCCGTTATCGCGCGCGGTCGTCGAACGAGAACGATCCGCGCGGCCTCGTCCGTGAGGCTCGGAACCGTCTCGGTGTCGAACGCCCAAGTGGCGCGCGCCTCTGCGATCTCGGATTCCGCGCCCCGCCCTTTGGGGAATATCCCAATGGTTTCATCACCAAAGAAGGGCAGGCTCAGGGAGATCAAGCGCACCAAGGGGGCCAACGCACGCGCGCTTACAACATCAACCGCTCCCAGCATACCTTGAGTCGCCGTTTGTTCTATGCGGGCCGTCTGAATCTCCACAGTGATTCCGGTTTGCCGGGCGACCTCCGCGAGGAAAGCGCATTTGCGACGATCGCTCTCGACGAGGATCATCCGGGTGCCGGCCTCGCGCAGCATAATCGCGACGACGAGGCCGGGGAAACCGCCGCCGCTGCCCAGATCCACCCACGTCCGAGGGGCGGGGGGTGCCAGCGCGACGATCTGAGCGCTGTCCGCTATGTGCCGATTCCAGACCTCAACCAGAGTTGCATTGGCGACCAGATTGATCCGCGGCTGCCACAGGGCCAGCAGCGAGACGTAAAGGTTCAGTTGATCGATGGTTTCACGTGAAACATTGAACGCCTTGGCGAAGTCCTCAGGACCTGAGATTGGGGCCGGGAGCGGGCCATCGGGGTGGGTCATCCAGCCCGCCGCCCAGAAAAACTTCGCCCCGACCTGCGGATATGGGCCAGCAGCAGGAGAAGCGCCGACGGTGTCATCCCATCGATCCGGCCGGCATGGGCGAGGGTTGCCGGGCAGTGGCGTTCGAGCTTTTGGACAATTTCATTCGACAGGCCACTGATCTCGCGGAAGTCGACGTCGGCGGGGATGGCCCGCGACTCCTCGCGCTGAAGGATCGCCACGTCCTCGGCCTGTCGGGCGACGTAGGAGGCATATCGGGCGTCTACCTCGAGCTGGCGGGCGATGCGGGCGCCCAGGGTGCCCAGCTCCGGCCAGATAGCGCGAAGGCGGGCCAGATCCACGCCGGGGAAGGCCAGTAGTTCGAAGGCCGAGCGGCGACGGCCGTCGCGGTTGATCTCCAGACCATGGGTCGCGGCCTGGTTCGGGCTTACGCTCAGGCTGTCGAGAAGCGCGCGACCCGCGGCAAGACTCTCGGACCGGGCGGCGAATGCGGCGCGCCGCTCGGGGCCAACGCAGCCGAGATCGAGAGCCAGCGGCGTCAGGCGCTGATCGGCATTGTCGACCCGAAGGCGCAATCGGAACTCTGCGCGCGACGTGAACATGCGATAGGGCTCTGAGACCCCCCGCGTCACGAGGTCGTCGACCATCACGCCGAGATAGGCCTCGGTGCGGGAGATCGTGATGCCGTCGCCGCCGCCCGCATGGCGGGCCGCGTTGAGACCGGCGAGCAAGCCCTGGGCCGCCGCTTCCTCGTAGCCGGTCGTGCCGTTGATCTGGCCGGCGAGATAGAGGCCCGGAAGGCGTTTCACCCCCAGCGTTGGCCACAACTCCCGTGGATCGACGTAGTCATACTCGATCGCATAGCCGGGGCGGCGGATCTCGACGCGCTCCAGGCCCGGTATGGTGCGCAGGAAGGCTTCCTGGATCTCGGCCGGGAGCGAGGTCGAGACGCCATTCGGATAGACCGTATCGTCGTCGAGGCCCTCGGGCTCGAGGAAGATCTGGTGGCCGGCGCGGTCGGCAAAGCGCACGACCTTGTCCTCGATAGAGGGGCAGTAGCGGGGGCCGACGCTCTGGATGGCGCCGGAATACATCGGCGCGCGAGCCAAGTTCGCCCGGATGATCTCGTGCGTGCGCTCGGTCGTCGTGGTGATGCCGCAAGAGATTTGCGGCTGCTTGATCTCCTGCGTCAGGAAGGAAAAGGGCACGGGATCGTCGTCGCCGGCCTGCATGTCGAGGCTCACCCAGTCGATGGACGGCCCTGCCAGACGGGCGGGCGTGCCGGTCTTGAGGCGGCCCATGCGCAGATCGAGCGCGGCGAAGCGCTCGGCCAGCTTTACCGCCGGGGCCGCGCCGAAGCGGCCGGCAGGGATGCGGGTCTCGCCCATATGGATCAGGCCGCGCAGGAACGTGCCCGTGGTCACGACGACGGCGCCTGCCGGGAGGCTGCGTCCATCTTCCAGGACGACCCCGGCCACCCGGCCGTCGGTGACGATCAGATCGTCCACGCTGCCTTCGATGACCGTAAGGCCCTCCGTTGTGGCGATGGCGGCCTGCATGGCTTGGCGATAGAGCTGGCGGTCGGCCTGGGCGCGGGGGCCCTGCACGGCAGGCCCCTTGGAGCGGTTCAGCAGGCGGAACTGGATGCCGGCGGCGTCAGCAACGCGACCCATGAGACCGTCCATGGCATCGACCTCGCGGACGAGGTGACCCTTGCCGAGACCGCCGATCGCGGGATTGCAGGACATCTCACCGATGGTTGCGGCGCTGTGCGTGACCAGGGCCGTGCGGGCGCCCATGCGCGCGGCCGCCGCCGCGGCCTCTGCGCCTGCGTGGCCGCCACCAACGACGATGACGTCGTACCTCGCCTCGGTCATGATCCGTGCCGCTCGAAACGCCTGATTTGCTGTGAGCCCAGAGCCATACGGCAATCCGGGCCGGCGGTCAAAAGGCCCCCCGATCCGGCCTCCTCAGCGTGTAATCGGGCGGATGCCCAGGTCGTGATGGAGACGGAGCAGATATCCGTCCGGATCCTCGACGATGAACTGGCGCGTCCCGATCTCGGTGTCGTTGCGGCGGTACCAGCGCTCCTCCATGGGCAGGAAGATCGGGAGGCCAGCGGCGACGACGGCCGCATGAAGAGCGTCGGCATCCTCGACTTGGATCTGGAAGTTGATGCCGCGCCCATAAGGCTGCTCGAAGGGCGCCTTCGCCAGCATGCGGGCGCCGGGCGCGTATTCCTCGAGCATGAGCTCAGCGCCCCCGCGCTCTAGGTAGGCGAAGCGATCCTCCGGCCGATCGTACAGAATGCGGAAGCCGAGAAGGCCAACGTAGAAGGCGAGGCTCTTGTCGAGATCGCTACAATGCAGCTCGGGCACGAGGAGCGGGCGCATTGTCATGGCGCTTTGCGGAAGTGCCAGCAGACGCCGGCAGGATCGATGATGTGGACCTCGCGGCCCCACGGAAAGTCGGTCGGCTCCTTCGTCCGCACGCCGGGGTACTTCGCGGGGAGGTCCAACGCGGCAAGCTCCGCCCAGTATGCGTCCAAGTCGTCCACCTCGACGACGTGCATCTGGTTCTCCTGCCAGACCGGCACATGGATCTTCTGCAGGATGAAGTACGCGCCGCCAAAGCCAAGGCCAGCGATATCGTCGCTGCGCCAAGCGGCCTCGAACCCGAGGTCGGCGAAGAAGGCGAGGGCCAGATCGAAATCGGACCCCGAGGGGACGAAGGGGATGAGTGCCGTTGCGCGGGTCTTCATAGTTGGCCCCCGATGCGGGTTGGGCTTGAGCGTTTCACGTGAAACAATCGTTACTGGCTGCTCCGAATTGTTCTTCGCTCAATCTGCGCTCCGAAACTGGCCCGGGTCGAACGTTTCACGTGAAACAATCGTTATCGAGTGTCCCGATTTCTCACTTCCCAATGCAGAAGCGGGCGAAGACCTGATCGAGCACATCCTCGGGATCGACGCGGCCGACAATGCGACCGAGCGCATCGGCAGCAATCCGGAGTTGCTCGGCGGCCAATTCGGTCGGAAGGCTATTCAATGACCCGATGGACTGCAGCGCCTCCAGACATGCTTCAATCTGCTCGCGGTGGCGCACTTGCGTGATCGCCAGTGCTTCCGTCGAGCCCGCAGCGATCTCCACAATGCCGCCAAGGGCTGCGATCAGTGCGGGAATCCCCGCGCCGGTCTGAGCCGAGATGGCGTGATCGTGGGGAACGTCACGTTGGGCGCCCAGCACATCGATCTTGTTGAGCACGCGCAATACCCGTGCCCCGCGATCGGCGATATCGGCAGGAATGTCCGCCACAGGAGCCGTCGCATCGATGATCCAGAGGACGAGATCAGCTTCTTCCGCGCGCCGCAGTGCCCGGCGAATGCCTTCCTGCTCGACAGCACCCGCGGTTTCGCGAAGCCCTGCTGTATCTGCGACAATGGCCATGTAGCCATCGAGATCGAGCCGCACCTCGAGCACGTCACGCGTCGTACCCGGCTCGTCGGACACGATGGCCACGTCGCGTCGCGCGAGCGCATTCATCAGACTGGATTTGCCGACATTCGGTGGGCCTGCGATCACAATGCGGAAGCCCTCGCGCACGATCTCGCCGCGTCGCCCGTCCTCCAAGTGGCTCCGGATGTCGCCAGCCAGGCGCTTAGCCTCAGCGAGGGCCTGCTTCTCGACGCCTTCCGCGACGTCAGCCTCATCCGAGAAGTCGATCGCCGATTCCATGAGCGCGCGCGCGCCGATCAGCTCTTGTCGCCAGCCTTCGTAGAGCGTCGACAGCTCTCCTGCCGCCTGCCGCAACGCCTGCCGGCGCTGTGCGTCCGTGTCGGCGTCGATGAGATCAACAATGCCTTCGGCCGCTGTCAGATCGAGCTTGCCGTTCTCGAAGGCGCGGCGCGCGAACTCGCCCGGACCGGCTGGACGGCAGCCAGGGATGGCGGCAAGCGCAGCGAATGCAGCGGAAAGAACCGCGCGACCACCATGGAGGTGAAGCTCGCACATGTCTTCGCCGGTCTCGGTATTCGGGCCGGCGAACCAGAGCACGAGCGCATGATCGAATTCTTCGCCCGTCTCGGGATGTCGCAGCTTGCGGAAGGCGGCGAAACGAGGTTTCGGGCGAGGCGCCGCGATGCGGTCAATCGCGAGGCCCGCTGCTGGCCCCGAGACGCGCACGACAGCAAGTGCCGTGCGCCCCGCGCCGCTCGAGAGCGCGAAGATCGTGTCCTGCGCCCGCTCTCCCGATATCGGCGCTGCGCTCATGACGTGCACCTTTGAGCAAGGTAGCGCCTCGCGCTGTCAGCGCTTGGCCTCCGCGATCAGTTCGGCAAGGCCACGACGCTGATTGCCCGAGGTATCGAAGTTCGCCGGATCGAGCCACGTCTCGTAGGCGCGCTTCAGCGCGGGCCACTCCTTGTCGATGATGGAGAACCACGCCGTGTCGCGATTGCGGCCCTTGTAGACAACGGCCTGGCGGAAGGTGCCCTCGTAGACGTAACCGTAGCGCTCGGCCGCTTTGCGCGAAGGATGATTGAGGCTGTCGCACTTCCATTCGTAACGGCGATAGCCGAGCTCATCGAACACGCGCTTCATCATGAGGTACATCGCTTCCGTCGCGATGGCCGTGCGCTTGAGGCGCTCCGAGTAGTTGATATTCCCGACCTCGATCACGCCCATGTTGACGTCGATGCGCATGAAGCTCGCGATGCCGACGGCGCGCCCGCTCGCGCGCTCGATGATCGTATGGCAGAGCGGATCCGTAAGCTTGGATTGCGCATCGAGATAGGCGCGCAGAGCTTCCTTGCTCGCTGGCAGGTCGACGAAGAGATAGGTCCAGCTGCGCCCGCTCGGATCGGCGGAGAAGGCCTCCCACAGATCGTCGATGTGGGCAGCAGGATCGAGCATCACGATATCGCAGCGCGTGCCGGACATGGGGGTCCGCGGCGGTTGCGATCGTGGTTTCCAGCCAGGAATGGCGGTGCCGATCGGCTGGCCGTGTGAGTTCGTGCCCGGTGAGGGGTTCTCGTGAAGGATCTTCTGCATGGTCTGCTGCCTATGCGGGGATGCTACAACTTGGGCAACTAGCTGCGGTTCTTGCGCTCGCGGATCTCGGCGAACACCTCCCAGTCCTTTTTGTCCTTCATGCCGAGCCGTTCGCGAATGGCCGGCACGTGCGGCCGCAGGAAAGGGTTTGTCTCGAGCTCGATGTCGACGCGCGTCGGCTGCGTCAGGGCATTGCGGGCGCGTATGTCGGTGACTTGCGCCGCACGCTCGACGAGCTTCTGGTTGTCGGGCTCGATGTCGAGCGCGAACTTCGCGTTGGCGACGGTGTACTCGTGCCCGCAGTAGAGATCGGTGTCCTTGGGGAGCCGCGCGATCTTCTGCAGCGAGTTCCACATCATCTCGGGATTGCCTTCGATGATGCGCCCGCAGCCCATGACGAACAGCGTGTCGCCGACGAAGGCCATCTTCTGGTCCGGCAGCACGAGGCTGACGTGGCCGGCCGTATGGCCTGGCGTGTCGATGACGTCGATCCGGTGGCCGGCGAACTTGAAGGTGTCGCCTTCCGCGACGAGCTGATCCAGCCCCTGGATCTTCGAGGCCTCGGCTTTGGGACCGATGACCTTGCAGCCCGTCTCGGCTTTGAGCGATGCGATGCCGTCGGTGTGATCCGCATGGTGATGCGTGACGAGGATGTGGGTCAGCTTCCAGCCCTTGCTGGCGAGTTCACGACGGATCGCGTCGGCATCGGGCGCATCGATGCTCGCGGTGGCGCCGGTTTCGGGGTCGTGCAGCAGGACGGCGAAGTTGTCGCTGCGGGCAATGAACTGATGTACGTCGAGACGGCTCATGGCGTCCTCCCGGGTGCGGTCTTGGAGGCTGAAGCGGAATGCGCGGCGGTGCTGGCCGCGCTCATGCTTTTGCAGTATCGCAGTCTGCCCATATTGCCAATGGCGCGCCGCCGGCGAAGCTGGCGCACACGCGCAGAGGTGCCATCGAATGCCGACCGAAGGCCGCAAAAAGCTCATCGTCTGCGCCGACGACTATGCGCTGACCCCTGGCGTGAGCCGCGCCATCCGGGAGCTGATCGCAGGCGGGCGCATTTCGGCGACGAGCGCCATGACGGTTGCGCCGTACTGGGCGGACGAGGGGTCGGCGCTGGCGGCCGTGGCGGGTGAGGCCGACATCGGCCTTCACCTCACGCTGACGGACCAGGTCCCGCTCGGCCCCATGCCCGAGCTGGCGCCTGCGGGGCGGTTGCCGCCCGTTGGCGCGATTGTGCGCGCAAGCCTGCTCGGACGCTTGCCACTGACGGAGATCGAGGCCGAGATCGAGCGGCAGCTAGCGGCTTTCGTTGCCGTCTGGAAACGCGCACCCGCGCATGTTGATGGCCATCATCACGTGCACCAGCTTCCGGGCGTGCGCACGGCGCTTAAGAAAGTACTCGGCCGTCAGACCGGGCCGCGCCCGTACCTGCGCTCATGCCACGAGCCGTTAACGAGCATCGTTGCGCGTGGTGTCGCTCGCCGGAAGGCGGCGGTGATCTCGGCGCTTGGGGCCGGTTTCAGGAAGTCGGCCGCGGCGCAGGGCTTCGCGACCAACGATGGCTTCAGCGGAGCCTACGATCTCAGCGCCGCACCGCAGAGCTTGGACGTACTCTTCGCGAAGTTCGTCAGCGATTTGGGATCACGCCCGCTCATGATGTGCCATCCCGGCTATTCGGATGCCACGCTGGCAACGCTCGACACGATGACGGCGGAGCGAGATGCCGAGCTGGCATTTCTGGCTGGCAATGAGTGGGTGAAGGTGCTGGAGGCAGCCCGAGTCGCCGTCGCCCCGTTCCGGGAGCTGCCAGCCGCGAGCCGCCCGTAACGCTCCTCAGGCCGCCCACTCCGGTTGATTTAGCCTTACCTCGAAGGCATCACGCTTGTTTACCAATTTTTACTTGACGTGAAGATAAAGTGTCGCACATTATCCACAATGTTCTGCGATAGGTAAGTGCCTCTGCAGAACATCGAAGATCGACCGAAACGAGTGTGTTGATCGGTCGGTGGTCAAGCGAGGTCGGCGAGATGAGTATCGAGCGACTAAATCGCGCTGCACTGGCCGCAGGGTTTGCAATGGCAGCCCCGGACGACGATCCTGGTGTGGATCGGGACGTCCTGACGCGCCGGGCGGATGTTCCAGCGTCGGCCAATCTTCCTGCCGTAATTTCCCGCACAAGTCGCGCCGATCTGCGCAGCATTGAGCTGCTGGCACCCGTCCTCGCGTTCGGTGCGCGTCTCCGCGGACGCCTGCCCTATCTTGGCGGCGGCGCGACGGCCTGAGCCGCAGCTCGCTTCATATCCGACATTCCGAGCGGGTTACTGCGCGAGCTTTTTTGCTCTCAGCGGATCATCAATCTCGACATCATTACGCGCCAAAAACAACAAAGCCGCATCGTTTGCCTTGCGGCTCACAATGCGGCTTGTTGCTGTCCAAAATCCGAAGTGGTCCGTCAGACGGACATGCTCCGGTAATGGGATCAGTTAGCGCACCTGCTGCGTCACGGGGGCAACGTCGCCCGCGCCGAGCTTGTACGACTCGTGAGCCACTTCCTTGCGGCACGCGCCAAGAGCAACGGCCGCAACAACGGTGGCAAGAACGATTGCACTCTTCATAGTTCAGTCTCCCCTAGAAAACCCCGAGATGGGATCAACTCTCTACGCAGACCCTGCTCCGTCACCGGCGCATTGGCGCCACGCTCATTGGCGGCATACATCGCTAGGGAGCGCGTATGTCCCAATGGCCACAGCCAATAGTGCCTTGACCCCCCACGAATAGCGGCTCAAGTTTCGCCTGTGGCAGTCGCCCTAATCTGGGTACTTCTGAGGCGACCTCAGATCAAGGACGGCGGGCTTTCTGTGGATGTTTTGTGCCGCTAGAGATGCGAAAAAGCCACGGAAAAGCAGTTCAATAATCGTTCAGCATCGAAACTCGGGCGATTTGCACGTCCGAATAGCTCCGAATACGTATTTGCGGCCGGTTTCAGCGCAGCAGTGGGGACCACGCGGGGTCCGAAGCAAACGACGGCGTGCGAATCACTCGCTCGTTACGCGCCGTCAGGTCGATCGAATAAATGCGAGGGCCGCCGTTGGCGCCCTGCTGCTCCCTGAAGAACATCAGAAATCGCCCATTCGGCGCCCACGTCGGCCCTTCGTTGTGATAACCGTCCGTGAGGATGCGCTCGCCTGAGCCATCAGGGTGCAGGACGCCGATAAGAAACCGCCCCGACGCCTGCTTCGTGAATGCGATGTAGTCGCCGCGCGGCGACCACACGGGTGTCGAGTAGCGGCCCTCGCCGAGGCTGATGCGGCGCGGGGCCTGACCGTCCGACCCCATCACATAGAGGGCCTGGTGCCCTTCACGGTCCGACTCGAAAACGATCTGGCGTCCGTCGGGTGAGTAGCAAGGTCCGGTATCGATCGCGCGCCCCTGCGTGAGCCGGCGCATCTGGCGGCTGCGCAAGTCCATCTCGAGAATGGAGCTGTCGCCCTCCTGCTGGAGGCTCATGACGATGCGCTGCCCGTCCGGCGAAAAGCGCGGTGCGAATGTCATGCCGGGGAAGTCGCCGACAACGCCGCGCTGCCCGGTATCGATATTGAGCATCACGACGCGGGGCTGTGCGCCGGCGGCGTAGGACATGTACGTGATTTCCTGCGTCGTAGGGCTGAAGCGCGGGGTGAGCACAAGCTCGCCACCCTGGCTCAGCAGGCGCGTGTTGTGACCATCCTGGTCCATGATGGCGAGCCGTTTCACGCGCTTCTGCTTCGGCCCCGTCTCGTCGATGAAAACGATGCGCGAGTCGAAGTAGCCCTTTTCGAGCGTGAGCTTCTCCCAGACCTGATCGGCCAGGATGTGCCCGACGCGCCGCCAGTTCGTGACGGCCGTCGTGAACTGCTGCCCGGTGAGCTGCTTGCCGATGACCACGTCCCAGAGTCGGAACTCGGCCCTGACGCGGCCATCGCCGAGCTGCGAGACCCGCCCGACCACCAGCGCTTCGGCGCCCGAGCTGCGCCAGTCGGCAAAGCGCGGCGTTGCGTTCAGATCGCCGATGCGTTCGATGAAACCGGCGGGATCGAGTGGGACGAACAGCCCTGAGCTCTCGAGGTCCGCTGTCACGACGGCTGCAATTTCCGCGGCAAAGCGCGGATCGTCGCCGAGGAAGGGCGCAATGGCGATCGGCCGCGGCCGGACATTGCCCTGGTCGACATCGACCTGCAGCGGCCCGCGCGGTGGTGGCTGCTGTGCGCCGGCGGGCAGCATCGGCCCGAAGGCGGGTGCGAGCGTCGCCGCGGCGCCGACCTGCAGGACGGTTCGCCGCGTCAGCGTGCGCTTCATGGTCGTGCCAGACATTGATTCGCCCGTCCCCGGAAAATCCCTTGGACGCTGTGCGATGCCAAGGTGTCGAAAGTTTGAAGCTACTGGACGGGCGCGGGAATCTGCGGCGATCCGCTCAGCCGAGCGTAACCCCGCATTTTGCAGCCCATCCGAGCCCCTCGAGTGTGCCCTTACGCGGCTTGTACTCGCAGCCGACATAACCCGAGAAGCCGCTCGCGTCGATCTCCCGGAAGAGGAAGGCGTAGTTCATTTCCCCATCATCCGGTTCTCCGCGGTCCGGCGGGCTGGCAATCTGGTAGTGGCGCGCCAGATGGCCGAACTCCCGGATGGCCATCGCGGTATCGCCCTCCTGGATCTGCCGGTGATAGAGGTCGAACTGCAGGCCGAGGTTGGCTTCGGCCACTTCGTAGATGACCGCCCGCGCTTCCCCCGTCGTATTGAGGAAGAAACCCGGAATATCGCGCGTGTTGATCGGCTCGATGATCACGTCGACGTTGTCCTTGGCCGCAAGCCGCGCCGCGCGCTTGAGGTTGGCCACATACGTGCGTCGTTCCGCCCCGTGATGGCGCAGGCCCGGCATGGCGTGAATGCGCCGGCATCCGGTCGCCTCGGCATAGCGCAGCGCCATCGCGACCGCCTGCTCGAACTCGGCTTCACGTCCCGGGATGGCGGCGAGGCCACGCTCGCCCTTTGTCCAGTCGCCCGGCGGCAGGTTGAAGAGTGCCTGAGTCAGGCCATTCGCTTTCAGCCGTGATGCGATTTCCTGCGGCTCGTTCTCGTAGGGAAAGAGAAATTCGACGGCGCGGAAGCCTGCTTTGGCCGCCGCTTCAAAGCGGTCGAGGAAGGGCACTTCCAGGAACATGAACGAGAGATTGGCGGCGAAGCGCGGCATGGATCTGATCCTCCCGGAAGCTGGTTCTGTTTGCGCGAGCATTGCAGAGGCGGGCCGCCTTGTCAGCAGGCCGCCCGCTCACCGTTTTGGTGCATCGCGGAGCGTCATGATGAAGGCCGCCAGATCGTACATCTCGTCCTGGCTCAAGTGATGGTTCGGCATGATGGGCGGGACGTCGCGCAGCCACGCGATGATCCCCTCCGGCGTCTGATTGCGGCGCCGGGCCACGGCGGCGAAGCCGGGGATCTCGTTCTCGGCCCGTTTCTCCCCCTGACCCGGCACCATATGGCAGTTGGCGCACAGCCGCTCGGCCAGCGCGCGCCCCTTCGCGATGGTCTCGGCTGCTTCGGCGCCCCCCGGTCCGAACCCCAGTACCAGCAACCCTACTACCACCGCTGCCCGCCGCGCCTTCATCGCTCTATCTCCAAAGCATCGCCCCCGGATCATCGCCCCCGAGAATGAACGGTGCCGCTCGGTCCGTGCAAGGGACCGAGGGCCGCATCCGGACCACGCAACGCCTCACTTGCGCCGGGCCGCCGCGGGAGATATGCCGGAACACCGTTCGGCCACGGATGTGCGGAGCAGAGCCCATTGACGCAGCGACCCGACGAGCGTGAGGTGCGCGAGCAGCTAGCCACGCTGCGCGCCGAGCACCGCGATCTCGACGAGCGCATCGTGCGGCTCGAGGCGGAGCATTCCAACGATCAGGTCACGATCAAGCGGCTCAAGAAGCAGAAGCTTCTGCTAAAGGACCGGATCACCTCCCTCGAGGACCAGATCACGCCGGACATCATTGCCTGAGCCCCGGACGCCTTCAGGGCCAATGGGCGGGATCGTCCACACCATGCGGAGCGGGAGCGCTTGCAGGGGCGTTAGGGGATCAATAGTTTCTCTTTTTCCTTTCGAGACCTGAAAGAGGCAGCAAATGGCCGGGGCGGCGGCAGACGTGGCAATCATCATGGGCAGCCGCTCGGACTGGCCGACCATGAAACGGGCAGCCGAGGTCCTGGACGAGCTCGGCGTCAGCTACGATGCGAGGGTCATCTCGGCCCACCGCACGCCGAAGCGCCTCTATGATTTCGCGACGAAAGCGCGTGAGTCCGGTTTCAAGGTCATCATCGCAGGAGCCGGCGGTGCCGCGCATCTCCCCGGCATGACCGCCTCCATGACGCCGCTCCCGGTGCTTGGCGTCCCCGTGAAGACGAGTACGCTTTCGGGCCAGGACAGCCTTCTTTCGATCGTCCAGATGCCCGCCGGCATTCCGGTCGGCACGTTGGCCATCGGCGAGGCCGGGGCCGCCAATGCCGGCCTCCTCGCTGCGCAGATCCTCGGGATCTCGGATCCCGCGCTCGCCGCCCGTCTCGATGCCTGGCGCGCGCGCCAGACAGCGAGCATTCCCGAGGCGCCCGAAGGACCATGACGGTGCCGGCGCCGCTCGCCCCGCATAGCGTGATCGGAATTCTCGGTGGCGGACAGCTCGCCAAGATGCTGGTTCAGGCCGCCGCCGAACTCGGCTTCCGCGTGGCCATCTACTCCGATGACTGGGGGCCGGCGCTCGACGTCGCGGGCAGTCACCTGATTGGACCTTATGAGAATCTCGCCCGTCTCGACGAGTTCGCCCGTGCGGTGGATGTCGTGACGTATGAGTTCGAGAATGTGCCGGTCATCGCGGCGGAGCATCTCGCGCGGCGCGTACCGGTGCGGCCCGGTCCGCAGGCGCTGCGCGTCGCACAGGACCGCAGCGTCGAGAAGGATTTCATTTCCGGTCTCGGCATTCCGATCGCACCTTTCGCGGTGATCAAGAGCCTCGACGATCTCGCGGCAGCCACGGCCGTCATGAGCCAGTGGCAATCTCCAGCCATCCTGAAGACCGCGCGCCTCGGCTACGATGGCAAGGGGCAGGCCACCATCGCGACGCCCGCCGATCTGGCTGCCGCGTTCGCTTCGCTCGGCAGCGTGCCGGCCGTGCTCGAGCGGCGGATCGATTTCGCCTTCGAGATTTCCATGCTGGTCGTGCGTTCGCTCGACGGCGTCGTCGCTTGCTATGACCCGCCGCGCAACACGCACGCGGGTGGCATCCTGCGCACGTCGCTCGTGCCGGCAGGAATTTCGTCGAACGTCGAAGCGCAGGCGCGCGGCATCGCTGAGCGTATCGCGACCGAGCTCGATTATGTGGGCGTACTCGGCGTCGAGATGTTCTATCTCGGCGAGACGTCGCCGACGCCGTTGCTTGTGAATGAGATCGCGCCGCGCGTCCACAACTCCGGCCACTGGACAATGGATGCGTGTGCGGTCTCGCAGTTCGAGAACCACATCCGCGCCATCGCCGGCTGGCCGCTTGGCGCAACTGCAAGACACAGCAATGCGGAGATGCGCAATCTCATCGGTGACGATGTCGAAGCCTGGCCGTCGCTTGCGGCCGATCGCGACCTCTGCCTGCATCTTTACGGAAAGCGCGAGGCACGCCCCGGCCGCAAGATGGGGCATGTGACGCGCCTCTCGCCGCGCCGGGATTGAGCGCCGCCGATATCCAAGCGCCACGTAATGCTCACATCATCGTCACGCTAAGAACGCATGATTGGCAAACGCTGGCGGCCCGGACATGCGGTCCGGCGCTCATGTGTCGACCGGCTCCGGCATTCGAGGGCGCGCATCATCTCGCGCCGCTCTAGCGAGAGGGAAGGATCCCCCATGACGATGAACAGAACCGTGGTCGTGATTGCGGCGCTCGTGCTGGCTCTCACACTCGCCTGGTACGTGGTGCCGCTGCCGGATGGTGATGCACCGCACACACCACCGGCCGCGACCGCTCCGACCACGCAACCGGCTCCGGCTCCCGAAGCCGCGCCGACCACACCGGCGACGCCGCCAACCGAAACGCCGAAGCAGTAAATTCGAGAACCGCCGGCTGCTCGTTGTTTCGAGCAGCCGGTCCCAAGTCCAGCGTTGGAGCTTCCTCTGAGCCGGATTTTGTGCTGCCTAGGGGCACGAAATCGGCGAGGGGAATGCTTCTATGGTCGTCATCATCGTCGGGGCTGGTATCGGCGGGCTGTCGCTGGCGCTCAGCTTGCATCAGGTCGGCATCACGGCGCGCGTCTATGAGAGCGTCGACAAGCTCGAGCCGCTCGGCGTCGGCATCAACCTGCTGCCGCATGCCGTGCGCGAGCTGACGGAACTCGGCCTCGCTGACGAGATCGCCCGGACGGCTATTCCGACCTCGACGCTTTCGTACTTCTCCAAGCGCGGCCAGCTCATCTGGTCCGAGCCGCGCGGGAAATCGGCGGGCTACAACTGGCCGCAGTTCTCGATTCACCGCGGCGAGCTGCAGATGATCCTCTATCGCGCGGTGCTGGAGCGTCTCGGCGCCGAGACCGTGCACACCGGGCATCATTTCTCGTCATTCGAGGAAACTAGCACTGGCATCCGCGCTCACTTTACGGACCGGCGCGGCGGCGCACCGCGTGAGGCGGCTGAAGGTACGGTTCTCATTGGTGCTGACGGCATTCACTCGACGCTGCGCGCCGCGTTCGTGCCGGGCGAAGGTCCGCCAAAGTGGAATGGCGCCATTCTCTGGCGCGGCGTCACGGAAAGCACGCCTTTCCTCGATGGCCGCACGATGATCATGGCCGGGCACGAGCGGCAGAAGTTCGTGTGCTATCCGATCTCGCGGGAAGCGCTCGACAAGGGGCGCGCGCTCGTCAACTGGATTGCGGAGCTGCGTTACAATCCCGATCACACTTGGCGTCGCGAGGACTGGAATCGGCCCGGGCGCCTCGACGAATTTCTCCCGCTCTTCGAGAGCTGGCAATTCGGATGGCTCGACGTGCCGGGCCTCATCCGCGATGCTCGCGCCTGCTTCGAGTATCCCATGGTCGACCGCGATCCCCTGCCGAGCTGGGGG
>JAEYPL010000285.1 GCA_023410905.1 Pseudomonadota bacterium
CACCCTCGGGCCACATTCCCATCATCGGCGTGCCATCGGCGTCGCTCGCGCGTCCGCACAAGAAGGAGCCACCGGCGCGCTATCACCTTTATCGCATTGCGCTCGACGGCAACCGTCCGTCCATCGAGATGATCGCGCGCGGCCTCGCCGAGCCGGATGGCTCCGTCATCGAGCTGGAGCGGCGACGGCTCGTGCCAGCGACAAGTCAATAAAAGCGGGTGGGTCCGGGATGTGTCCCTCCCGGCGGGAGCGCGAGGGCTGGACCTCGTCGCGCCGAAGGCGCGAACAGGGCTGCCGCCCTGCACCCGCATCGTGCCGAAGCGCGTGTCTTCGACACGACGGACACCCCCGAACCCCCGTCTTTTATTGACTTACATCGACGATCTCGAGCTGGCCTTTGCTATCGACAACGATGACTGGGCCGCGGCGTTGCTCGATCCAGCCGCGCACGAGCACGCGACGACCAACCAGCGAGCGCACCGCTATACCGCCTGTCAGATCAGTGCGATTCCCGGGCACCACCGCTGCGAGCGGATAGGCGCGACCGCGTCGTGCGCCGAGCGAGACATAGATCTCGCCGCTCCCGCGTGACACACGACGCACCGTGCCGCTCACGACATGGAAGGTGCCGGCAGCGTTGCCCCAATCATCGCGCGACGACGCACGCACGCGATAAGCAGCATTGGTCCAGAGCCCGCGCGCCTCTTCGCGCGCGCTGCGCTCGAGCTTCGCCAATACCTCGGTGCACGCATCTGACCCCGGACGCCCATACGCACGCGCAAGACCACGCGTGATCAGCGTACCCTGCAGCCATGCACCGTCGATCGTGACGTGCGCCAGCATCTGTCCATAGCGATCACGGTGCACAGTGTCGTGCCACAACACCGCTGAGCGGCCCACTGCAAGCTCGGCCAGCGCGTCACGCGTCGCATTCTCCGGCGGCCAGCTTCCGGATGCTGCGCTAACATCTGCCGCGCGCGGCGCTAGCGCACCGATCAGCCGCAAATGACGCCCATCATCGAGTAGCAGTGTCTCGCCATCAAGTACGCGGGCAATGGCGCGAGTGTCGCCGCGCGTGAGCGAGCATGGTGGTGTGTCGGCGTGCGCGATTTCAGCAAGAAGGCAGATCCCCGCGACGGCTAGCCACGCGCGGCGCCACATCTACAGCCAGCCCTTACGCCTGAAATAGACGTAGGGAAGGATGGCCGCGAGCACCATCAGAACAATCGCCAGCGGGTAGCCAAAATGCCAGTCCAGCTCGGGCATATGCTTGAAGTTCATGCCGTAGATCGAGGCAATGAGCGTCGGCGGAAGGAATACGACGGCAGCCACCGAGAATAGCTTGATGATCTGGTTCTGCTCGATGTTGATCATGCCGAGCGTCGCTTCGAGAAGGAACTCGAGCCGCGTGCTGAGGAAACGCATATTGTCGAGCAGCGAGGAGATGTCGCGCTGTGCCGACTTGATGCGCTTACTCACCCGGGCGTCAGTGCCGCGCTCGCGCATGGCATTCGCGACGAAGGCGAGCACGCGATCGATCGAGAACGCACTTTCCTGCACGCGCGCGATGATATCGCCTTCCTTGCCGATCGTGCGCAGTGCCACGTCGAGGCGCTTGCCGCGCGTCTGCTGTCCGCCCTTGATGACGAACACACTCGGCGCGAGGCGGTCGACGTCATCCTGGATGCGCTCGATGAGATCGGCCTGCCGGTGGATCAGGGATTCGATGAGCCCGATCATGATCTCCGGACCGCTCGCGCACGGCGCTTGTCCCTTTTCCGCACGCGCCAGGAACATCGGAAATGCCTTCGGTTCGGCGTAGCGGACTGTCACCAGCCTGTTGCCGGCGAGAATGAAAGTAATGGAGGATGCTGCCGGAACGGTCTGCTCGATGGCGTAGATGACATAGGCGGTCATGTAATACGCATCGTTCTCGACGTAGAGGCGATTGGACGCTTCGATCTCGCGCATCTCGGCGCGTGTGGGCACGGAGATGCCGAGCGCCTTCTCGACGGCTGCGTCCTCTTCGGGTGTTGGATTGAGCAGGTCGATCCACACGCTCGCGTCCGTGAGCGCGCCCACACCGCTGCAGGTTCCGAGGCCGTTACCGGCGGCGTCATAGATCGTCAGCATCGCCACGCGCCCCGCTGAGGTGAGAGCTGGATATCCGACGCCGTATACCTCACTTGCGACAGCAGAGCGACTGCGTCGAGCTGGGTTCAGGTTAGAGGCGAGGTGTGTGTGGGCGCGCGCCCATTGGCCGGTTGTCGGTCCGTGCGCCAGAAGAGCCAGATAAAGGCAATCAGGGACACCACGACAAAGAGGCCGAAGGTCCACGGCTCGGCGCCGGCCCCGAGAAGGCGAACCGCCCAATCGTTGATCTGGGGATAGCGCAGAATGGCGATGGCGCTGGCGATCACGCTCGCGCCCTGGGCAATCAGCTCGCGGTTCTTGTCGAGGCGGCGCAGGAAGAAGAACGGCAGCAGGATCGCCCACGGCACGATGACGAGGCTCCATCGCAAGTGCAGCCCGGCGTGCATGCGGCCGAACAGCGCCATGCTCGTCTGGAGATACGCATAATCCATGAGCGGCCACGTCAGCATCGCGAGGCCGCCGATGATGATGCCGCGCTCTATGAACGGCACGTAGTCCGGATAGAGAATGTCGATCCGCTTGCGCCAGAAGGCCAGCAGGCCCGCAATGATGATCATCACGGCAATGAAAAAGACCTTGAGCGGCAGGAAGTAGCGATCGAGCTCGGCCGAGCGCGACCGCAGGCGCGGATCGGCTTGCAGCTCCCCGATTTCCGCTGCGAAGCGGGCCTGCACGTCACAGCACTGGCGCGCATCGAGGAGCGTACCCGACGGAAAGCAGTAACGCTTCTCATTGTAGTCGGCAGGCCGCTCGACCAGCGGATCCGGCGTGCAGTTGCGTGTGAACTCCGCAAGGCCGACGCGCTGGCGGCCAAAGGTGCGCAGCCGTTCGAGCGCAGTCAGGATCGGCACGCGCGGGCACATGGAACTCGTGCCGTCGACAGCCGTGCACGGGACCTGGCTGCCCTTGTCGCTTGCGAGCGCCTGCGGTTCGACCTCCCAGATACCGCGCAGGTTGGCGCCGCCGATCTGCTGCGAGACCCACCAAGAGGCCGCGATCACGACCGCAAAACCGATGAGAAAGCGCGCCTTGCCGTAACGAACGCGCGTTTCCTTCGACCAGTAGAGATGCGTGAAGATGACGGACGGCCAGTAGAACGCCGCAAGGACGACGATGCCGAACGTCGGGAAGAACACGAACAGGTGGCTGTGGGTCAGCGCCAGCGACAGCCAATCCAGATCCTTGAATTCAAGTATGAGCGTCGCGGTGGAAGCGACGAAGCTCGCGGCGAGGCCCGCATACACGATCGCCACGAAAAGATGAGCGCCCCACGCCATAACCCCCTCCCACCAACGCTCTGCGGCTTTGCTCCCCAGCAAATGCCGTTGTCCCACAGATCGTTACTACATCATGCCTGCGACGGAGGCACAACGGGCGAGGCGTTGCGTGCCTGTCGCACTGTGGCGCGCATGGATCAGTGACGGGCGCCTGAAATCTGTGGGCGGCCGAGATTGTGGCCACCGCCCGATTGGCAGTCTCGGGCGGTGGCCAAAGTCCGCGGATTGAGCCGATGCGGCTTGACCTTGAGTTTCCCGAATGGACATGGAGGGACGCGTGGGATTTGTCCTTCGGGAGCCTAGGCCTCTGGCGGGGGGTCGACCGCCTGCTGCAATTGGCTCATGGTCACGGACCAGAGCAACATGGAGATCCTCGCACCTCCTTTCCCAGAATCACTCGATCACGGCGTCTTGTGCTAACCGCCCACGGGTACGGGTGGGCGGCGGCCGACTGGTTCGGGGAGCGGCGGCCAGCCGGGCAACTCTCGTGGTGTCATTCGCCGCTAAGCGATTTCCGCCACACGCTGAGGTTGACATCAATGCCTGAATACACCGTAAACGTGCGGCAAGGTCGTTTATTAACTGATAGTTGCAATGATGCCGCAATCGCGGTCGGCTCGATCCACCGACTGAGCCCCGGCACCGGGCTGTCTGGCGTGCCGGTGCAGTGTGGTGCCGCAAGTGAGGCAATCGGGGGTTAAGAGCATTGCCAAGCTGGCCGCCTGGAGATATGGACTGCACACGATTTCGGCGCGCTTCAAGCGCCGCCGCGTGCCGCAATAGCTCAGCCGGTAGAGCATCGCATTCGTAATGCGGGGGTCGGGGGTTCGAGTCCCTCTTGCGGCACCATTTCTTCAAGCCTTATCAGCGCCTTAAAGCGCAACGCGGCAAGTTGCATTACCCCAGCGCTGGTTCAGCACTCGTAATCGCTTCATGGAGCATTATGATCAGGCTCTTCCTTGCGATTCTCAGGTTTCCGCGCTTGCTCACGCTCGCGATGCCACCGCTCAAGACGCGCCATTCCGAACGTCGCGATAGTACCAAAGTGTCGCTGCGCCCACGACAGCGGGGGGGAATTCTTCAGATGGTAAGCCGCGAACGTGCACCTCTTCCCCATCGGCGACGGCCATGTCGAGATGATCGGCAAGCAGCCTGTGCTCGTCGCGGGTAAAGAGGGTCGCTGAAGTCCAACGATCGAGCATAAGCAAACCACCTGGTTCAACACTCCCAAAGGCTACGGTCCCCATGCATTCCTTCGATGGTCACAACGACGTGCTCCTGCGCCTTTGGCGGCAGGACAATGACAGCGTCGCGGCGTTCTTGGAGGGTGAAACAAGAGGCCAGCTCGACCTACCGCGCGCGCAAGCGGGAGGCCTGGTCGGTGGACTGTATGCGATCTTCGTCCCCTCAGAGAGCAAGCAGTCGAATACTGCGCCGGTCGATGCCGTGCCCTACGACGTACCTGTGCCTGCACCGCCTGAGATGACCCATGCTCAACGGGCAACTATCGAGATGGCTTCTTTGCTATTCCGCATTGCCCAACGCTCTGATGGCCGTGTGCGCATTGCCCGTTCGGTGGCCGATATCCGCGCAGCAAAGGAGGCTGGCGCACATGCGCCGGTGCTTCACATCGAAGGCTGCGAGGCACTCGACGCCGATTTCAAGATGCTAGACGTCCTCTATGCTGCCGGTTTGCGCTCGCTCGGCCCGGTGTGGAGCCGATCCAACATCTTCGGCCACGGCGTGCCGTTTCGCTATCCTTCGTCGCCGGACACAGGCGAGGGCATTACCGACCTGGGCAAGGAGCTGATCAAGCGCTGCAATGAGATGCGCATTCTGGTCGACCTTTCGCATATGAACGAGAAGGGATTTTGGGACATCGCCAAGCTCTCGAATGCACCCCTTGTCGCAACGCATTCCAACGCCCACGCACTCTGCGCTTCGTCGCGCAATCTGACAGACAAGCAACTCGCGGCCATACGAGAGACGGGCGGTCTGGTCGGCGTCAACTATGCGGTGAGTTTCCTGAGAGCGGACGGCCGCCGCATAGCCGCCACGCCGCTCGACACCGTCGTCGATCACATCGCCTACTTGATCGACCGGCTCGGTGAGGATGGTGTCGCTCTCGGCTCGGACTTCGACGGCGCAATGATTCCAGAGGCAATCCAATCGGCGGCCGGTCTCCCAAATCTCGTGGCCGCAATGCGCGCGCGCCAATTCGATGACTCGCTGATCGAGAAGATCTGCTTCGAGAATTGGATGCGAGTGCTGGTTCGGACTTGGGGAGAATAGGGATGAGCGTGGCCTCAGCCGACTTCGGCGCGTCCTAACAAGGTCCTCTTTCATTCGCCACTCGGCGCGTTGTCGTAACCTGACCGTCCTTCTGGTACGGTGATCGAAGCGGACAGGGCCGCGATGCTCGACCGCAACCGTCAATAATTCTGATCGCAATCATTCTCCGTTTCCCGCGTCTGAACAACGCAGGGCAGAGTCTGCGGACATGCTCCATCTGCTATCATCAAACGCCGCCCGGCAGATTCTGCTGAGCGGAAGTCCAGGACATCGATGTTGCTCGAGGATTTCCTGCCGTCGCTTCCAGGCTTCCATCTCTTCTATCCGCAACGATCGAACATGGCGCCGAAGCTCCGTGCTCTGGTGGAGCATGTGCGTCGCTGGATGCAACGGTCGAGCACGATCGACGAGGTCGAGGTGTTCAAGCTGCCTGAGCTTGAAAGTTCAGCGCAGTAAGTTGCTCGGACACATCCAGGGCCAAACCGGCCCGAGTCAGGCACCTGTCTTCGATATCGGACACGCAGCGGTCTCGGCCTTTCCCGGCATTTCGCTCGCGGGAAGTGGCGTCGCTCCTGGCGCGAACCCCGTCAATAAAACCACGCTTCGTCCGCCGTGCCCCTGGTCCAGCTCAACCGGGGCGACGAGTTTAATGATCCGAGCAATTTGACCTCGCTCAACGTCCCACATCGTCATTGCTGCAATCTCCTCTCGCGACAGCTCGCGAGAGGAGCGATCTATGACGGCATCGAATTGAAGGGCGGCTGCCCGCGCCTGGAGAGGTGCGCACCGCGCCGGCTTGGGGGCGTGAAACCTGGAGGCTGCTCGCCGCCGGGCAGCTCCAAATTCCGCACCGCTCGTGACGAACAACCCGCCCGAGACTGCGCCGCCGCCGGAATTCGGCATGGCGGCGCAGCTTTGTTCGAACGTGCAGCCTCTCGAAAGCCCTAGAAGAGCGCGTCTGCCTTGTAGACCTGCTTGGCGTTCTCCGGGGTGACCACCATCACCGGCGGCGTCGAGTCCTGCTGTGCCGGCTTCTTGCCAGCCATCAGGTCCATCATGGTCTTGAAGCCAGCCTTGGCGATTTCATCGGCCGAGTTGACACCGGTCGCGATGAAGTTGGTGCCCTTCATGATCTGCTCGATAGCCGCCTTCTGGCCATCGAAGCCGAAGATCTTGATCTGCGCCGTGCGCCCGGCATCGGCGATCGCCTTCTGCGCGCCGAGGCACATCACATCGCCCTCGCAAAACACCGCATCGATGTCCTTATGCTTGGCGAGCATGTCCTCCATCACGCGGATACCGCCATCCTCGGTCCAGCGGCCGAACTCGGGAGCGAAGGTAATCTTGATGCCGCTATCCTTGACCTTCGACAGTACGCCATCGCGCCGCGCGTTGCCGGTGCTGTTGTCCTCGGGGCCGCCACGGATCATGAGTAGATGACCCTTGCCTCCCATGTGCTTGGCAATCACCTCGCCGACACCTGCCGCGGTGTTCAGGTTGTCGACACCGATCCAGGCGTCGTACTCGCCACCCTTCAGCCTTCTATTCACGAGCACGAGCGGCTTGCCCGCCTTCTTGATCGCAGCCATGCCGCCCGGCAGTGCTTCGAGCGGGCTGATGTTCATGATGAGGCCGTCGACGCCTTTCGCCAGGAGATCTTCGATATCGGAGTTGACCTTGGCAACGTCGCCGTTGCCGTCGGCGACGAACGTTTGCACGTTGTTTGCACGACCCTCTGCCTCGAGCGCCCGCACCATGGCGATGAAGTAGGGTGCCTTCATTTGCAGAGTGACGATCCCAATCCGCTTTTGCTGCTGCGCGACAGCAGGCGCAACGAACGCCAGCAGGCCGCAGAAACCAACGATAAGAGCTGCGAAACGCCTCATTGTCGTGCTCCTCCCACTCAATGGTTGAACGCTCACTTCTTTCTTCTTTTTGTCTCAACGAGGAGCACGGCGAGAATGATCACCGCGCCCTTCACGATGTCCTGGTAGAATGATTTCACACCCACCAGGTTGAGAAGATTGTTGATCACGCCAAGCGTGAGCACGCCGAATAGGGTGCCGCCAACGCTGCCGCCACCACCGCCAAGCACCGCACCGCCGATGACGCAAGCGGCGATGGCATCGAGCTCGTAAGCAATGCCCAAGCTCGGCTGCGCAATCCCCAGGCGCGAGACGAGGATCGCACCCGATAGTGCAGATAGCGCGCCCGACAGCATGTAGGCGGTCACCACCGTGCGCTGCACATTGGTGCCCGCCAAGCGCACTGTCTCCTCGTTTCCTCCGATCGCCACGGTCGCGCGGCCGGCCGGTGTGCGGTTGAGGTAGAACCAAACGAGTGCGTAGCAAGCGAGCATGACCATCATGCTCAAGGGCATGACGCCGATCAGGGTTGCGCCGAGATCGCGAAAGCCCGGATGCGACGGCGAAATCGGGACCTCGGTGTAGAGGAAGACGCAGCCGCGCACGATACCCATCGTGGCGAGGGTAATGATGAAGGACTGAAGCTTGAAGCGCGCAATGATGGTGCCGTTCACAAAGCCAGCGAAGGCGCCAGCTGTGACCGCGACGACAAGCGCAGGCCCGAGGCCGAGCTGATCGGCGATACCCGCAAACAGCACGCCGCCGAGCGCGACGACCGAGCCGACACTGAGATCGATGCCACCGGTGAGGATGACAAGCAGCATACCCAGACTGATCAGGCCATTCGCCACCACCTGACGCATCAGGTTGCTCATGTTGCGTTCGGTGAAGAACGCCTCCGCGAACCATGCCCCCGCGAGCAGCAGCGCGAGGAAGCCGAAGATCAGGCCGAGATCGAGCGCGCTCAGGCGCGGCTCGCCGCCGGCGAACCACCATGCTCTAACGCGCGCGACGCTGCCCTCAGTTTGCATTCGTTCCCTCCCCCGCGCCCGAGGCGCAGGCTAGAATTTTCTCTTCGGACGCCTCCTCGCGTTTGAACTCGCCGACTAATCGGCCTTCGCGCATGACCAGAATGCGGTCGCACATACCGAGGATTTCCGGGAGTTCTGAAGAGATCAATAGAATTCCCATTCCTCGCTCAGCCAAGCCCCCGATCGTCGAATAGATCTCCTTCTTGGCGGCGACATCGACCCCGCGTGTCGGCTCGTCGAGCAGCAAAACGCTTGCATTCGTGAGCAGCCACTTCGCAAACACGACCTTCTGCTGATTGCCACCGCTCAGCTTTCCCACCGGCCGCTCTATATCAGGAGGGCGCACGTCGAGTTCGCGAACCTTGGTCTGCACGAGTTCGCTCTGCCGGCCGCGGTCGAGAATGCCCATGCGGCTCATCGCGTGAAAGCTCGCGAGGCTTACGTTATCGCGGATCGAAAGACCCAAGACGAGGCCGTCGCCGATGCGATCCTCGGTCAACATGGCGATCCCGGCGCGTAACGCATCTCGCGGAGAGCGCGGGCGAAACGTGCTGCCCTTCATGCGCATCTCGCCCGATCCCGATCGATCTGCTCCAAATATGCAGCGCGCAACCTCGGTGCGGCCGCTGCCGACGAGGCCGTACATTCCGACGATCTCGCCTTCGGCCACGGTGAACGAGACATCCTCGAACGCACCCGCACAGCCGAGGCCACTCACCGACAGCAACTCTTCCCCTGGCTTCCAAACGCGGCGGGGAAAAATATCCTGCAGCGGACGACCGACCATGAGCCTGATCAGTTCGTCGCGCTGCGTTGAGCGCGGATCCACGGTGCCGACGAGTGCGCCGTCCTTCAGCACAGTGACGCGATCGGCGATCTCATAAAGTTCATCCAGGCGATGGGAGATATAGAAGATCAACGCGTTCTGGTCGCGCAGTCGCCGAACGAGAGCGAAGAGCTTTGTCAGATCCTCTTGCGCTAGCACAGCCGACGGCTCATCCATGATCAGGATTCTCGGCTTCACCGCTACAGCCTTAGCAATCTCCACGACCTGGCGTTGGGCTGCGCTGAGGCGCGCCGCGCGCTGCCGCACGTTTATACCCGCGAAACCGATGCTCTCGAGTATCCCCTCAACCTGGCGATGCGCGGCCGCCAGATCGATCCACCAGCGGAATCGGCCTGTCGGCATCGCGCCGAGCAGGACATTTTCCGTGACGCTGAGGTTAGACACGAGATTGGCATGCTGCGCTACCATGCGGATGCCGAGCCGCTGGCCACTGATGGGGCTCGTGATCGACTGGAGTTCGCCGTCAAGCCGGATCTGGCCCGCATCGCTTTGCACCGCGCCGGTCAACACGCGCGAGAGCGTGCTCTTGCCAGCTCCGTTCTCGCCGACGATGGCATGAACCTCCCCGCTGTCGGCAGCCAAATCAACCGAGCGCAGGGCCTGTGTGCCGCCGAACCGCTTGCTGATGCCGCTCATCTGCAGAAAGGGTGTCACGACGGAAATACCCCGCTCATCAGCAGCGCCTTCTGCTCCTTCATGTCGAGGAGAGTCTCGTGCAGAGCCTCTCGCGCGTTGCCACTCATCTTGGTGCCGCCGGATACCACGTAACGTGCGAGCAACAGGCCGAGCGCGGCGTGGTCCGCCTGGACGGCGTCGGCGGCACGCTGGATCACGGCGGCGCGGCCGTCAGCCGCCTCGACCCATTCACCATCGATAAGCATCCGCATGGAGGCGCCCCCCTACGCACAAATAAGACAACACATGAACTAATAATGCAACGCTTGCTGTCCCCGCTGAATTCGTACAATTATTGTGCGATGCAAATCCCTCGCGACGCCATCGACCCGAACAAGAGCGCGACCGCACTGCGCGCACTCAAGGTATTGGAAGCGCTTGCGCAATCACGCAATGCACTCTCTGCCGCCGAGGTCGCAGACATTATCGGCGCTGAGCGCACCACCGCGTACCGCATGCTCATGACATTGATCGAAGCCGGATATGTCGTCCGCGATCAGCGCGCGCGCGCCTACCGTCTCGGATACAAAGTGCTCACGCTCAGTCGAGCGTTGCTCAGCGGGAACGAAAAGATTGAGCTTGTCGCCGCGTGTCTGCGCGAGATCTCTGCGCAAACCGGCGAGGCAGCTCACTACTCGGTGCTCGAGCGGGATTGCGCCGTGCTTGTGCAGCGCGCCATGGGCACTCAGCGCGTGACGATAGATTTTCAGATTGGCGACCGAGCGCCACTCCACTGCACATCGATAGGTAAAGTCCTGCTCGCTTACCAGGAGCCGGCCGCGGTGGAGGCGGCGCTTCTTCTCGACATGCCACGACTTGCCCGCAACACCATCACCGAACCCGCCCGCCTGCGTGCCGAGCTGCGCAAAGTGCGGGCCCAGGGCTATGCATACGATGATCTGGAGTTCGCGGACGACATGCGTTGCGTGGCCGTTCCGATCATTGAGAAGGATGGTCGCGTAGCCGGCGGCATCAGTCTCTCCGGTCCGGCCTCCCGCTACAGCAAGCAGAAGCTGCGCGAGTTGCGCGACTGCGCGATGGAGGCTGCTCGCGAGTTATCGCGTAAGCTCGGTGGCGCGATAGCCGATTGAGAGGCGTTCGCGCTCTGATGGTCCTCAGCTCGCATCCTTCGCGACGTGAGGACGCGACCGCGAATTCACACCACCGCGTCTGGCCCGGGCGGCGGCTCCTCGAGGAACTGCTGCACAGTGCGGAACAGCAGGATGCGATTGCGTTCCATGAACATGCTGTGGCTGCCGCCGCTGAGGATCGACAACCGCGACCACGGCGCCGATTTCAGTAGCGAGAAGATATTCTGCGCCATGACGGGCGGCGTGTCGTTGTCGAGCGCGCCGACGACGACCAGCACGGGCACCGCAATCCGCCCCGGATCGTAGAGCGGCCGGCCCGCGTTCCAGTACTCGATGCCATCCATCACGACGCCGTTCGGCGCCCGCACGGTTTTGCCGTCCCAGCCGGGATCGGTGGCGACGGTCGCGTCCCACCACTGGTCGAACCAGCCAGGCGGGATGATATCCGCCTTCACTGCGTCAGGCAGGTTCGCGAGACGGCGCGCGAACGCTGCGTCGCGCCCGACCACGCGGTAGGCGCCCACCTTGCCTTCGACGTGGATCGGCGACGGGCCCGACTGCGTGCGGTCCCAGACCGGCGCCTGGAGCGCGAGACGCGCGACGCGGTGGTTGTTGGATTGGGTGTAGTAGCTGGTGATCGCCGTGCCCCACGACTGCCCGACCAGGCACACCTTGTCGACGCCTCGCCGCCGGCAGACAAAATCGATCACCGAGCCGAGACAGGCGGCGGCGGCGGGCGTGCGCATGAACGGCTCGTTGCGATCGGCGGGTTCGTCCATAATTGCGGGGCGCGTCGAGCGGCCATAACCGGGGAGGTCGAGACAGTACGCATCGAAGCCGCGCGCGGCGACGTAGTCCATCCACGACAGGCCGCCCAACGCCAACTCGAAGCCGCCGCCACCGTAAGTCGCACCGTGCTGGAAGATGACGATCCGGTCCGACGCGAACGTCTCGACGCCCTGCGGCCGCTTGTTGCGAACGTGGATCCGGCCCCATGGGGCGAGGTGGACGCTCAAATCCTCGCCGACAAGCTCGGCCTTCGTGGTTGCCATGCGCTGCCCCTCTGTTGAGCGTCGATGGCACCACGTAAAGCCCTCCGCCGCAACAGTCGCGAACGCTGAGCTGCAATAAGGCCGAGCTACGCCTGGGCTGCGTCTTCCGCCATCGCGGCCTCGATACGCTCGATGAGCTGGCAGCAGTCGAACGGCTTCTTGAAGAGCAGGCGTGCACCGGCGTCCTTCGCCCGCTTCTGCACGCCCTCGTCCGCGAACGCCGAGATCAGAAAGATCGGCGGCGCCGAAGCGATCTCCTTGAGCCGGCGGGCGAGGTCGATGCCGCTCATGCCGCCCTCGATCTGGACGTCGCTGACCACGCAGGCGGCCATCTTCAGCGCGTCAGAGGCCAGAAACGCCTCGGCGGAGCCGAACATCTCGATGCGGTACCCGTAGGCCCGCATCAAGCCATCGAGCGACACGCACACCGCGTGGTCGTCGTCGACAATGGCTATGAGCGGAGCGGGGTTCACGGCCTTGGTCCTTGTTGCCAAGCAGGGCACCATGCCCTCCTGGAATAACTCCAATTTGGTGAAAGTTCCGCTGCACCGGTAGTATACCGGGGTTTGTCCCCTTAACCGTGGTGGTGGACCGGCGATCCTCAGGCCTTGAGTTGCTCCGCCATCTTGACGAACTCGACCACCGACTTGGCGCCCATTTTCTTCATGGCGTTGGCCCGGTGGATCTTGATGGTGATCTCACTGAGGCCGAGCTCGAAGGCGATCTGCTTGTTCATCAGGCCCGTCGCGACGCGCCCCATGATCTCCTTCTCGCGCGCGGTGAGTTCCGAATAGCGGGCCTGCAGATCATCGAGCCCCGCCCGCTCGGCCCGGCTGGTCGCGTCCCGCTCAAGCGCGATCGCCACTGCATCGAGCATGTCCTGATCGCGGAACGGCTTCGTGAGAAAGTCGACAGCGCCGGCTTTCATTCCGCGCACGGTCATCGGGATATCTCCGTGACCTGTCATGAGGATAACCGGCATATGGACGCCGGCGCCGGCGAGCCGATCCTGGAAATCGAGACCGCTCAATCCCGGAAGCCGGATGTCGAGCACCAGGCAGCCGGCCGCGCCCGTATGCCCCGACTGCAGGAACTCCTGCGCCGAGCCGAAAAGGCGCGTCGCGTGGCCAACGGAGCGAAACAGGCTGTCGAGCGCGGTGCGAATGGCTCCGTCGTCGTCGACAATATGGATGGTGGGCACTTCGACGGCAGGTTTGGCGCCAGCGGATCGGCCCTGTGGTGGTGTTGCCATGGGTTGCTCGAGGCTATCTCACACTTTGGTGCATTGCAGTAAGCTCATGCGAAGCCCATCTTCTTGTCAATCGACAGGTCTGTTTCAGGGTTTCCAATGAGCACGTCCGAAATACTGCCTCAGTCGCTTTCCAGGTCTCGCACCGCGACCGAGCTTAAAACCGTTACCAGCGCCATCCCGGCCCTTATCTCGTTCTTCGATGCCGACCTGGTCTGCCGCTTCGCCAACGACTACCACACTGAGTGGTTCGGGCGCTCGCCGGAGAGTATGGTCGGGCTGCACATGCGCGATTTCCTCGGCGAGGAAGCCTTCGCGACCCGCGCTCCCTACGTTGCACGCGTAAAGGCAGGCGAGACGGTTTCGTTCGATGCCAAGGTGCCCCATGGCACCGACGGCTGGCGCTACTCGGCCCTCACCTACGTGCCGCGCATGAGCGATGGCGGATTCGATGGCTTCTACGTGCTCGTCTTCGACATCACACACCGCAAGCAGGAACTGGTCGGGATGCTCGATCTCGCCCACGATGCCATTCTCGTCCGCTCCTTAGATGGGACGGTGAACTTCTGGAACAAGGGCTGCGTCGACGCCTATGGCTGGGACCGTGACGAAGCCGTCGGCAAGCACCTTGGCGAGCTCATCAAATGCCAGTTCCCGGTGCCGGTGGAACAAGCTCACAAAGAGCTGCTTGCAGCCAACCGATGGGACGGCGAAATCCTGCGCCAACATCGCGACGGTGGCGAGCGCCTTATCGCGGCACGTTGGTCCATTCGTCGCGATAGCAGCGGACGTCCGATCGAGATCCTCGAGATGGGACGCGATGTCACCGCGCAGCGCCGATCCGAGGCGAGCCTGCAGCGTAGCGAGCACCGCTATCGCAACGTCTTCCAGGCGATGGCAGTAGCCTACCTCGAGGTCGACATTACGCGTCTCATGGCCATGGAAGAGGAGTTGGCCGCCCAGGGCGTCACCGACCTGCGCGCCCATTTCGCAGCCAATCCCAGCCTGGCCCGCACGTTGATGGAAGCGATCGAGATCGTCGACGCAAACGAGAAGTCGCTGCAGCTTTTCGGCGGCACGCGCGAGCAACTTCTGGGCAGTGTCTCCCGCCTTTGGCCGGCGGCCAGCGAACCGGCGTTCATGGAGAGTATCTTCGCATCCGAAACGTCGCCGCACTTCGAGACGGAGACGCGCTTGAAGACCTTGGGGGGCAAGGAGGTCGACGTTCTTTTCACCTGCTCGTATGTGCCCGAATCAATGCAGAGCAAGATCTTCCACATCGGCATCATCGACATTTCCGAGCGCGTACGAGCCAACACCGAGCTCGCGCGCATCCAGAACGAGCTTGCTCACGCGGCACGCGTCTCGACGCTCGGCGAGCTGTCGGCCTCGATCGCACACGAAGTCAACCAGCCGCTAACCGCCGTCGTAACCAACGCGCAGGCGAGCCTCCGCTGGCTCTCAAATGCCAATCCGAATGTCGACGAGGCAAAGGCCGCAATCACGCGCGCGGTCGACGAGGCCAAGCGCGCCTCCGGCATCATTGCCCGCGTGCGCGCAATGTCGACGAAGAAGGAGCCGGAGAAGGTTTGCTTCCCTGCGCGGGCGCTCGTCGAGGACGCGGTGTCGATCCTGCGCTCAGAGCTCGCCAAGAACGATATCCGGCTGCGCTACACGGTCGGCAAGGAGGTGCCGGACGTCGTCGGCGACCGGATCCAACTTCAACAGGTCGTGATCAACCTGATGGTCAACGCGATCCAGGCCCTTACGCAGCCCGGCGTCAGCAACCGGACGCTGACGGTACGCGTCGGCCGTGAGGGAGACGAAATCGGCATCGAAGTGGAGGATACCGGCCCCGGCATCGATCCAGACCATGTTCCGCGCCTGTTCAACGCCTTCTTCACGACGAAGACCGAAGGCATGGGTATGGGATTGTCGATCTCAAAATCGATCGTCGAAGCCCATCGCGGTCATATCGAGGTGAAGCCCGCAAATCCCCATGGCGCTGTATTCCGCGTCACTCTCCCGGTATCCGAACACGCCCACTGACAGCAGCCGCGGGCAATTCAGCGGGGGTAGCGGCACCCCGCCACATACCGAGGTATGAGGTCCCCAAACTCGCGTTCTAGTTTTTCATGCCGCACGTAGAATACCGGTTCGACCCGCCAAGGCTCATCTTAGGTTCATCGCCGCCACGAAGCGCGGCCCACAAATTGAACCAGACGGAGATGAGCCATGAAAACGATCCTCAGCACCCTCGTTGCCCTCGGCGTTCTCGCCGGTGCAGCCAACGCCCAGCCGTTCAAGCCCTTCGATGACATCACCATCGCCGTCCCGCACTCGACGGGCTACGAGCAGGCGCTCCCCCGCATCAGCAACGATGATCACCGCCAGGCACTGCCGCGCTCCAGCAACGACGACTATCGCGACGCGCTGCCGCTGACCGACACCACATTCGGCGACATCACCGTCGCAACCCCATAACCCTCACCCCGGAACACTCGACCCGCGCCGCTCCAGAAAATCGGAGCGCCGGGTCGTAACCAGAACCCAACGGAGAACTCCCATGAAGACCATCCTCAGCACCCTTGTTGCCCTCGGCGTTCTCGCCGGTGCCGCCAACGCCCAGCCGTTCAAGCCCTTCGACGACATCACCATCGCCGTCCCGCACTCGACGGGCTACGAGCAGGCTCTCCCCCGCATCAGCAACGATGATCACCGTCAGGCACTGCCGCGCTCCAGCAACGACGACTATCGCGATGCGCTGCCGCTGACCGACACCACATTCGGCGACATCACCATCGCAACGCCCTGAACGTACATCGAGTAACTACCGAGAAGCCGGGCGGCGGCCCTTTCCCCCTCCCCCCGAGGGTCGCCGTCCGGGATCCCCCCGCAATACAAAACAGGGGCTGCGAAGGCGGCCCCTGTCTTCGCGTTCGTCATACTCTCGCGTGGCGCTCAGGCGCCCGCGCCTTTCACTGCCGCGCTGGACGAAAGCGGTGCTGCTCGACTGGGGAACCGGGAAGCTGCGAGCGGGTTCGTTGACGCGATCGAGATCGCGGAGAAGTTCGCGACTTTTCTTACTCCGCCGGGCCAGAGCGGAAGCGGCGAAGGGGCAGGCGAGCATCGCCGACATCAACTGATGCCGTCGCCCAACAACGACATCAGGGCGGCGTCGGCATTTGCGCCGTTCGCCGCCCTCTCCCCCGAGGCTGTCTGCTCTGCCGACGGCAGGGTGTCCAACCTTGTCAACCGGAGCGCGCGACCGTTCGGAACAATCCATCGGATGGCGTCCCGGCTTCGCGCCATACCTGCGCCCTGCAGTTGGTGTGAAAGTGTGGGCTCCCAGCACTGGCGGCGACGCCGCGAGCGCACGATAGTCGTCCCTGGACGTCACGAACTCAAGTCACGAGCCCGTCCCATGCGCACGCGCCTTCGCGCCCCGAGTGTGGCTGCAGCCGGGGCTGCCTTGATCGCCTGTCTCACCTCCGCCGCCTCGGCTCAGTCTCAGAGCGGCGTCGTCTGGGAGAAGGACGGCTGGCGTGTCCAGATGCTGGTCTCATCGCGGACTGCGCTCGGATGCCAGGCCATCAAGGGTTTCTCGAGCACGCATGATGCCCGCCGCAGCGCGGCCTGGGGTTTCATCAGGACCGTGAAAGGGGACTGGGGCCTCGCCATGATCGGGCCGGCAGCAGAGCGGATGGCCGGGCTGCAGGTCACCATCACGGTCGACGGCAAAGTTCTTCATGTCGCCGTGCCGCACCGCCTGCCGAACGGCATCACGATCATCGGGCAACTTCCGGCAGATCGCATGGGCGCCATCGCCGGCGGCCAGTCGCTGACGTTCACCGCCTCGACGAACAGTGCCCAATTCTCGCTTGCGGGCGCAGGCCCCGCGCTCGTTGCCGCATCGAAGTGCGCCACAGCCGTTCGCGAGGCCGCCGCCCGCTTGCCCGATGGCCTGCCGCCGGCCGGTGGTGCGAAGACGGGGGCGAAGCCGCGCCTCTCCGCCGGCACCGGCTTCTACGTCTCCAAATCCGGTCAGATCCTGACCAACGCGCATGTCGTGCAAGGCTGCAGCAGCATCGCCGTCAAAGGCCATGGCGACGCGAGCGCGACACCGGCACGCGTGACCGCATCCGACGAAAAGCGCGATCTCGCACTGATCGCACTCGACACACCTCAGACCACACCGCACGTCGTGCTCTCATGGCGGCGCGACGCGCGTCTCGGCGAGCAGATCGCCATCTTCGGCTTTCCTTATCTGGGTGCACTCGCCTCCTCAGGCACCTTCACGCGTGGCGACGTGACGGCGCTGGCCGGCGTCGCCGACAATCACGCACACTTCCAGCTCTCCGCACCCGTGCAGCAGGGTAACAGCGGCGGCCCCGTCGTCGATGAGCGAGGTCAAGTCGTCGGTGTGGTGGTGGCGAAACTCAATGCACTCGCCGTCGCTCGCGCAGGCGGCGACATCCCGCAGAACGTGAACTTCGCGATCAAGTCCGCTGAAGCTATTTCCTTCATGGAAGCGAATGGCATCACGGCCGCGCCAGCCAATGCCGGTGCGGCACCCCTCAGCGGCCCCGATCTCGCCGAGCGGCTTAGGGACGGCGCCGTGCTCATCATGTGCTCGGGACCCGCAAACGCCCCCTCAAACGCCAAAGCCCGGCGAGCTGAGGGGGGAGAGCTCACCGGGCCGGGCTGAGAGGAATGCCCATCCGACGGGGGGCGGCAGGCATTCACACTCTTAAACAACGGAAGGCCCACAGGGTTTCCGTCGCTGACGAATATTTATTCTCAACCGCGATCGCGCCGGTCGGGCTCGGGAGCATTCATCGCTCCGCGCACCTTCGAGCTGACGTCATTCGATATGGTATCGAGTATCGTGCTCAGCTCATGGATGAGGCGCTCGGCATCGCCCCAGCGCTCATCTTTCATCGCGGACGCGACGGCGCTCATCTTCTCCATGGCCTCGTGGGCTTGCTTCAGCATGGATGCAGGCTCATTTCGCTTCGCTCGGGCTCATTCCCCTTCGCCTACCGAAGCAACGCTCGCGGTATTAGGCCGGTTCCAGCGCGAACGCGCCCGCTCAGTCGCGCAGCACACGTTCGCGCCACGCTGCTGCCCCACAAACGCCCAATGAATCGGTTGAAGTGACTTCACTCGGGCAGTTAAGCCATCAAGCTTCCCGGAAATTCAGGAACCCTGGGCTATGACGGCCCAGGGTTCTGTTGGTTCTGGCGTCCTTCGCACTAGCCGCGCCTCGCACTATTGGGACGCACGGTCGTGCAAGACAGACGCGACGGTAGCTTTAGCTTGAGTTCGTGGCTCCGCGCCGAGCTTCAGGCCCCAGCTCCAGCCGAAGCGCTCAGCTCAGAAGTGCGCTGCGATGGCCTGGCCGACACTGCTCAACATGACCACCATTAAACCCGCCAGCAGCGCCTGGCTCCATGCCGCCCGGTTCTGCATGGGCCGTGCGTGCCGCACAGGAACTGGAACTGCCAGAACTGGTGCTGGTCGAGGCGGGACGGCTTCGCGCGCTTCCTCCGCGCCCACCACACGCAATGGCGGCCAGCGCGCCTCCCGGTTCACGCGCGCGCTGCGCACCAGCGCCTCATTGCCCCCAACTACGCGAAACTGCCGACGCTTTTCCCCCGTCATGCCTCGCTCCACCCCCGTCATCAAGCTGATATGTTAGGGCGAAACACGGCATCGTCAGCGCGCTGATTTCAGATTTCCACAAGAACAGATGCGAGTGAGGCTCGCATGCCGCAGCGATGTCCATGCCGTGTGAAAAGATGATCGACGCGTTCGACGTCCGCAGTGTGGCCTGCACGTAGCAGGATTGCGTCATCGCGAAAGTCGCGCGGCGCGGCACATCACACATCGCGCGATGCGCACGCGACCGATGCGCCAGCCACGCACCACGTTCACCCATCACTTTTTCGTAAATTTCGATTGCAGATAAGAACCAAGTCATTGCCACACGCGTGCTTTTGGTGCGACGCAGCAGAAGTCGCGCATCGCAAGTCTCTGATTTTTCGCCTTATGGTCGCATTGAGGACTTGTGAGGCTGATAGACGAAGATCAATGCAGCGCGTGTGCACCGCACGCGAACCGGGTTGACGTCGGGCAGCATGGCCACGCTAGCATGGACGTCGAACGCGGCGGCATCGAACAGGGGTACTGTGATGATGATGCGTTTAAAAGGTCAGTCCATCCTCGTCGTCGAGCACGAGCCCACCATTGCGCGTGAGCTCATGAGCGAATTCACACAAGCGGGCGCCAAAGTCTTCGCGGCGGAGCAGCTCCGCGACGCACTTTATCTGGCGGAGTATCCGGCGCTGGCGGCGGCTGTGATCAATCTCCGTCTCGGAAGCGATACGACGGCGGCCGTCTGCAGGCGGCTCGAGGATCTCGGGATCCCCTTTATGTTCTACACGAAGTACGATTCCACCGAAGCCTCGGCGGCTTGGCCGAACGCGCCGGTACTGACAAAACAGTCCGGCAGTGCCGAGGTCGCTGAGACCATCGCGCGCCTCCTGCACTGAGCGTTGCTTTGCGCACATCGGAAGGCGCGCGTCGCGACGCCCGTCCTGGGCGCTCACATCAACGCTCGTATTTTTCCGATCCACGGCAGGAACAAAGCTGTCGTCGGCTCGTTACGTAGATGTGCATGCTTGTGCGTGCACTGAAGCACCCGAACCGGAGACCCTGATGCGTGGACTATTTGCTGCTCTTGCCCTCACTGCATTCGTCGCGAGCCCGGCCCTGGCCGATCGTCCCGTGACCGAAGAGGAGCGCGCCAAGCTGGTCGCGTTGCTCGAGGCAGAAGGCTGCACCGGCGGCGAAATGGAATTCGACGACGGCAAATTCGAGGTCGATGATGCGGACTGCGCCGACGGCCGCGAATGGGACTTCGAGTTCGATCGCGACTTCAAGCTGATCAAGAAAGAGCTTGAGGACTGAGCTTGCGGACGTTTGGTGAGCGCGATATTCAGCGCCAAACCTGCCAACGCCCGTCACGCCAAGTGTGTGGCACATAGGACGGCACCACGGCATCACCCTTCGCGTCGAAGCGCACAGCGCCGAGGCGCGTGGGGTACGCGCGATCTCTCAACGCTGCAGTGACGCGCTCCGGTGCACCATCTCCTGACCCGGTGATCGCCGCTGCCCAGACTTCGAGTGCCGCCCCCGCCAGTTCGCGGCTGACATCCTCTGTTGAATGCTCACGCCCGTCCGCGCTCAGGCTCGGCCATGGAAGCATGACGAGAAATGTGTCGACAGCCGCCAGCAGCCGCCGCGGTGGCACATCCGCGCCGAGAATGTCCGTGCCGATGACTGTCGCTATGCGGGTTCCGGCACGGTTCGCCTGATCGAGGATCATCGACGCCTCGAAGAGCTGGCCGGGAAATACGACAACATCAACTCGTGCCGCTCCAAGCTCTGCAATCAGCGCCGTGAAATCCTTCGTGCCGGAGGTGTAGTGCGCGACGAGCACCGGCGACATGTTTTCCGCCATCACGCTCCGGCGGATTTCCTCTGCCATGCCCCGCCCCTGGAGACTGCGGTCGTGGACGATCGCAAGCCGCGCCGCGGGAAACATGTCTGCGATCAGAGCGGCGATGCTGTCCGCCTGACGATCATCGCGCCCGGCGAGACGATGGATGCCGCGGCGACCATTGGGAGCCGTAAGCCGCGGATGGCGCGGTCCCGTTGCAATCATGAGGATGCCGGCCGCGGCATACATCTCGGCCGCCCGGATCGCGCCACTCGGACACATGTGCCCGATAACGACGTCGACGCGCTGTGAAATCGCGCGCGCCGCAATCGCCGCGGCTTCGTCGCTCTCACACTGGTCGTTCTCGTGGACGACGCGCAATCGGCGGCCGAGCAAACCGCCCTGCTGGTTGAGCGTGCCCGCCACGCCTTCCACGCCCTCGCCCACCGGACGCGGCGCGACGCGATTGCTCCTGCCATCAGGCTCCGGCATCCGGCTCGAATCGACAGCCATGATCACAAGCTCGCCGTCCACCATCTGTGCCATTGCGGGCGCGGCAAGCAGCAGGATGAGCAAGGCCCACACGTGCATGAGCCATCGCGGCATCACAAAGCCAAAAGGCAGCCGCATGGGCTGCCTTCCGGTCGTCACTGGAACTGGCAGCACGCTGCTGCTCAGTTCTGCACGTAGGTGATTTTGTCACCCTCCACTTTCTTCCACGTGTACATCGTGTAGTCGGGCACCGTTACGTCACCCTTCTTGTCGAACGCGCGCGGGCCGAGAACCGTCGAGAATGCCTTGCCGCCCTGGATCTGGGCCGCGACCTTTTTCGGATCGTTGGTTTTAGCCTGGCTGGCCGCATCAGCGATCACCTGAACGACGGCATACGCATAGAGCGTGTAGGCCTCGGGCTTGAAGTTCGCATCGAGGAACTTCTTCACGACAGCAGCGGCCTCAGGACGACGCTGGGGGTCCGGCGCAAATGTCATCAGCGTGCCTTCGACGCCTGGGCCACCAATCGCCGCGAACTCGTCCGTCGCGATGCCGTCGCCCGACATCAACGGCGCCTTCACGCCCTGGTCGCGCATCTGGCGAACAATGAGACCGCCTTCGGTATGCAGGCCGCCCCAGTACACAAGTTCCGCACCCGACACCTTGATCTTAGAGACCAAGGCCGCAAAATCCTTCTCGCCGATATTCACGCCCTCATAGAGCACTTCTTTCAGACCACCGGCGTTCATCGCCTTCTTGGTCTCGTCGGCCAGACCTTTGCCGTAGGTCGTCTTGTCATGGACGATGGCAATCTTCTTGCCCTTGTAGTTGCTCAGAAGGTATTTGCCGGCGACCTCGCCCTGCTGATCGTCACGACCGCACATGCGGAAGGTGTTCCAGAGCTTGCGCTCCGTCAGACGCGGATTGGTCGAGCCCGGCGAGAACATCAGGACACCGTTCTCGGCGTAGACTTCGGATGCTGGAATGGACACACCCGAGTTGAAGTGGCCAACGACCAGCTTGACGCCATCACCGACGAACTTGTTGGCGACCGAGACACCTTCCTTCGGATCGGCGCGATCGTCGCCGAACACCAGCTCGATCTTCTGCCCGTTCATGCCGCCTTTGGCGTTGATGTCTGCGACCGCCTGCTCAGCTCCGCGCTTGAGCTGCGCGCCGAACGTGGCATTCGCTCCCGTCAGCGGGCCCGCAAGGCCAATCTTGACCTGCGCACTCGCCACGCCGGTCATCGCGAGCAGCGCCGCAACGGCGACCCCCGACCACATGAGCTTCTTCATGCAACGCTCTCCCTTATAGCCAATTGGCTGCTGAAACTTGCGGATTGGAAACGGATTGCCCGCACCGGCGCTGGCAAAGAACCGCGCCCGTGGGAGCAGGATTCACCGAAAGTTGGGCAAAGTCACGCCCAATCCACAGTCCCTTGCGGTCAAGGATCAGGCGGCTCGGATCGAGCTCAAATATCTGCCCGGCGCACCGTTTTTTCCGCGGTGCCCGGCACGAGCCAATCGTACTGCTCACGCATCTGGCGCCGCCGCGTCACGCGATAACCGAGTACTGCCGCGGCAATGAGCACAACCAGATCAACCACATAACTGCGTGGTGCGATGAAGGGCTCATGGAAAAGCGCGTAGTGGATGAAGCGCACGGCAGCGGCAATGAGAAAACCATAGACGACGAGTTGCCAGCGCGGCCGCCATGTCGTCGCGATCGCACTCCCCGTCGCATAGGCCGCCATGCCGCCCATGATCACCGTGACCAGAAGAAATACCCAGTCGCCGTTCGGGCCTGCATCGTAGAGCCATTCCGGCATCTTGCCCCTGTGCTCCCAGTTAGTGCCGACCGCCTTCGAGGTAGGCCGCGCGGATGTCCGGCCGCTCCAGAAGCTCGGTCCCTGTTCCTTGCATGGTGATCAGACCGTTGACCATCACGTAGCCGCGGTCCGCGAGCTTCAGCGCGTGATAGGCATTCTGCTCGACGAGGAAGACGGTCATGCCCTCGCGCTTGTTGAGTTCGCGAATGGCGTCGAAGATCTGACGCACGATGATGGGCGCAAGACCGAGCGAGGGCTCGTCGAGCATCAGAAGGCGCGGCCGGCTCATGAGCGCGCGCGCGATCGCGAGCATCTGCTGCTCGCCGCCGGAGAGCGTGCCTCCCCGCTGCGCGAGACGCTCGCGCAAGCGCGGAAAGAGCTTGGTCACCCGCGCGAGATCCTCCTCGAAATGGCGTCCGCCGTCGATCTCCGCGCCCATCTGGAGGTTTTCGAGCACGGTCATGCGCGGAAAAATGCGCCGACCTTCCGGCGACTGCGCGATCCGCAGACGCGCGATGTCATGCATCTCGAGCTTCGTGATATCGCGACCGGCGAAGGTGATCGTCCCTTCGCGCGCCCGCGGATTGCCGCAGATGGTCATCATGAGCGTCGACTTGCCGGCACCATTCGCACCGATCAGCGACACGATCTCGCCTTCCCGGATGTCGATGTCGACACCCTTCAGCGCCATGATGCTACCGTAGAAGCTCTTGACGCCGCTGACGCTGAGGAGTGGCGCGCTCATGGCAGCTCTCCCCTCTCGACGGCAGCAACTTCATCGTCCTCGACGCCGAGATAGGCGGCGATGACCTTCGGATCGTTGCGCACCTGCTCGGGCGTGCCGTCCGAGATCTTGGTGCCGTATTCGAGCACGATCACGTGGTCAGAAATCTCCATGACCACCGACATGTCGTGCTCGATGAGGAGGATGGACGTGCCATGCTCGCGCTGGATGGTCTTCAGCAGCTTGTTGAGCTCGGCACTCTCGCGCGGGTTCAGACCGGCGGCCGGCTCGTCGAGGCAAAGGAGCAGCGGATCGCTGCACATGGCGCGCGCAATTTCGAGACGGCGCTGATCGCCGTACGGAAGACTGCCGGCGGAATCATCGGCGCGGCTCGTCAGCCCGATGAGATCGAGCCAGTATTTCGCGCGTTCGATCGCCGCCGTCTCTGCCCGCGTATACCGCGGCAGGCCGACGAGCCCGAGCACCGTCCAGCCCGAGGCCGCCATGAGCACATTGTGCTGGGCAACGACCAGGTTTTCGAGCGCGGTCATGCCCGTGAAGAGACGGATATTCTGGAAGGTTCGCGCGACGCGCGCCTTGGCCGCGATCTCGTAGTCGGGCATGCGCTCAAGTAGATAAAGCGCGTTCTCCCCGCTTTGCATGTAGCGCGCGGGGCTCCGCGTGAGCACAGCGACATCATCGGAGAGCGCATTGCCCGCATGGCTCATGACCATGCGGCCGGAGGTCGGCTTGTAGAAGCCCGTGATGCAGTTGAAAACCGTCGTCTTGCCCGCTCCGTTCGGGCCGATGATCGCAGTGATGTCGCCGCGGCCGGCGCCGAACGTCACATCGTTGACGGCAACGAGGCCGCCGAACCGCATGGTCAGATGCTCGATTTCCAGAAGCGGCGCCGTCTCCCAGCGCATCAGCCGTGGCCCTCCTTGACGAGATCGGCGGAGATGGCGCGACGCGACTTGAGGAACAGCGTCGGCTGGCGGTTGGCAATGAGCCCGCGCGGGCGCCAGATCATGATGACCACCATGGCAAGTCCGAACAGGAGCATCCGGTACTGCGTCGGATCGAAGTCGGCACCGAACACGTGCTTCATCCAGTCGAGCTCACGCAGAAGCTCTGTGCCGCCGATCATGACGATCGCCGCGATGGCCACACCGATCTGACTTCCCATGCCGCCGAGCACGACGATCGCGAGGATCACCGCGCTTTCGAGGAACGTGAAGGACTCAGGGCTGATGAAGTTCTGCCGCGCGGCGAAGAAGGCGCCGGCAAATCCACCGAACCCGGCGCCGATCGCAAATGCCGTCAGCTTCGTGTTGGTCGTGTTGATACCGAGCGAGCGGCACGCGATCTCGTCCTCGCGCAGAGCTTCCCAGGCGCGCCCGACCGGCAAGCGGCGCAGACGTAACGTCACCAAGTTGGTGATCAGGGCCAGGACGAGGATCAGGTAGAAGAGAAAGATCGTTCGGTGCAGCGGCGTGAATTCGAGCCCGAATGTCGCCGCGAATCCGGACTCCGACGCCGTAAATGGAAATCCGAAGAAACTAGGTCGCGGAATGCCGGAGATGCCCGCATAGCCGCCTGTGACATCGACCCAGTTGATGAGAACGAGGCGGATGATCTCGCCGAAAGCAAGCGTAACGATCGCGAGATAGTCGCCGCGCAGGCGCAGGACCGGGAAGCCTAGAATGATGCCCCAGAACGCCGCGAGAATGCCGGCGACAGGCAGACATATCCAGAAGCCCCAAGCCGGCCAGAACCACGGACCGATCATCTCGGCCATGAAGTCCTTGACGACGTCGTTGGCGGCGAGCAGCGCGTACGAATAGGCGCCGACGGCGTAGAAAGCGACATAGCCGAGATCGAGCAGCCCCGCGAGCCCGACCACGATGTTGAGGCCCCAACCGAGCATCACGTAGATGAGGATCTGGATGCCGAAGTTGTCGATCCATTTGACCGAGCCCGCCGGCCCGACCAGCGCGAGCGACAGCATGGGATAGGCAAAGAGGAAGATGAGCCCGCCGATCGCGAAGCCGCGCGCCGCTTCCGGGCTCACGCTCACACCCGCCATGATCGGCACGGGCGTTGTCCGCTCTGGACGGCTCGCGCGCCAGTCCGCGAACAGAAGCCAGATGAAGCGAGCGGCGAACGCGGTCGCGACGAGCGACAACGTGAGACCGACGCGCGGTTCCAGGATCAACTGGTTCGAAAAATCCTGGTCCGTGCGCAGCAGCACGATCGGAATACAGAGGCCGAGCGCCAGGAGTGCCGTCTTACAGGCGTCGAGGGCCGCACCCAAAATCCCGATCGGTTGATGATGCTCCCCCGCCATGCTGCTTACACCTTCTCGACTTCGGGTTTGCCGAGCAGCCCGGAGGGCATGAAGATGAGCGTGATCGCGAGAATGGAGAAGACGGCGACGTCCTTGTAGTCGATCGAGAAGTACGCCGACCAGAGCGCCTCGATGAGACCGATCAACAGTCCGCCGAGCACGGCGCCCGGCAGCGAGCCGATACCTCCGAGAACGGCGGCGGTGAATGCCTTGATGCCCGGGACGAACCCGTCGGCGAAGTTCACGACACCGTAGTAGATGAGATAGAGCACACCGGCGACGGCCGCGAGCGCGCCGCCCATGATAAACGTGATCGAGATCGTGCGATCGACGTTGATGCCGAGCAGCGCGGCCATGCGGCGGTCCTGCTCGCAGGCGCGTTGCGCGCGCCCGAGCGAGGTGTTCTGCACGACCCACCAGAAGACCGAGAGCAGGACGACCGTCACCACCATGATCATCATCTGCTTGTAGGAGATCGTGACGGCGTATGCCGCGCCCTGCTTCAGCGTGATGACGTCATTGAGCATGGGCGCAATCGGCTTGTTGCGCGGGCCCTGGGCGAGTTGCACCAGGTTCATGAGGAAGATCGACATGCCGATCGCCGAAATCAGCGGCGCGAGACGAAAGGAGCCGCGCAGCGGGCGATAGGCGAGGCGTTCGATGGCCCAGCTCCAGAGCGACGTCAGGAACATGGCGGCAAACAGCACCACCAGGAGCGCCATCGCGACCGAGCCGACACCGAGCACCACGGTCATGAAGAGGAAGAAGATGAGGGCGATGAACGTCGAGACCATGAACAGGTCGCCGTGGGCGAAGTTCACCATCCCGATGATGCCGAACACCATGGTGTAGCCGATGGCGATCAGGCCATAGATCGAGCCGAGCGTGACACCATTGATGATCTGCTGGAGGAAGTATTCCACCTAACCGGCTCCTTCGTCACCTCATCGGCCACGCACGGCCCCGACCGCACGCTGGCAGCCGGTAGCTCAGACCATGGGCAACGAATCGATCCGGCGGAAATGGACCGGCCAAACTTTTCTCCAGATTAGTGCACTCATCCCCAGGGTCGGACGTGAAGTCTGCGGTGAAGCCGCTCCGGTGTAAAGCTTGGTTGCGGTGCAACTGGCCCGCGAACGCCCATTCTCCGTGCAGCCCGTGCCACTCCCGTCACAGGCACGCGCTCACATCATGTTGTGCGTGCCATCGCAGAAGGGCTCGTCGTCCGTACCCTTGCAACCGCAGAGATTGAAGGTGCCGGAAGATTCGGCGACGAAGCGGACCGGCAGGAAAGATGTGCCCTTGTGACCGGCTGAATCGCAGAAGGGCTGGCGGGAGGAGCGCCCGCACTTGCACCAGAGATAGGCTCGGCCCTCCTCGAGCTCGACCTGATACGGTCCGAGTTGGGCGACCACGGGTTCATCTGACATCGATCGGTCTCCTTGCCCAAGACCTAACCATCACGGATCGGGAGCCTGCCGCCACGGGGAATCGCGCCGGGCTCGATCGCATCTGGGCACAGGAGCAACAGGCGAGGCAAGGGCGCCATTGGCGCACGGCTCGAAAGCCGCTCGGACTGCTACTCGATGAGCTTCAGGCGGTCCCGCACGACGGTGTCGCGTGCCGTGGCGTGC
>JAEYPL010000297.1 GCA_023410905.1 Pseudomonadota bacterium
GCCGGAGGCATGGACGCGCGTGCCCGGCGCTTGCCCGAACACGCCAATGCGCGCGGTCGAACTCACACGCAGAACGGGGCGCGGCTCGTGCGGCAGCGGGGTTCCTTGTGGGGCATCACGACAAAGGCGGCAGGCACGAATGTCCGCGACGAGGGCGTCGAGTGCGCGATGCTTCGAAGGTGCTCGCCTCGTGCGCATTACACGTCGATGATGAGGCCGTCCTCGGCGAGCAGGATGTTCGGACGGTCGATCTCGTGGCGGCGCGCCAGCATGGACGGATTCATGTGCGTGAGCAGAATGCGCTTCGCCGCGATCCGCGGCAGGTTCTCCTCGAGGATCTTCCAGCTCGTGTGATAGCGCACAGGGCCATCGAAGGCGTAGCACTCGGTGATGAAGAGGTCGGCGCCGGCGCTCACGGGTACGAGCGCATCGACCCATTCCGTATCGCCGGAGAAGGACAGCACCTTGCCGCTGGTCTCGAAGCGCAGCGCGTGCGATGGCGCGCCCGAGGGGTGCGAGACTTCCCACGCCGTCACCATGACGGGGCCCTCGATGAGTGGCTCACCGGCGCGGCACTCCTTGAAGATCAGCGGATAGCGCCGCTCGATCTTCGTCGATCCCGGAAACATCAGCTCCGCCGTCTGCAGAACGCGATCCTCGACGCCGGGCGGTCCGATGACAGTGAGGGGATCGGTCCGCTTGGCGACGTGCTGCGCGTGCAGCATCCACCACACGAGGCCCGAGTAGTGGTCGCCGTGCAGATGCGAGAGGAAGATCGTCGAAATGCCGTTCGGGTCGATGCCGAGCTTGTTGAGGCCGATCAGGCTCGTCGCGCCGCAGTCGATGAGAAAGCGGTGATGGCCGAGATCGACGTAATAGCCCGTCTGCAGCCGTCCCCCGGCGCCGAAGGCGTCGCCGCATCCAACGATCGTGAGCTTCATCACGGACGTCTCAGCCTCTTGTTCGTGCGCGCTGTCAGGCTTTGGCGCTCGGCCGCGAGACGACTTCCTTGTACCAGCGCTCGAGATTGGCGAGCCCTTCGGGCCGCTGCACGCGTGCGGGCTTCATGAAGTCTACGGTGACGAGTGCTGTGATATCGGCGACAGAGTAGGCGTCGCCGGCTACGAAGCGGTTGCCCGCGAGTTGCTCGTCGATCACGCGCAGCATTTCGAGAGCCCTCGGCTTGTTCGCCTCGCCCCAAGCTGCGACCTGCGGAACCTCACGTTCGGCCATCGCGGGATGCAGGTGGCGGAATGCCGACGTAACGGCGGACATGAAGCCCAGTTCCATGCGCCGTTGCCACATCTCGACCATGGCTTTGCCGAGTGCGCCTGTACCGAAAAGCGGCGGTTCTGGATGCAACTCTTCGAAGTAGCGACAGATGGCCATCGACTCGCAGATGGCCGTGCCGTCATCGAGCTGCAGCACCGGAACCCGTTGAAGGGCGTTCAGTTTGGTAAAGCTCTCGCTTTGAAGTTCCCCCTTCATGAGATCGAGCTCCTCCGTCGGAACTTGAATTCCCTTCTCGGCAAGGAAGATGCGCACGCGCCGCGGATTGGGCGCCATCCGGGTCTCGAGAAGCTTCATGGTGGGATCTCCAGGCAGAGGGATATCAGCTTAGTCGTAGTCGAGCGGCCCGGCAGCCGCAACGGCGGCCGGAGCGCGACAGGCCTGTCCGGCGCGCGCGGTGGGAAATGCCGCAATTGTGAAGGCGGAATTCATATTGCAGCAAATGTGATTACAACCTTCAGATCAGAGTAAACGCGAAGTTAGGATTTACAGATCACTCTCATGCTGAGGAAAATTGGGAGGCACGCGCGGGGCGCGGCCGGTCGCCAGGCGGAGGCGACAGGGTCGGGTTCGACGTGCTGCTGGCCTCCGACAGGGGTTTCGGGGTCTCGGCGTGTCATCGATCAGCGTCAGCGCAGAGCAAGCAGGAGCGAGCCCTCGCCGGCCGCGGATCGTGCGCGCGCATCAGGGCTTCCAGGTTCGTGACACGCGGCGCCGTCTGGCACTCGACGGCGAGAGCAAGCCCGGTTTCGAGTACGAGATGCTGCTGATGTTCGTGCGCAACGAACTCAGTGCCGTGGCGACCATCCAACTTCTTGCTGTGATCTTCTCGCTGGCCTCGATGTTCTGGGCGACCAAGACCGAGGCCGTCCTCTGGCTTGTCCTGGTGATCGGCGCGAAGGTGGCGCTGCTCGAACTCTGCCGCCGCTTCGTCGCGCTGCCGCGCAGCGAGATCGACATCACGGTCTGGCGCCGCCGTCTCATACTGGCCGAGACGATCAACGGCGTCGTCTGGGCGGGCTTCGCGCTCGTCGGCATGGGCGCCACCGATTCCGCGTCGCACGTCTTCCTGTTCGCCTCGCTGATCGTCGTGCTCGCGATCCGCATGACGTTCGCCTCGACCGCGCTTCCGATCCTCTACGTCGGCACGATCCCGATGACGATCGCTGTCGTCGTGCGCCTGCTCATGCTCGGCCATCCCTTCTACTGGGCCATGGCCTCGATGGCGCTCGGCGTGCACGTCTATTTCATATTCCTGGCCAAGGGCCTCAACTCGACCGCGCTCGCCATGCTCGAGTACCGGGCCGAGAAGGATGCGCTCATCGCCGAACTCGAGCAGGAAAAAGCTACGTCCGACGAGGCGCGCCGCCGCGCGGAATCGGCCAACATCGCCAAGTCGCGCTTTCTCGCCACCATGAGCCATGAGTTGAGGACGCCGCTCAACGCAATCCTCGGTTTTTCGGAGGTGATGAAGGCGGAGCTGCTCGGGCCGCTCAAAAACCCGACCTACAAGGAATACGCCGCCAACGTGCACTACAGCGGCAGCCATCTCCTGCATCTCATCAACGAGATCCTCGACATCTCCCGCATCGAGGCCGGCCGCTACGACCTCAACGAGGAGGCGATCCGCCTCATCGACGTCGCCGACGATTGCTATCGCCTGCTGAAGCTGCGCGCCGAGAACAAAAATCTGACGATCGAGATGGATCTCGACCAGTCATTGCCGATGATATGGGCGGACGAACGCGCCCTGCGCCAGATCTGCCTCAATCTGCTGTCCAACGCCCTCAAGTTCACGCCAAAGGGCGGACGGATCACCGTGCGCGTCTATCGCGACTCCCTCGGCGGCCAGACGCTCAGCATTCGCGACACCGGCCCCGGCATTCCGCGCGAGGAAATACCGCGCATCATGCAGGCATTCGGCCAGGGCTCGCTGGCGCATGAGAATGCCGAGGGCGGGACCGGCCTAGGCCTGCCGATCGTGAAGAGCCTCGTGGAGCTGCATGAGGGCGTCTTCGAGCTGCGCTCCGAGCTGCGCAAGGGGACGGAAGTTCTGGTCTCGCTGCCGCGTCAGCGCGTCATGGAGACGTTGCCGCCTCTCCAGCCGCTCGGCCAGGAGCGCCATCGCTCGCTGCCGAGCCATGGCAGTCACGGGGAATGGGAACGGCCCTCCCGCACGGCCGGCCGGGCGCCCCACGCGGCCATGATGGGCTGAACGGGGACTGAACGTCCGCCTCCCCGTTTTGGGCGCCCAGCTCGCCCAGACATTGCCACGCGCCCGTCCTGATCTTATCTAACCGCATGAGGCGACACCGATCCCGGCCCCTGGGGCCCCTCGCGATCGCCCCTGCGCCGCGCGGGTCATCCGGGAGCAAAATGGAAAGTCCGTGCATTCAGGTCTGCGTGATCGAGCCGCGATGGGGGTTTTGCGCGGGATGCGCGCGGACAATTGCGGAGATTGCTGCCTGGAGCACGTATGCGCCCGCAGAGCGCCGCAGAATCATGGCTCTCTTGCCGGGACGGCGTGCGCCCGAGGCTGCTGCGCCATCCGGCACCGGAGATTGAGGCAATGGGCTGGCTCATTCTACTGATGGTCCTCATCGGCGCGCTCGGCCTGCTCATCGCGGGCGATGCAACGCTGTTCGGCCTCGACTGGCCGGATCTTGCGGCGGCTGGCTTCCTTGCCGCGTTCCTGATCGTGATCACGCTTTCGCTGGCCGGCTCCTATCGCGGGCGCACCATGCAGGCGGCGCGCGATTTCCTGACCTGGGCGGCCATCGCCTTCGTTCTCGTGGCTGGCTACAGCTATCGAGATGAGCTCACCGAGATCGCCTATCGCGTGCGCGGTGAGCTGACCCCGCCCGGGACGGCCGTATCCGTCGAGCCGAGCACGCAGGGGGCCCAGGCGGTCCGCATCCGCAAGCGCCGCGATGGCCACTTCACGGTCAACGCCCGCGTCAACGGGCAGAACATGCCCATGCTCGTCGATACCGGCGCTTCGACTGTCGTCATTCGCGAGGCCGACGCCTCACGGCTCGGAGTCGACACGAGCCGGCTGCGCTATACGGTGCCCGTCCAGACCGCCAACGGCATCACCTATGCGGCCCACGTGCGTCTCACCAGCATTGCGATCGGGTCCATACAAGTCGAGGGCGTCGACGCACTTGTCTCGAAGCCCGGGGCACTGCGCGAGAACCTCCTCGGTATGAGTTTTTTAAGCCGCCTGCGCTCTTATGAATTCTCCGGGGACTTTCTGACGCTGAGGAGCTGATACATCTGAAGCTCCGCGGCAGGCCCCGGCTGTGCAGTCAGGCGGGAAACTGTCGGTCATGGCGTTGTCGCTTTCCGCATCGAATGCCTTGAAGCTGGCGACGGTTTGGGCCGCGATCGCTGGCTTCGGCATCATCGGCGCCATGAATGCCGATCTCGTGCGCGATCTGCTCGGACTGAAATTCGAGTATCAGGAAAGTGCACCGGCCGACGATGCCATTGGCGCCCCTGAGCGGATCGACCGCGGTGGTGACGAAGGGGATAATGAGGCGGGCGGCGAGGAGCCGGCAGCTCGTACCTCCGGCGGCCGCATGGTGCAGCTCAAGGCCGGCGCTTACGGCCACTTCTACTCCCGCATTCATGTCAACGGACGCGCCGTGCAGGCCATGGTCGATACCGGCGCCTCGATCGTGGCGCTGACCTATGACGATGCCCGCGCCGCCGGCATCCATATTCGCGACGGCGACTATACCCATCGCGTCAGCACCGCCAACGGCGTTGCCCGCGTCGCCATGGTCACCCTCGACAGCGTGGCCATCGAGGACATCATGGTGCGCGATGTGCGCGCCGCCGTTGCCGAGCCCGGCAAGCTCACGAAGACGCTGCTCGGCATGAGTTTCCTCGGCCAGCTCCGCCGCGCCGAAATGAGCCGCGGCATCCTCGTGCTGGAGGAGTAGATCGCGGTATCGACGCGCTTCTACCGCTCCACCGGCTTCCTCGGATATTCGAGTTGCATCGCGACGATGGCGCCCGTGCGCCGGCCGTAGCGTGACTCTATGCTGCGCAGTGTCTGGTCGAGCGCTTGGGCCGGCGGTCGTTCGTTGATCGGCGGAATGCGGCTCTCTGCGGGCCAGCTATCAGCAACCTCGTCGGGCAGAATGCGGATGCCGTTGCGGCTCTCCAGCGCGTCTGGCGCGCCTGCGAACGTATAGGCGCGCGAACGATAGGTCCGCGACCAAGCGTCCGCGCTCAGCGCCAGCGATACCTCGTCCACGCCGGGCGTGAGCTCGATACCGAGCTTTTCCCATTGCCAGAACGAGAAGAGATTGCGCAGCACGGTCGTCGCGAAGGGCCGCGTGAGCTTGAAGGCGTCACTATCGTGGCGCGCATCCCAGCTCACGAGTCCGATGTCCTTGGCGAGAGCCTCGGCGCGGCTCCGCCCGGCAATGGCCTCGACGAGCGTAAGCATCATGGGCATGGAAGCGGTGATGCCTGTTGTCGTTACCCGCGGGCCATGGACTATGAAGCGCCGGTCCGCGACATAGCGGATCGATGGGTGCTCCTTGCGCAGTTCATTGAGAAAGTACCAGTGCGTGGTTCCGAGATGGCCGTCGAGCAGTCCGGCGGCGGCGGCCACCTTGGCGCCGGCGCACACGGCGATGATGATCGCTCCCTTCTCCGCTTGGGCCTTGAGCCATGCCATGACCTTCGGATCGTCGTCGCGGCTCATGGCGGGCACGATGACGTAGTCCGCGCCCGTGGGATGCTGCGCATCAAAATCGGCGACGGTGGTATTCGGCTCGACTTTGAGCGCCGGATAAAGTGTTACCGGTCCCGGCTCTGTCGCGAGCGTCATGACGTCGGCGACGTCCGCACGCCGGAGAATGCCGTACGGCATCAGATAGTCGGTGGTCTCGGTGGCGTCGTTGATGCCGATGATCGCGACCAGGGGCCGCTGGCGCTTTGGCGGCTTCAGCGCAGCGAGGGCCGCCTCGCTCTCCTGCTGCGGGACCATCGGCGCGGCTTTTGCGGGCGGATTGGGCGGCAGCGAGAGGATCCAGGCCGCGCTCCCAGCCGCGAGCACCGCTACAACGCCGGCAATCCCCCACAGGACAACTCGGTAGCCCACGTTTCCTGTCTCCGTGATTGGCAGCCCCTTCGGGGGGTAATGCTTCGGCGGTGGAGCTTGTTGCATCGCCGGATCGCGGGGCAGGTCCGCAGGCGTGCGGCCGCTCTTGCCTCCGATGGCCATTCGCCGCCATAAAGCCTCCCAATTGCCTTGCTTGGCGCCCCCCGCCAGGAATGAGGCGCGCCGTGCCGAGGGAAGGAGCCTTCCGTGTCCAATTCCAAGATCGTCCTCATCGACCGCCATCCAGGCCGCTCGACCCAGACCCTGGGCATTGCCCGCGCGCTCGGGACCGACCCGGACCTCATTCACGAGCCCTCGGTCGGCGTGGTGGGCACGAAGGGCGACAGCCAGTGCTATCTCGGCGTTCTGGACAAGGTCGAGGCCGTGCACGAGCGCCTCAAGGCGAAGATCGGCATGGGGCCCGGTAAGCTCAAGCTGCGCCTCGTCCAGCCCGAGTACACGATCGCGACCTCGGACGGCATCCGCAACGGCACGCGCGAGATGCGCTATTCGCTCAATGGCCGCGATGTGACCAACGATGCCCTCTGTGAGCATCTCGAGGCCAGCGGTCTCGCCGGCACGATCGCGATCGTCGCCTGCGACAAGCCGCCGGTCGGCACGCTCGCGGCCCTGCTCGAGCACAACCAGCCGTCCATCATCATGTCGGACGGCTCCATCCATCCCGGTCACGATCCGAAGACGGGCGAGACGATCGATCTCGTGACCGCCTATCAGGTCGCCGGACATCCGGATGCCGAATACCGCAATCACATTTCTTGCCATGCCTGCCCCGGCATCGGCAGCTGCGGCGGCATCTTCACGTACAACACCATGCAGACGTTCATCGGCGTCGTCGGCATGCAGCCGCTGCAGATGGTGGCGCCGCCGTCCGACGATCCGCGCCGCGTGAACGAGTTCGCCGACGAGCTCGTCGAGCACCTCGCGATGATGATGGAGAAGGACATCAAGCCGCGCGACATCGTCGTGCGCGACTCGCTCCGCAATGCCGTGATTGTCGCCATGGCCATCGGCGGATCGACGAACGTGACGCTGCACGCGCCGGAGATCGCGCGCGCCGCCGGCTATGCCGATTTCTGGAAAGAGATCATGACGCCGGAGGAGTTCAATCACCTCTCGCAGAACATCGTGCCCGTGCTCACGGACGCGCGGCCCTACGGCAAGTATTCCATGGTCGACATCGACGCCATGGGCGGCGTGCAGGTGATCGTGCGCGAGTTGCTCGATGCGGGCTTGCTCAACGGCAATGTGCTCACCTGTACGGGCGAGACGCTCGCACAGCAGGTCGAGCGCCTTGGCGCCAAGAAGGCCGACGGCAAGGTCATCTATCCGGTCGAGAAGCCCTACAAGCCGACGGGTGGCCTGCGCGTGCTCGGCGGTAATCTCTCGCCGGAGTTCTCCGCGATCCTCAAACTCGCGGGCGTCGAGGGCGGTCTCGAGGACAACATCTTCCGCGGCAAGGCGCGCGTTTTCGAAGGCGAGCAGGGCTTGCTCAACGCGCTCGACAGCGCACCGGATCAGTTCCAGAACCACGATACCGTCATCGTGCGCTATGAGGGGCCGAGCGGCGCACCTGGCATGCCCGAGATGCTCGATCCGACTTCGCGCATCACGGCGCTTTGCCGCGAACGTGGTATTGTCGTCGCCCTCATGACGGACGCGCGTTTCTCCGGCGGCTCCGTCGGCCTCGTCATCGGCCACGTCGGCCCCGAGGCGGCACTCGGCGGTCCGATTGCCTTCATCGAGGACGGCGACGAGATCGTCATCGACCTCAACAAGAACGAGCTGAACTGCACCGCGCTGAGCGATCCTGCCATCGTCGCAAAGCGCAAGGCGGCGTGGGAGAAGGTCGTTGCAGCCAATGGCGGTGTGCATCCGAACTGCGGTGCGGCCGATACGCGGCTTCTCCATCGTGCGCGCCACACGGCTGTGCCGGCAACGCGCGGCGGCGGTCTGCACCCCAACCGCGAGGTGTGGGTGCGCGATCAGCGCGAAGCGACGCGCTCGGGCCACGTGCCGAAGAACAAGTACCGTCCGGATGCCGCGAAGGCATTCTGACGGCATTCTGGGGACCGGGCGGTGAAGGCCGCCCGGCATTGAGTCATGAAGCCGATCGGCGTTTCATTGCTCACGATCTGCGGGATCGATGAGCTTCCCGAGCACGGACCACGCGCGGTGACGCACGTGCTGTCTCTGCTAGATCCGAACTGGCCGGAACTCACGAGTTTCGGCGGCTATGGCGAGCACCGCCGCACGACGCTGCGCTTTCACGACATCATCGATCCGGGATACGGGCGCGTGCTGCCGACGCGCGAGCATGTCGGCGAGATCCTCGACTTCGGCAGCCAGCTCGCGGCGGAGGCCGAGGCGCGCTCGGACCGCCATCTGCTCGTGCACTGCCACATGGGCATCTCGCGCTCGACCGCGGCCATGCTCTCGCTCATGGCGCAGGTCAATCCCGAGGAAGGCGAGGATCAGCTTTTCGAGCGCTTGCGTGCGATCCGTCCGCAGGCCTGGCCGAACTCGCTCATGGTCGGCTATGCCGATGACATTCTCGGTCGCGACGGCCGGCTCGTTGCAGCGCTGCGTCGGCACTACGGCTTTCAGGTCCGCGCCAAACCTCAGTACGTGGATTGGATGACGCAGCTCGGTCGCGTGCGCGAGCTGGACATGGCGGAGTGAGCTATCCTTCGGTGAGCTGCTGATTGGCGCCCCGAATGCGCGCCGGCCGCATGGCCGCCGCGGGCATAGCAAGACGTACTGGTATTGGTTGCGGCACTAAAAACTCATCGCGGCACCGGTCTTGGAATGGGCTGCGGTGCCTGCTGCGTCGGAGCAGGCGCGGGTTCCGTTGCTGCGGGCGTAACCGGCGGCGTCGGTTGCGCCGGTCGGCTGATCGGCGGCCAAGTGATGTCGTCGGCACGACCATCTTTGGGCTCGAGCCGCTCGCCTTTTACGAGCACGCGGAAAAACGGCGTCTGGCTCGGGAGCGCGCGGCGCGGTTGGACGCCGGGCGTTGCCGCCGTCGAGATCGTACGCGACAGCGTAAGGCCACCGGGGATCTCGCGGACGAGAACTTCGCCCGGCTGGCTGCCTCGATCGTTGGCGACGCGCCGCGCGAGGAGCGCCATAAGGCTTCCGGGAATCGCAGGGCGTGGCAGATCGATGGTCGCCTGCTCCTGGCGGCCGGATGTGCCCGCATCCGTAATGGTCACGCGACTGCTATCGGCCTTGAGTTCACCTTCCGACGACTGCTGAGCGGGCCGCGCTGCCGTCTTGGCGCCTGGGGCCGCCGCGTCTGGTGTCCGCGCCGAAGTGGAGGGCTGCGGCGCGGTGCGCAATGGCCGTATGAGGCGCTGTTCGGCTTCGGCGCCGGCAAGCGGGATCGAGCGCTGGGCGCGCGCCTGCACGAGGTCACGCTTCAGCTCACGCTCGACGAAGTGCGCGACCTTCCGATTGCCGGCCGGCGTGAACGTGATGCCGTCGCCCTGGCGCAGCAGGCGGTTCGTGCCAGTAAGGTCCGGCCCATAGGGATCATATCGGCCGTCCTGGTTCGCGGTTGCCGCGTAGATGTCGATCATCTTCTGGCCGGCGGCATAAGCGCGTTCGCGTAGGACACCGTTGATTGCCTGCAATTCGTCGCTGATGTCCGGCCGCCGCACGATCGGCAGGCCAACCCAGTACACCGCGATGCGCTGGGCCCTGAAGGCGCGGATGATGCGATCGAGGCGCCGCCCATATTCCTGCTGCCAAACATCGGAGCCGACAGGCGCGCGGCGGCCATTGGCGAGCCGCATGGGATAGCGGTCGTTGAGACCGATCTGAATGACGATAATGTGCGCATTGCTGCGCGCGAGCTCGCTCACGATCTCGCTGACATCCTCCTCGAAGCTGCCGCGCAGCAGGCTTTGAATGGGCCGGTGACGTCTTTGCACGGAGACGCGCGGCTCATCGGCAAGCTGATCGACCAGTCCTGTGAGCAGGCCTTCGGCCAGCACGTCGCCCCATACTTCGAGCCGATAGGTGTTGTTGTCGGGAAAGGGCGTGATGTAGCTCGTCGACAGCGCAGGGCCCTGGGCCAAAGCGGAATTCGATGCTGCGCTGAGAAAGAGCGCCGACAACAAGCCGCAGGCGACGCCGAGCCTGCCCCAGCGACTTCTCGACGGCCTGCTCATGCGTCTTCCGTCACCGCCCATCGGCAAGGCCCTTGCGAAGATGCTCCAGCACTTCCTGGCGCGGCCAGCACCCGACTTTGATACGCGCGCCGCGCTCGTACTGCCCGATCTGCCAGCGCGTATTGGAGCCGATCTTACCGTCGATCTTGTCGATGGCCGCGCCGCGCCGCTTGAGCTGCTCTTGTATCTCGGCGATCTCCCGGTCGGGAAGCTGGCGGATCTGGGTCCAGGATGTCCTGAAATCGCCGCCGCCAGCTATGCGATCCGAGAGGTGCCCGACGAATGTGGCATAGAGATCGGACATGTTGTAGGCCCGAATGGCCTTGAAGTTTTCGGTCGCGAGGAATGACGGTCCGAAGGCGCCGGCCGGCGACATGAGGTAGGCCTCGTGCGCGAGATGCGCGCGCGCGAATGGCTTGCCATCGGCGCGGGTGATGCCGAGCTTGACCCATTCGCCGATCGGACGGCTGTTGGCTGGACCTTCCTGTGCGCAGTCGACGCCGTTGCCGAGGTGCACCTCGATGCCCCAGGGCAGACCTTTGATCCAACCTTTCTGCTTGAGCTGTTTCGCTGCAGAGCCGAGCGCGTCGGCGGTCGAGCCGAAGAGATCGAGCTTGCCGTCGCGATCGAGATCGACGCCCGAGCCGTAGAACTCCGACGGCATGAACTGCGTGAGGCCCATGGCGCCGGCCCAGGAGCCGCGCATCTCGTCGCGCTTGAGAATGCGGTCTTGAAGTATTCGCAGGGCGTGAATCAGCTCGTCGCGGAACAGGTCTGGCCTGCGCCCGACATAGGCCTGCGTTGCGAGCACGCGGATCACGTCATGGCGCGAGCGATGGCTGCCGAAAGCGGTCTCGCGGCCCCAGATGGCCAGCACGATCGCGCGATCGACCTCGATCTCGGCCTCGACTCGATCGAGGATCGCCTTATGGCGTTCGGCGAGATCGCGGCCCTGGCGCGCAAGCCGCATGATCTGCTCGCGGTTGATGTACTGCTCGGGCGTGCGGCTGAACTCGGCTTGTCCGGATGGGCGCGTCTCCGGCTTCTCCGGCAGCACAAGATCGGGGAGCGAATAGTCGGGCACGATCCCGGCAAAGGCGCCGTCGAAAGTCTTGCGTGTGATGCCGGCACGCTGGGCGTCCGCCCAGAAACTCTCGAGCCACGTGGCAAAAGGCGGGCGCGACTGTGCTTTCGCCGTTGGAGCCATGGCGAGCATCATCATTGCGACGACCATCACCGTCGTCACCGCCACAAGCCGCCCGGCTCTCCAGCCACCATCCAAAAGTCAGCCTTCCTCGCCACACGCACCCGACTCAACGAGTGCTGCCATCATAGCCGAGAGAGGCCAGCCGAAGCGGGCCATTTTGGGGCCGCGACAGCCGCTGCCGCGTCAGGTGTTGGTGCGCTGAGCGAGCTTGCGCTCCCAGGCGAGCGCCTCGGTGACGATCTTGTCGAGATCATCGTGCGCCGGCACCCAGCCGAGCTCGGCGCGAATACGGTCGGAGGCGGCCACGATCGATGCCGGATCGCCTGGGCGGCGGGCCGCGAGACGGACCTCGAAATCGACGGCTGAGACGCGCTTCACGGCGTCGATGACCTCCAGCACGGAGTACCCCTTGGAGTATCCGCAGTTCAGAACGCGGCTCGTGCCGCCGCCGCTCAGGTGGGCGAGGGCTGCCATGTGCGCCTCGGCGAGGTCCGTGACGTGGATGTAGTCGCGCACGCACGTGCCGTCGTGCGTCGGATAGTCCGTGCCGAACACCTCCATGTACGGCCGCTTGCCGAGCGCGGCCTCCGAGGCGACCTTGATGAGATGCGTCGCGCGCGGTGTCGACTGGCCGGAGCGGCCGGCCGGATCGGCGCCAGCGACATTGAAGTAGCGCAGCGCCACATAGCGCAGAGGATGCGCGCGGGCCGTATCCGCAAGCATGATCTCCGTCATGAGCTTGGAGGCGCCGTAGGGCGAAACCGGGCTGAGGTTCGCGTCCTCGGGCACGGGCGTCACGGCCGGGTTGCCGTACACGGCGGCGGTGGACGAGAAAATGAACTTGTCGACACCGGCAGCGACCGCAGCCGCAATGAGGCTGCGCGATTTGACCGTATTGTTGAGATAGTAGCCGAGCGGGTCGGCGACGGATTCCGGCACCACGATCGAGCCTGCGAAATGGATGATCGCCTCGACGGCGTGGTCTTTCAAAAGGCGGGTGACCAGTGCTTCGTCGCCTGTATCACCCTCGACGAGTGTCGCGCGCGGGTCGATTGCCCAGCGAAATCCGGTTGAGAGATTGTCGAGCACGACAACCTCATGGCCGGCATCGGCAAGCGCCAGAACCATGTGGCTGCCGATGTAGCCGGCACCACCCGTGACCAGGATACTCATCGGCGCGGAAGCCTTTCTGGAATGGAACTAACGTGGGCTGGAAATAATTGGTCCACCAGTGTCGAATGGCTTAGTTGCCGGTATTCATACTGTCGATGCTAAAATAGCCCCATCGTTACCCAATTGCGCGGTGTCACGCGCCTCGGAGTACTCCCCCAATGACGACCCCGCTCAAGCCCATTCGCAAGGCCGTATTTCCCGTTGCAGGTCTCGGTACACGCTTTCTGCCCGCCACCAAGGCCGTGCCGAAGGAGATGCTGACCGTCGTCGACAGGCCGGTCATACAACATGTCGTCGACGAGGCGCGTGCTGCGGGCATCGAGCACTTCGTCTTCGTGACCGGGCGCGGCAAGGCGGTCATCGAGGATCATTTCGACAGCCAGTTCGAGTTGGAGCGCACGCTCGCCGATCGCGGCAAGAAAGCCGAGCTCGATCAGCTCATGTCCGAGCTGCCGGCCGCCGGACAGGCGAGCTTCACGCGTCAGCAGGCGCCGCTCGGGCTCGGCCATGCCGTCTGGTGTGCGCGCGAGATTGTCGGCGACGAGCCCTTTGCCGTCCTGCTGCCCGACATGCTTCATCATGCCGACAAGCCGTGCCTCGCCGAGATGATCGAGGCCTATAACGCGCACGGCGGCAACCACATTGCAGTCGCGCCTGTGCCGGATGACCAGACGCATATGTATGGCATTGTCGGCGTCGAGGATCGCTCTGCCAAGGTCTCGAAGATCACGAGCATGGTCGAGAAGCCGCCGAAGGGTACCGCGCCCTCGAACCTGCACGTCACCGGCCGCTACATTCTCCAGCCGCAGATTTTCGATCTGCTCGCCAAGCAGGAGCGCGGTGCGGGCAACGAGATCCAGCTCACGGATGCCATGATCCGCCTCGCCGCGACGCCGGGCCAGAACTTCTTCGCCGATCGCTTCGACGGCAAGATTTACGACACCGGCTCGAAGATCGGCTTCCTCACAGCGAACGTCGCCTACGCGCTCGCGCGCCCGGATATCGCACCGGCGCTGAAGGCCGAGATCAAAGCGCTGATCGGCTGAGCGCGACACATGAGTTCGTCACACGCCGGTGCGGCCAATCCCGATCTGCTGTGGTCGGCCGAAAAGCTCCGCGATGCTTTGGGCACGCCAGGGCTTTCGATCGTCGATACGCGACAGGCCGAGCACTTTGCTTCGGGGCGCATTCCGGGCGCCCGCCACTTCGATCCGTATTTCGTCAACTGCGATGATACGGATCCGGCGCCGCTCGCCTCGTTCGCGCGCATGTGGGGGAACATGCTCGGCTGGCGCGGCGTGAAATCCACTGACACCATCGTCTTCTATGGCGCCTTCACCGACATGTGCGCGGCGCGTGGCTTCTGGTTCGCCGAATACCTCGGCGTCGAGAATGTGCACGTGCTCGATGGCGGCATCAAAGCCTGGGCGGATGCGGGCCTGCCGATCGAACGCGACAGCCGGCCGCCATCGCCCGTGAAGTTCCTCGCTGAGCCTGTGTCGGAGCGCGTCGCCACATACGCGAGCATTCTCGAAGCGATGCACGATCCGCAAAGCCTCATCCTCGACAACCGCAGTCCGGCAGAGTTCACGGGCGCGGATCGGCGCGCGAAGTACGGCGGCGCCGTGCCGAGTGCCGTCAACTGCGATTGGGAGAATCTCTACGACCACGCGACGGGCCTTCTGAAATCCCCCGCCGAGCTTCGCGCGATTTTCGAAGCACACGGCGCGACGCCCGACAAGAAAATAACCGTCTACTGCAATACCGGCTTCCGCTCGGCTCATGCATATCTGGCTATGCGCCTGCTCGGCTATCCACACGTGCGCAACTACGTTGGCTCCTGGCAGGAGTGGGGCAATCGCGAGGGCCTGCCGATCGCACGGCGGGAATGAGCCCGATTTTTCCTCCGCTGACGCTCCCCTGATGGGCGCCTGACGCGCTGAGCGCACGTTCGCCTCCGTCACCGCGGGCCCATGGCTGCCCGCTGCCATCGGAGGACATCATGCGGAACTCTCGATTTGATGCGCGCGGCCCGGCTCCCTTGCTCCAGAGCGCCTGTGCGGTCGTCTCGGCACTGCTGCTCGTCGGTGTGTTGGCTTATGCGATCGTTGTCGGCCCGGGCACGGAGACTGCCGCGGATCAGGGTGGCGATATGGAGATTGCCCTCCGCCTGCGGCTGCAGCGCTAGCGGAGCCGATGGCCAAGCCTCCTCGCTCATCATCGTATGTCCGGACCAGTCTGCAGCACCGGCCCTTCCTCCCCGCGGCAAAGCTGCGTGTACAGCTTGCCGTGGCGGGCGCCCGGCGCTATGTGCTTGCCGCAAGCGTGGGTCTATGAAACCCGCGTGCCTGAAAGGCCAAGGTTGAGAGACCCAGGAGGAAACGGAATGATTTCTCGTCGTCGTGTGCTCGTCGGCTCGTCGGCTGTTGCCGGCGGGATTATCGGCGCCCCCTTCATTGCGCGGGCCCAGTCCGCCGAGTTCAGCTATAAATACGCCAACAACCTGCCGCTGACGCACCCCATGAACGTGCGCGCCCGCGAGATGGCCGAGGCCGTCAAAAAGGAAACCAACGGCAAGGTCGAGATCGCGATCTTCCCGAACAACCAGCTCGGCTCCGATACGGACATGCTGAGCCAGGTGCGCTCGGGCGGTATCGAGTTCTTCACGCTCTCGGGCCTCATTCTCTCGACGCTCGTGCCGGCCGCGTCGATCAACGGCATCGGCTTTGCCTTCCCGAACTACGATACCGTCTGGAAAGCCATGGACGGCGATCTCGGCGCTTTCGTGCGCGGCCAGATCGCGAAGGCGAACCTCGTCGCCATGGAGAAGATATGGGACAACGGCTTCCGCCAGACGACGACATCGACCAAGCCCATCAACACGGTCGACGACTTCAAGGGCATGAAGATCCGCGTGCCGGTCTCGCCGCTGTGGACGTCCATGTTCAAGGCGCTCGAGTCGGCACCCGCCTCGATCAACTTCAACGAGGTCTACACCGCGCTGCAGACCAAGGTCGTCGATGCGCAGGAGAATCCTCTCGCGATCATCTCGACCGCGAAACTCTTCGAGGTGCAGAAGTACTGCTCGCTTACGAACCACATGTGGGACGGCTTCTGGTTCCTCGCCAACAAGCGCGCGTGGGACGCCCTCCCCGCCGATCTCCAGAAAATCGTCGCCAAGAACATCAACGATGCCGGCATGAAGGAACGCGCCGACGTCGCGCAGCTTAATGCCGGGCTCCAGAAGGAGCTGGCCGACAAGGGCATGACGTTCAATCAGCCCCAGGCCGACAGCTTCCGCGACAAGCTCCGCTCCGGCGGCTTCTATGCCGAGTGGAAGGGCAAGTACGGCGATGACGCCTGGGCCATTCTCGAGAAGGCCGTCGGTAAGCTCGCCTGATCGTACATGATACTCCAACCGCCGCGTGAGACCCACGCGGCGGTCTGCTTTCCGGGGGCGGGCGGCATGGCTGCGACTGACCACACGATCGACATCAGCGATCTGAGCGAAAGCCGTGAGCCGCCGCGCGCGGGCTCGCTCTGGATGAGGCCGATCGAGGTCATAGCCGCCACGTTGCTGGTCGCCATCGTCTGCCTGCTGCTCGCGGGTGTGACCTCGCGCTATGTCTTCTCGCTGCCCGTCATCTGGATCGACGAGGTCGCCTCGATCTGCTTTCTCTGGCTTGCCATGCTCGGCACGGCCATCGCGCTCGACCGCAACGAGCACCTGCGTCTGACGATCGTGCTGCGGCTGTTCTCCGAGCCGACGCAACGCTTCCTCGAAACGCTCGGCTGCCTCATCATCGCGACGTTCCTGCTGGCACTGCTGCGCCCGGCGGTCGAATACGCAATGGAGGAATGGGCGATCATCACGCCCGCACTCAATATCCCGAACACTTTCCGCGTCTCCGCGATCCCGTTCGGCTTCACGACGATGCTCGCGATCGTGCTCGTCTACGCGGCGAAGATATCGCGCCTGCGCGATTTCGTGATCTCTGCTGTCCTGATCGGCGCGGTCGCGCTGACACTCTGGTACTTCATGCCGACGCTGATCCGCGCCGGTAACAGCAAGATCATCCTCTTCCTCGTGGTCTTCGTTGCTGTGGCGCTGGCCATGGGCGTGCCGATCGCCTTCTGCTTCGGCATCGGCACCTTGAGCTATCTCGCCTTTGCAACGCGCGTCTCGACCTTCGTCATGATCGGGCGCATGGACGAGGGCATGTCGCATCTCATTCTGATCTCCGTGCCGATCTTCGTGCTGCTCGGCTGTATTCTCGATCAGACGGGCATGGGCAAGGCGATCGTCGATTTCCTCGCCTCCCTGCTCGGCCATGTGAAGGCCGGCATGTCCTACGTGCTGCTGTGCTCGCTCTTCGTCGTGTCGGGCATCTCGGGCTCCAAAGTCTCGGACATGGCGACGGTCGCGCCGGCGCTCTTTCCCGAGATGAAACGGCGCGGACACAAACCGCGAGAAATGATCGCGCTATTGGCGACCGGCGCGGCCATGGCCGATACCGTGCCGCCGAGTATCGTGCTCATCGTGCTCGGCTCGGTGGCGGGCGTGTCGATCGCCGGGCTCTTCACCGCTGGCATCGTGGTCGCGATCGTGCTGCTTGCCGCGCTCATCGGTCTCGCGCGCTGGAAGAGCCGGCACGAGAGCATGGAAGGCGTTCGTCGCGCGCCGCTGAATGTCGTCGGCTGGACATTGCTGATCGCCGCGCCCGCGCTGGTGCTGCCCTTTCTCATCCGCAGTGCCGTGACGGGCGGCGTCGCGACTGCGACCGAGGTCTCGACCATTGCCGTGATCTACGCGCTCTTCGTCGGCATGGTGCTCTATGGCGGCATCAGTTGGAGCACTTTCTACAAGATGCTGGTCGAGACGGCCTCGCTGACCGGCGCAATCCTCATCATTCTCGGTACGGCACTCGCCATGGCCTGGGCCATCACGCAGGCCGGCATCGCTCAGCAGCTCGCGACCCTCATGACCGGCCTGCCGGGCGGCTGGATCACGTTCATGGGTGTGACCATCGTCGTGTTCCTCGTGCTCGGCTGCATTCTCGAAGGGCTACCGGCTATCGTGCTCATGGCGCCGCTCATGTTCCCGATCGCCAAGCAGCTCGGCATTCACGACATCCACTATTCCATGGTGGTCGTGACGGCGATGAACATCGGCCTCATGGCGCCGCCGATCGGGATCGGCTTCTACTTGGCCTGCAAGATTGGAAACGTGCCGCCCGACGAGGCCATCGGCGCCATCTGGCCCTATCTCGGCGCTCTGATCATCGGCTTGATCGTGATCGCGGCCGTGCCGTGGATCTCAATCGGGTTTCTCTGAGAGATCGCTGCCCTGACGCCGGCCTGACGAGCCGATGACGGCCGAAGCGCACGTTGTCCGAGCCGCTGCAAGCGAATGGTCGCTTAGCGCGTTCGGAGGACGTGCGATGATCGAGAAAACAGAAAGCAGATCAACTCGGAGCCACCGGCTTACCGGTGAAGCCGTCGGTGCATGGGCGACGATCGGGCTATTTCTAGCCGTATGGGTTCTAGCCTATGCCTTCGCCGTAAATGGCTGGAACATCGCAGGCAAGAGGCCACACGAAGCCGACCTCGCGACAGGCTGGCAGAACTTCGGCGTGCCGGCGGAAATCGATGTGGCGAAGCGGCGCTGAGCGCCGCCTCTAGACGCGCCGCTCGACCATGAGCTTCTTGAGCTCGGCGATGGCCTTTGCCGGGTTGAGCCCCTTGGGGCACGCCTTCGAGCAGTTCAGGATGGTGTGGCAGCGATAGAGGCGGAACGGATCCTCGAGATTGTCGAGGCGCTCGCCCGTCGCTTCGTCGCGCGAGTCGATGACCCAGCGATAGGCCTGCAGCAGAATCGCAGGGCCGAGATAGCGATCCGAGTTCCACCAGTAGCTCGGACAGGACGTCGAGCAGCAGGCGCAGAGTATGCATTCGTAGAGCCCGTCGAGCTTCTCGCGGTCCTGGCGGCCCTGGCGCCATTCGCTCGGCGGCGTCGGCGTCGTGGTCTGCAGCCACGGCTCGATGGATTTGTGCTGCGCGTAGAAATTGGTCATGTCGGGCACGAGGTCCTTCACGACTTCCATGTGCGGCAGCGGATAGATCTTGACCGGTCCGTTGACGTCCGACGTCGCCTTCAGGCAGGCGAGCGTGTTCGTGCCGTCGATGTTCATCGAGCACGAGCCGCAGATGCCTTCGCGGCACGAGCGGCGGAAGGTCAGTGTCGGGTCGATCTCGTTCTTGATCTTGATCAGCGCGTCGAGAACCATGGGCCCGCAGTTGGCCTGATCGACGTAATAGGTATCGAGGCGCGGGTTCTCGGCGTCGTCGGGGCTCCAGCGGTAGATCCGGAATTCCTTCCAGTCGCCTTTGCCTTCAGCTTTGTTCCATGTCTTGCCGGGGCGGACGCGGGAATTTTTCGGAAGCGTAAGTTCGACCATCTGGCAAGCCTTCGCGCTGCGGAGCTCTGTCGCGGCGCGGACTTTTCATTGCTTTGACCGGGCCTGTCAACGCTACAATAGGGGCACTGCCATGCCCCAGACGGCCATCTGTGGACGATATCGCGGGTGCTGGAGCCCCGGGGGCCTCTCAGCTCTTGGCGAGAGCGCTGGTATACAAGCGGCCCGGCTCGGCTGGTGCGCCGTCGATCACGGTGCTGCTGCCCCGTCCCACTTCCAGCACGGCGAGCTCGCGGTCGACAAGTCCGCCGGACGAGAGGCGGAAGCGTCCGTCGATGCCGTTGAAACCGCTCGCGCGCGTGAGATTGGCTGCCGCGAACCGGCCGCCGCGCCCTGTCCCGGCCAGCGCCCCGGCGATCCCGACGGCATCATAGGCGAGGCTCGCGACGCGCGGTGGCTGCGCCCCGTAGGACTTGGCGAAGCGCTCGGCGAACGTACGCCAGCCACGCGGGTCGGGCGCCGCGAACCAGCCGCCGGCGAACGCCTTGTCGCGCGTGACGATCGGTGTGTCCCAGCCGCCTGTGCCGAGCAGTCGCACCTGCCTGGTATCGATGCCCAGATAGGGGATGAAGGGCGAGACCATGGGCAGCAAATCTTCGCCACCCGGCAGGAAGAGCGAATCGACGGGCGCATCTGCCGGCGCCGACTTGATGACATCGTGGATCTTGCGCGCCGGCGCGAGCACCGCATTCGTGTTGAGCGCATAGCGCTCGACGGCCATGAGCGTGATGCCCGAGCGTATCGTGGCAGCCCTCAGGCTCTGCTCGAGCTGGTCGCCGACCGTATCCTTCGGCAGCAAGGCCACGAGGCGCGAACGCCCCTGACGTGCGGCATAGTCCACGATGCGGGACACTTCCTGATCGTGCAGGAAGCTCAGCAGATAAACGCCATTTCCCGCGACCGAGCGGTCATTCGAGAAGCTGATGATCGGCACGCCAGCCTGGCGGGCGAGCGGTGCTGCCGCAGCCGTCGCGCGTGAGAACAGCGGCCCGAGGATGATCTCGGCGCCACCCGAAAGCGCCTCGCCGACGGCCGCGCGGGCGCCTTCCTCGGTGCCACGGTCGTCTTTCACGATGAGCTGGAGGCCCGGCTGATTGAGGTCGAATACCGCGAGCTCCGCCGCCTGCCGCAGCCCCTTGGCAATGGCCGCCGTCTGCGGATCACCACTCGTCGGCAGGAGGAGCGCGATCTTGACCGGGTCCTGTGCCGTTCCGGTGGCGCCGCTGCTTGTGAGCGATCCGGTCGCCGATGAGCCCGAGCAGCCCGCCAGCATCTTCGGCAACGCCAGCGACGTCGCTGCAATGGCAGCGCCGCGCAGCAGGGCTCGGCGGTTCGGACGATGGCGGAGTTTGGAATCCATACTTGAGTCGATATCGCCTCACAGGTTCCCATAACAGGGCAGATGCGCCACACTCCGCCCGAAATGGCTCTGAAAATAAGCCATCCGCTGTCTGATCCACGGTGTTTGTCAGCCCGAGGATCAATCGCGGCTCCTGCAACTCATGCTCAAGCGGAACTAATGGCCAAGACGAGCACGCCCGATCGACGGAGAGGGAACCCGGATGCGACCGGCTCGGATGCTGCCGCGTCACGCATCGGGACGGCGCTCGCCGAACAGGCCACGCGCGAGATGGCCGATCCGCTTGGCGCCGGGCTCTACGTGGTCGCCACCCCGATCGGCAATCTCGGCGACATGACCGTCCGCGCCGTGACCACTCTCGCGCGCGCCCGTGCCATTCTCTGCGAGGACACCCGCGTCAGCCGCACGCTCCTCGCCCGCTACGCCATCGAGCGTCCGCTCCGTGCCTTCCACGAGCATAATGAGGACGCCGAGCAGGCCCGCATTCTCGCCGAGCTGGCCGAGGGCCACGCCATCGCGCTCATCTCGGATGCCGGTACGCCACTGCTTTCCGATCCGGGCTTCAAGCTCGTGCGGGCCGTCATCGCGGCGGGGCATCCAGTGACGGCGTTGCCCGGTGCTTCGGCCATCCTCGCCGGCCTCACGATCTCCGGTCTCCCCACAGACGGCTTCTACTTCGGCGGTTTCCTGCCGCCGAAGGAAGTTGCCCGTCGGACCCGCCTGGAGACCCTCGCCGCCCTTCCCGCGAGCCTCGTCCTTTTCGAATCCCCAAGCCGCATCGCCGACACGCTCGCCGATATCGCCGCCGTTCTCGGCGACCGCGAAGTCGTCGTAGCCCGTGAGCTCACCAAGCGCTTCGAGGAAGTGCGCCGCGGGCTCGCACCCGTTCTCGCCGCTGAGCTGGCCGCGAACCCCGTCAAAGGCGAGATCGTTCTCCTCATCGCGCCCGCGCCGCCGCGCGAGATCGGTGATGCCGAAATCGAGGCCGCCCTTCGCGCCGCACTCGCGACATCCAGCCTGCGCGATGCCGTGCGCCTCGTGACCGATGACCTCGGCGCGCCCCGCACCCGCGTCTACCAGATCGGCCTGCGCCTCAAGGACGAGGCATGAGCCCGCCCGGCGCCAGCGATCGCCTCATCGAGCGCCGCAAGCGCCTCGGACGCGGGCGCTGGGCCGAGCTGATGGCGACCGCGCTTCTCCTCGCCAAGGGCTACCGCATTCTCGCCCGCCGCCACGTCACGCCCTACGGCGAAGTCGATATCATTGCCGCTCGTCGCGGCCGCATCGCCTTCATCGAAGTCAAGCGCCGCTCAACGATTGCCGATGCGGAGGCCGCATTGACGCCAGCCCAGGGCGATCGCATCGCCCGCGCCGCCGACTATTGGCTCTCGCGCCATCCCGCCTACCTCGATCGCGAGGTTGGCCTCGATGCGGTGTTGGTCACGCCGCGCGGCTGGCCACGCCACATCCCGAATGCACTGGATCGCAATTAGTGCTTGCGGTCGTGCCTCCGGCACGAGTGGGCTGCCGCCCACACCCGCCCGGGGAGACCCCGGACCCCCTCCTTTTTATCACTTGGAGGTCGCGGCGAAGGCTTGAGAATCCCCTCTCCCCGCACTTGCGGGTCGAAGGGACATGTCGGCGCCCTCAGTGTACTCCAATTTATGAAGGCGGGTGGGGCCGGGAGGGTGTCCCTCCCCGCGGGAGCGCGAGGGTCATGCCAAAGGCATGCCAGAGGCATGCGCCCTCGTCGCGCCAGAGGCGCGAGCGTAACAGATATATCCGTTGACTTTCCTTTAGCGCGTCCGTTTGCATGGGCGCCAAATCAGAATGGCTGCGCGCCCGCGCTGGAGACCACAAGCCGATGGCCCTCAAAATTGCCTGCCAGATGGACCCGATCGACCGCATCGACATTCGGGGTGACTCGACCTTCGCGATGTTGCTCGAAGCCCAGAAGCGCGGCCACGAGCTGTTCTACTACACGCCGCAGAACATCGCGCTCGACGGCGACAAGCTGATCGCGCGCGGAGAGACGCTGACCGTCGAGGACAAAATCGGCGATCACTACAAGCTGTCCAACGCGCGCAAGATCGATCTCGGCACATGGGACGTGGTGCTGCTACGCCAGGACCCGCCGTTCGACATGGCCTACATCACGACGACGCATCTGCTGGAGCGCATTCATCCGAAGACGCTCGTCGTGAATGATCCCGCTCACGTGTGCAATGCGCCGGAGAAGGTGTGGGTGCTGGAGTTCCAGGACCTCATGCCGCCGACGATGGTGACCCGCAACGCCGAGGACGTGAAGGAATTCCGCGCGCGCCATAAGGACATCATCATCAAGCCGCTCTACGGCAACGGCGGTGCATCGGTGTTCCGCGTGAAGGAGGACGACTCGAACCTCAATTCGCTCATCGAGCTGTTCCAGACGGTCTTCCGCGAGCCTTTCATGGTGCAGCAGTTCCGCCCCGAGGTGCGCGCAGGCGACAAACGCATCATTCTCGTGGATGGCGAGGTGGCGGGCGCCATCAACCGCGTGCCGGCGGCGGACGAGACGCGCTCCAACATGCACGTCGGCGGGCAGGCCACGCCGACCGAGCTGACGCCGCGCGATCTCGAAATCTGCGCCCGCCTCGGGCCGCACCTCAAGGAGCGCGGGCTGATCTTCACCGGCATCGACGTGATCGGGCCGTACCTCACCGAGATCAACGTCACCTCGCCGACCGGCATCCGCCAGGTCAAGGCGTTTGGCGGCAACGACATCGCCGCCATGATCTGGGATGCGGTGGAGCGCAAGGTGAAGGCCAAACGAGGCATGTGATTCCCGAACATCGGGATTTGCCGAGGGAACCCAGAACACTGAGGAACCGGCAGGTTCTGTTCGGCGTTTTCCGACCACATCATATGGAGGTCGAAATGCCCGTCATTCTCTGGCTGTTGGGAGTTCCGCTGTCGCTCGTGCTCGTTCTGATGCTCTTCGGCGCGGTCTGAGATTATCCGTCGAGTTAATCATGGCCCGGCTGTCCCCCGCAGTCGGGCCGTTTCGCGTCCAATGGGAGGCGGAACGACTGCAACTCGCTGCGGCATTTGGCCGGCCGCCTCGGTAACCCTGCTGAAATTGGAAACCGGGCCTTTTGCGGTGCGGGGGGCGGTGCTATCTAGCGCCCATGACCGACACCGATTTGATCCGCAACTTCTCCATCATCGCCCATATCGACCACGGGAAATCCACCCTGGCCGACCGGCTGATTCAGCTCTGCGGCAACGTTTCCGACCGCGAGATGCAGAATCAGATCCTCGATTCCATGGAGATCGAGCGCGAGCGTGGCATCACGATCAAGGCGCAGACCGTGCGCCTCGATTACAAGGCCAAGGATGGCAAGACCTATCAGCTCAACCTGATGGACACGCCGGGGCACGTGGACTTCGCCTACGAGGTTTCGCGCTCGCTGGCCGCCTGCGAAGGGGCGCTGCTCGTCGTCGATGCCTCCCAGGGTGTCGAGGCGCAGACGCTGGCGAACGTCTATCAGGCGATCGACCACAGTCTGGAGATCGTGCCCGTCCTCAACTAGATCGACCTGCCGGCCGCCGACGCAGACCGCGTCAAGCAGCAGATCGAGGACGTCATCGGCATCGATGCCTCCGAGGCCGTTCCGATCTCGGCCAAGACCGGCCTCGGCGTCGCCGACGTGCTCGAGGCGATCGTCACGCGCCTGCCGCCGCCCAAGGGCGACAAGAACAAGCCGCTCAAGGCCCTGCTCGTCGATAGCTGGTACGATGCCTATCTCGGCGTGATCGTGCTCGTGCGCGTGATCGACGGCACCCTGAAGAAGGGCCAGCGCGTCAAGCTCATGGCGACGGACACGAGCTATTACGTGGATCGCGTCGGCATCTTCCGCCCCAAGCAGGAGATGCTGTCGGAGCTTTCGACGGGCGAAGTGGGCTTCTTCACGGCAGCCATCAAGCAAGTCGCGGATACGCGCGTCGGCGACACGGTCACGGACGAGAAGAATCCGACGGCCGAGGCCTTGCCCGGCTTCAAACCCGCGCAGCCCGTTGTTTTCTGCGGCCTGTTTCCCATCGACGCCGCCGACTTCGAGGATCTGCGCGACGCCATGGGTAAGCTCCGTCTGAACGACGCCAGCTTCTCATTCGAGGCGGAAAGCTCGGCTGCGCTCGGCTTCGGCTTCCGCTGCGGTTTTCTCGGCCTGCTGCACCTCGAGATCATCACCGAGCGGTTGCAACGCGAGTTCGACCTCGACCTCATCACGACCGCGCCGTCGGTCATCTACCACCTGCACATGAACGACGGCTCGATGATCGAGATGCACAATCCGGCAGACATGCCGGACCCGGTGCGCATCGATCACATCGAGGAGCCGTGGATCGAGGCGACGATCCTCGTGCCCGACGAGTACCTCGGCTCCGTGCTCAAGCTCTGTCAGGATCGCCGCGGCCGCCAGAAGAATCTCACCTACGTCGGCACTCGTGCCATGCTCGTCTATGAGCTGCCGTTGAACGAGGTCGTGTTCGACTTCTACGATCGCCTGAAGTCGGTCTCGCGCGGCTATGCCTCGTTCGACTATCACATCGTCGGCTACGAGGAGGGCGACCTCGTCAAGCTCTCGATCCTGGTGAACGCCGAGCCGGTCGACGCCCTCTCGATCGTCGTGCACAAAAGCCGGGCCGAGCAGCGCGGCCGCGCCATGTGCGAGAAGCTCAAGGAACTCATCCGCCCGCACCTGTTCCAGATCCCGATCCAGGCCGCGATCGGCGCCAAGGTGATCGCCCGCGAAACGATCCGGGCGTTGCGCAAGGACGTGATCGCCAAGTGCTACGGCGGCGATATTTCGCGTAAGAGGAAGCTCCTCGACAAGCAGAAAAAGGGTAAGAAAAAGATGCGGGAATTCGGCTCCGTCGAGATCCCCCAGGAGGCGTTCATCGCGGCTCTCAAGATGGAAGAAAATTGAGGGCGTTCAATCTTCTCCGTGCCCAAATAGTTGTGCTGGATTGTTTCGTTAGGCTGTCATAAACTTCCCATAGAACACCTGCATCCAAGCGGTGGCCGATGGGAGGTCCAATGATGTTGCGACGTGTAAGGCACGCCTTTGCGGGCGTGGTGGCTGGTGCTTTTTTTGCGGCCCCGGCATTTGCTCAGCAGGAAATTCAGTGGTGGCACGCCATGGGCGGTGAACTCGGCCAGAAGGTCGATGCCATCGCAGCCGGCTTCAATGCCACGCAGAAGGAAGTCAAGATCGTCCCCATCTACAAGGGGAACTACACCGAGACGATGACGGGTGCGATCGCGGCCTTCCGCGCCAAGCAGCATCCGCACATCGTGCAGGTCTTCGAGGTCGGCACGGCGACCCTGATGGCGGCCAAGGGCGCCATCTATCCCGTCTACCAGCTCATGAAGGATCAGAACCTCCCGTTCGATCCGAAGAATTATCTTCCGAGTGTGACCGGTTACTACAGCGACAGCGCCGGCAACATGCTGTCGATGCCGTTCAACAGCTCGACGCCGGTCATGTTCTACAACAAGACGCTCTTCAAGAAGGCTGGCCTCGATCCCGAGAGCCCGCCGAAGACTTGGCCGGAACTCGAAGCGGCGGCCAAGAAACTCCAGGCCGCGGGCGTGAAGTGCGGCTTCACCACGGGTTGGCCGTCATGGGTGCAGATCGAGAATCTCTCGGCTCTGCACAACGTGCCGATCGCCACGAAGTCGAACGGCTTCGATGGGCTCGACACCGAGTTCCAGATCAACTCGCCGCTGCATGTGAAGCACATCACGGCCATGGGTGAGTGGCAGAAGTCGAAGATCTTCGACTACGGCGGCCGTCGCGCCGACAGCGCGCCGAAGTTCTATACGCAGGAATGCGCGATGTACATGAACTCGTCGGCTTCGCAGGCTGGCGTGCGCGCCAATGCGAAGGATTTCGAGTTCGGCGTCGGCATGCTGCCCTATTGGCCGGACGTGAAGGGCGCCCCGCAGAATTCGATCATCGGCGGCGCCACGCTCTGGGTGCTCGCCGGTCATCCGAAGGAGAGCTACAAGGGCGTCGGGCAGTTCTTCAACTATCTCTCGCAGCCTGATGTTCAGGCGAAGTGGCACCAGGAAACAGGCTATCTCCCGATCACCACGGCGTCGTACGAGCTCAGCAAGCAGCAGGGCTATTACGACAAGAATCCTGGCACCGACGTCTCGATCAAGCAGATGACGCTCAACCCGCCGACGGCCAACTCCAAGGGCCTGCGCTTCGGCAACTTCGTCCAGATCCGCGACATCATCGACGAGGAGCTGGAGGGTGTGTGGTCGGGCAAGAAAACGGCCAAGGAGGCACTCGACGCCGCCGTGAGCCGCGGTAACGAGCTGCTCCGCCGCTTCGAAGCTGCGAACAAGTAAAGCAAATGAGAGGGCGGATACCGCAAGGCATCCGCCCTCTTTCTATGACCAAACCTCAGGGTGTGTTCCACTTCATGCGGACGCAGGCAGCCCCAACCTCCGTACTAATTCCTCCCCCCTTGTGGGGGAGGTTAGGAGGGGGGG
>JAEYPL010000047.1 GCA_023410905.1 Pseudomonadota bacterium
CTACAATATCCTGCGCGGCGAGCTGACCAACGTCGGCGTCCGCAATCCGGGACCACGTGCAGTGAACATGCTGACGATCGGCAATCCCGCTATCGACTGGGTTCACATGGCGAGAAGCATGGGCGTCGAAGCATCGCGCGCGACGGATTGCACGCAACTCGCCAAGGCGATCGACGCCGGCCTCGCATCAAAGGGGCCGTACCTGATCGAAGTCGCGCTCTGAAATGCGATGAGCCGCGACATGGTCGCGGCTCACGCATCGTGATCGGAGAGATTGAAGAGCCGGCTACCAAGGCCGGCTCTTTTGCATTCTACTTGCGATAGGTCGAGACGACGGCCTTGCCCTCGTCCGATGCCTTCTTCAGCCAATCCTCGGTGAGCTGGTCGCCGATCTTCTTCAGGCCAGCCTTCAGCTCCGCGCTCGGCGGCAGAACCTTCAAGCCGTTCTTGGCGAGCTGCTCGTTGTACCAGGTGGCCTTCTCGGGCGCGATCTTCCAGCCACGCTCTTCAGCAGCCTTGGCAGCCGCGAGGATCGCATCCTGCTGGTCCTTCGGCAGACCGTTGAATGCCGCCTTGTTGACGAAGGTGACGTTCTTCGGGATCCAGCCCTGGACGTCATAGAAGTGGGTCATCGTCTCCCACGCCTTGCTGTCGTAGCCCGTCGAGCCCGACGTCATGAAGGCGTTGACGGTTCCGGTTGCGAGCGCCTGCGGAAGCTCCGCAGCCTGCACCGTGACCGGCTGGCCACCGACGAGTTCCGCGATGCGCGTTGTCCCAACGTTATAGGCACGGAACTTGAGGCCCTTCATGTCAGCGGTGCTGTTGAACTCCTTCTTGGAGTACACACCCTGCGGCCCCCACGGCACGGCGAACAGGACCATGATGTTCTGGCTGTCGAGCTTCTTGGCGACGGCAGCCCGCTGGGCTTCCCAGAGCTTCTTGGCCTCTGGATAGCTGGAGGCGAGGAAAGGAATGGTATCGAGCCCGAAAATGCTGTCCTCGTTCTCATGGATCGAGATCAGCACCTCGCCCATCTGCGCCTGCCCGGTTGCGACCGAACGCTTGATCTCGGGCGCTTTGAAGAGTGACGCTCCCGGGTGCACCGTGATCTCGAGCTTGCCGCCAGTCGCCTTCTTCACTTCCTCGGCAAACCAGACAAGGTTCTCCGTGTGATAGTTCGTCGGCGGATACGCGGCAGGGAGGTTCCATTTCGTCTGCGCTGACGCGGCGGTCGCCGTGGCAGCAACAACGACAGTAGCAGCTAGCACTGTTTTGAATGTCATCATCCACTCACTCCGTTGGGCTCTTAAGGTAGTCAGGCGCGCCATCAAGCCGGGAAGACCAGTCTCGGCAAAAACAACGCAATTTGTGGGAAGGCATAGATAATCACCACCGCGACGATCAGCAGTAAGAAGAAGGGTAGGGCGGCGTAGGCTACCGTCCAACTGTCTCTGCCACTCATAGACTGCAAGACGAACAGATTGAAGCCGACGGGTGGCGACACCTGCGCCATTTCCACGACGAGAACGACGAAAACGCCGAACCAGATGAGATCGAACCCGGCCTTCTGCACCAAGGGCAGAACGATCGCCATCGTCAGGACGATCATCGAGATCCCATCGAGAAACATACCAAGCACGATATAGAACAGCGTCAAACACGCGATAAGCATGCCAGGACCGAGGTTCATTCGAGACACAGCTTCGGCGATCGCAGCCGGAATCTGCGTATATGCCATCGCCGCTGACATGAATGCGGCGCCTGCGAGAATGAGCATGATCATTGCGGTCGTTCGCGTCGCGCCCATGACGCTCGCCCAGAAGGACTGCAGCGTCAGCGAACCCTGCAACCACGCGATAATCAGAGCACCTGCCACACCCCAGGCAGCGCATTCCGTTGCGGTCGCCATGCCCGAAATCAGCGCGCCGAACACGAAGAGAATGAGCAGGAGCGTCGGGAACAGGTTTGCCGTCTGCTTCACGGCGCTCCGAAATCCAATCCAAGGCTCTGCGGGTGGTTGCTTGGATGGATTGAGCAGTGCCGCAATCGCGATGTACCCGCAGTAGAGAAGCATGACCACGCCGCCCGGCAGAAAGCCCGCCAGGAACATCTGCAGGAGCGATACCTCGGCCTGTACGGCATATACGATCATGATAATCGAAGGCGGGATAAGCAGCCCCAGCGTTCCCGACCCGGCGAGCGATCCGATCGTTAGCTTCTCATCATACCCGCGCCTCGTGAGCTCAGGCATGGCAATCTTTCCGATCGTCGCGCAGGTCGCTGCGGACGATCCCGAAACCATTCCGAAGATGCCACACGCGAGAACATTGACGTGCAGGAGGCCGCCCGGAAGCCGCCCCACCCAAGGCGAAAGTCCTCGAAAGAGTTCTTCGGAAAGTCGCGTTCGAAACAGTATCTCCCCCATCCAGACGAAGAGCGGCAACGCCGCAAGCGTCCATGAGGCGCTCGCGCTCCAGATGGTCGTCGCCATGACGGCCGTCATCGGCACGTTGGGGACGAAGTACATCGCCGCGATACCGCTGAGGATGAGCGCCAAGCCCACCCACACGCCAAGGACCAGCGCGAAGCCCAATACGAGCAGCAGCACGAATGCGATTTGAACCAGCTCGAGCTGCATCGCTACAGATTCCCCGATGCGGCACGCTCGACGATCTCTTCTTTCGTCTTCGGCGGTGGCTTCGAATAGCGCGGGTAGCCGCCCGTCGCGACATTGTAGAGCTCGTCAAGAAAAGCAATCAGAAGGATCGCCGAACCGACGGAGAAGCCAAGCTGAGGGATCCAGAGCGGTACGGATACCACGCCACTCGACAGATCATTCAAGATCCAGCTGTCGTAGGTCATAGTGACTGCGGCCCAAGTCAGTGAGCTAACGATCGCCGTTCCGATCGTCAGCGCGATCAATTCCATCACCTGTCGCGATCGCCCGCTCAGGCGCTCGATCACCAAGCCCATCCGTATCAGCTCGGATGACTTGAAGGTGTGCGCGAGCGCAAGAAACGACATGGCGACCAGGGACCACGCGGTGAAGTCGTCACCGGACTGCACATTGATGCCGACCTGCCGCCCCAGCGACAGCGCCATCATCAGTAGGAAGATCGCGATCAGAAAGAAACCGGCAAGGTAGCCGGCGGCGAGATAGAGACCGTCAAGAGCGCGCCGCAGCATCGGTCACTCTATTCCTGCGCCTGGCCCTGAAGACCCGGCGCGCATCCATGCGCAATAAATCAACGTCTTGGCTCCCCTCGGCTTTCGCACCGCAGCAAGCACGCATAGTGCTCGCCGGATAGAAAGTCGCGCTCAAATTGGCATCGGCCTGCCTAAGTGTCTATCAGTTTGAAAGTCGTATGCACGACTGTCGATCCCCACGAGCGCGCCAGCTTTCGCGCCGCTTGGCCGCCGCGGACGCCGCTGGCAGCTATCCGTCGCGGTACCGTTTCCCATTGGCGACGGAAAATCGGCAATCGGCTTCCCCAGGCCCCCATCTTGCGAAACAAATACAATCCGCCTAGGGTTACGAGGAATGATTTTCTATTCTTATTTCCATTACGCCGTATCAATAGTTTATTTTTCCATTATGTTGCATCGCACGACCAACGGAGCGCGTGATGCAGACAAGTTCTACGGCCACCATCGAGCCGATCCCCGCAGAAGACGAAGATAAGATCCTGAAGCTGCATATTTATCTGGCCGACGGCAGCCATTTCCAGCGGGAGGCCATCGCCGGCCTGCGCCTTCTCGACCTGCTGCGCATGTACGGCTTTCCTGTGAGAGCCGAGTGCGGCGGCGCCTGCGTCTGCGGTACCTGCCATATCTGCGTGCCGGCGCACTGGCAGCACGCGCTTTCCCCGCCCACCGACGAAGAGCTCGCCAAGCTCGACGACATCCCCACGGCGGACGAGAACTCACGTCTCGCCTGCCAGATCGAAACCACGGACGAGATGGACGGCTTCGAGTTCCAGATCCAGCCCGACAGTCTCGTCCAGACCTATTGGGTGGCGGGGTGAGGCTATGGCGACATTTCCGATCTTTGTGGAGGTCGGCGCCGCCGCACCTCTCGTCGTCGGTGGCGGCCATCTGGCTCTGAGCTAGGTGCGCCTGCTGCTCAAGCGCGCCGAGCGTGTGACAGTTGCAGCCGCAGCGCGTGTCGAAGGCTTCCAGCCACTGATTGACGAAGGGCGCATCGAGTGCATCGACCCGGCTATTCTATGGGAAACACTCCCCGGACGGCCGCT